>PLMF01000206.1 GCA_003142355.1 Bryobacterales bacterium
CCCAGGTCCCATTTAGTATACACTGCCTGGCCGCCCCGCCCTGGGCCGCCCGTCCGCCCGTCCGCCCGTACGTCCGATCCCCGCGAAAACCGCCGGCTGCGCTACCATGTAGGTCTGGCATTGTCCAGACCGAAAGGTGTTGTCGATATGGCATTCAATCGTTATCTGATGAGCCTCGCGGTGCTGGCGCTGGCGGCTCTGCCCGTGCTCGCTAAGCCCAACTTCAGCGGAGATTGGAAGTTGAACGTTTCCAAGAGCAGCTTCGGCCAGATGCCCGCGCCGAGCGGCATGACGAACAAGATTACCCACGCAGATCCGAAGCTCGCCAGCCACGTCAAGCAGTCCGGCGACCAGGGCGATTTCGAATTCGACTCGAACTACACCACGGACGGCAAGGAGTGCACCAACGAGATGTTCGGCAGTCCTATTAAGAGCACCTTGAAGTGGGACGGCGACACGCTCTTGATCGACACCAAGGGGCAGTTCGGCGACAGCGAGTTCACCGGGCAGGAGAAGTGGACGCTCTCGGACGACGGCAAGACGCTGACCATCGTCCGGCATTTCAAGAGCAGCATGGGTGAGGACGACCACAAGCTGGTCTTAGAGAAGCAGTAGGCCCCGCCCTCGGGTCTACGCCGCTCGCGCGATCTGGCGGTATTCCTCTTCCGACCTGGCCGGCAGCAGGACCCACAGCGTGTAGATGCCCAGCGCCGTGCCGAATGGCATGTCCAGCAGGCTGAAGCACCCCAGAACAATGGCCAGCATGCGCGCCCAGGGTTGCCGTTCCAGCAATCCCCAACCCGCCACAATGCCTACCACGGCGCCCGCCAGCAACAGCCCGCCCAAACCCCGCATCAAGCCGTGCACAAAGCCTGGAACACCCGGTGTAAAGAACGGGAACCCGTACCGGAAAATCGACACCAGGGCAAGGCCTGGAAGCAGGCGAAACGCGGAAATGGCCAGCCAGAATATCCCCAGCAGGCGGACGTGGCCGGCAATCCGGCTCTCGACCGGCATCAGCGGCACGGCGCCCACACCTTTGCCGCACCTCGGACAGAAACGCTGAAACTCCTGCAACGCGGTCCCACAACGATCGCAAAACATTCTTCCGTCTCCTGGATCGCTACTCCATACCATACGAGGGTACCGCTCGGTTAGTTCGCCTCAAAAGAGCCCCCGGCGGCCACCGGGTGCCGGCATCAGCCGCACTGCGCGGCCTCAGGCCGAAGACTGGGTTCCGGCGAACCAGCATCCTGGCCCGCCGTAATCGCCTATTGGCGCCTACTTCGTGGCCGCGCGGAACCACCCCAGCCCGTCCGCCGTCTTCCCGGCCGGACGGTATTCGCAGCCGATCCATCCGTCGTAGCCCAGCTCTTCCAGAACGCCGAAGAGATACCCGTAATCGACTTCGCCGCTGCCCGGTTCATGCCGGTCCGGTACGCTGGCCACCTGTATATGTCCGCAGTGCGGCATGTACTTTCGCAGTTTCATGGTGAGGTCCCCCTCCATGATCTGCATATGGTAGAGATCCATCTGCATCCTGATGTTGGGGGCGTCGACCGCGGCACAGACGGCGTAAGACTGGGCCTGGGTATTGAGATGGAACCCGGGCATATCCCGTGTGTTGATCGCCTCGATCAGAAGCGTGATGCCGTGCGCGGCCAGCTTCCCGGCGGCGTACCGCAGATTCGCGATGTAGGTAGCTTCAACGGCAGCCGGATCCGCCCCCGCGGGGACGATTCCCGCCATGGCGTGCACGCGGCTGGTCTTCAGCCGGGTGGCGTACGAGATGGCCGTCTCGACACTCTGCCGGAACTCGGATTCCCGTCCGGGAATACAGGTGATGCCTCGCTCACCCGCGCTCCAATTGCCGGGAGCGAGATTGAAAAGAACGTTCTCCAGGTGGTGGTTGCGAAGCCGCTCTTCGATGGCCTCCGCTGGGAACTCGAATGGAAACAGGTATTCCACTCCTTGGAAGCCGGCATCCGCCGCCGCGGAAAACCGGTCGAGGAACGGCACCTCGTTAAACATCATCGAAAGATTCGCTGCAAATTTGAGCATGAGACTATTATCCTCTCCTTCGAAGCCCCTCCCATCAACGATGGTTGACCGTCGACTGCGTTCACGGGACAGGGCTGCTGCGCCAGAGGCGCAATGCCGCCCTGCCAAGGGCCTCAATTCCTTTCCCCTTCCGTGGCGGGCTCGGTCGCCTGCCAGAACTTTGCCGCCGCTTCTTCGGCGGCTTGGCGCGCGTTGCCGAGCGTGTTCCCCTGGCTCACGATGCTCTTCATCTCGCCCGGTCCCACCGAGAGAAACGTGCCCGTGCCCGCAAACGCCTTGCTCCCCCGCACGATGGCGCCGGGGCAGCGGTCCAGCCGGATCACCGGCGCTCCCGGCAACGGCTTGCGCGTGGACACGGCATCCAGTTCCAGTTCCTTCGAATCGCGAACCAGGAAGGCCGGCCCGTCGTCCGCGTTCACCTGCACGTTGTGCAATTCCAGCGCCACCGTGTTGTCGGCTTTCATTCCGGCCTTCGCCGACGCCATCACGTTGCTGATCCGCAGCCCCGAAATCGGCATCTCCGGCAGCCCTTCGATGTTGATCGCCACCCGCGAACGGTTGATGGTCATATTGCTGATGGCGATATTGCGGAACACCGGCGTCCGGTCCGAAACGGGCTCTTCGGAAGTTCTGACTTCGCCTTCCATGATGTAGTAGTTTGTGACATTGATCGCCTGCCCGACGTCTTCCATCGTCCAGTTATCGAATCTGAGGTCTTCCACCACTCCGCCGCGCCCGCGCCGGCTCTTGATGCGTACGCCCATCTGGGTGCCATTGCAGGTGATATTGCTCGCCACCACGTTGCGGATACTTCCCGAGGTTTCACTGCCCAGCGTGACCGCGCCATGCGCGCGGTGCACGGTGCAATTGGTGATGGACACGTTCTTGGTCGGCCGGTTGACGCGCAGCCCGTCGGCGTCTTTCCCCGATTTCAGAACGATGCCGTCGTCGCCGGTGTCGATATAGCAATTGGAAATCCGCACGTTCCGGCTGGAATCCACGCCGATGCCATCGGTATGCACCCCCGGATAGGTCTCGATAATGACGTCGCGAACCACCACGTTGTCCGAGTACAGAAGGTGGATCGTCCACATCGACGATCCCACAAAGTGAATGCCCTCGATCAGAACGTTCTTGCTGTCCATGGTGCGAACGAACGAGGGCCGCAGTTCCGGCGCGGCCTTCTGGTACTCCTCCTCGGGTATGGGTTTCCGCAGTTCCAACAATTGCAGAAGGTGCTCCCAGGCGGCCCCAAAGGCGGAGCCGGGATCGGCGGAGGAGGCCCGTTGCCGGCTCATGAGCTTGAGCCACTCGGCGTTATCCGTGGTGAGCACGCCCCGCCCCGTGATGGTGACGTTTTCCAGGTTCCGCCCTCCGATCAATGGCACCGGCGTAATGCACTCGATGCCCTGCTCCCTCCCTCTTGTGAACGGAAGCCGGGTGGCCGGGAACCGCAGCGTGGCCCCCGCGTCGATATGGAGCACCAGGTTGCTCACCAGCTCGATCGGCCCGCTGACATACTGTCCGGCCGGAAAGTACACCGTTCCCCCGCCCGCGGTCTTGGCCGCCTGAATCGCCGAGCGAATCGCTTCCGTAGCCGGCGCCGAACCATCGTTGTGCGCGCCGTAATCCACAACGTTGAACACCGGCGTGGCGCTCCACGCATTCGCGCCCATCAGCAGAAATAACGCCGGCAGAAGCCGGCTTCGAGAGAACAAGTGCATTGCGACCTCGCTGCCAGCCAGGCTCGACTTGGCGCCAGGCTGACAGTTCATCATAACCGAGGGCTGCGGTGGCCGCGTTTCCGAGCCGCGCCTGCTAGACTGGAGCTTCGGCTTACAACCGGCGGCTGCGCTTCCTTTTCGCACCCAGCGCGGCCGGGGGAGGACACATGGGGAGCATTGCTACCCGGCCACGATTGGATTGCGACGCCGTGGTCCGGGAGAAAAGACGAGACAAGAAATCCGCGATGGTCCAGTACCTGGCCCAGGAATTCCGGGTCAAGGTGCTGGACATCCTGCACGACCGGGGCACCGGCCACTGGGGTGGAGCCGCCTCCGCCGCCGAGTTGCTGGTCGCGCTCTACTTTGACGCCATGAACATCCGGCCCGACGATCTGAATTGGCCGGATCGGGATCGCCTGGTGGTCAGCAAAGGACATGCCTCTTGCATGTTGTACACCGTGCTCGCCAACCGGGGCTACTTCCCCACTGAGGAACTGGCCAGCTTCCGGCTGCTCGACAGCAGATTACAGGGCCACCCGTGCATGCACAAGACCCCCGGCGTGGAGATGTCCACCGGCTCGCTGGGACACGGCACTTCCGTTGCTCTCGGAATGGCCCTGGCCGCGCGCTTGCTCGGGAAGAGCTACTGGACCTACGTCCTGATAGGCGACGGCGACCTCAACGAAGGCCAGACCTGGGAGGCCATCATGGCCGCCGCCAAATTCAAGCCGCCGCGCCTGGTCGCGCTCGTCGATTACAACAAGGTCCAGCTCGACGGCCCCAGCGACATCATCATGCCCATGGACCCTCTGCCCGAGAAACTCCGCGCTTTCAACTGGAATGTCGCGCCCGTGGTCTATGACGGCCACAACGCCGCCGAGGTCCTCGCGTCCCTGGATTGGGCCAGGCTACAAACTCAATTCCCGGCGGCGGTGATCTACAAGACCCATAAAGGCCGGGGCGTCTCTTTTATGGAGGACAACGCCCACTGGCACGGGGCGGTAGTCGACGACCAAACCTATGCCAAGGCTCGAACCGAACTTCTCGAGACCCTCGGGAAACTGGAGCTGGCTCTATGACCGTGAACTCCGTGGCAATGCGCGAAGCTTTCGGGGACGCGCTCCTCGCCCTGGCAACGGATCACCCCGAGATGGTGGTCCTGGATGCGGATGTGGCCACCAGCACCCGCACCGCGCCTTTCGGAAAAGCATATCCGGACCGATTCTTCAACATGGGCGTGGCGGAAGCCAACATGACCGACGTCGCGGCCGGCCTGGCAACCTGCGGCCTGCGGCCCATTGCGAGCACATTCGCGATCTTCCTCGATTTGAAAGCTACCGACCAGATTCGCAACATCATCTGCTATAACAATCTCCCCGTGATTCTGGCCGGCAATTACGCCGGCCTCTCGGATTCTTACGATGGCGCCAGTCACCAGTCGATTCTCGACCTGGCCGTCATGCGAGCCATGCCCAACCTGGCGGTCATCGTGCCAGGGGACGCCGTCGAGGTGCGCCAGGCGCTCGAATTGGCGCTGCGGCGCGATGGCCCTACTTACATCCGCCTGTGCCGAAACCCTACCCCGGTGCTCTTCGCCGGCGCCGAACCGCTGCAACTCGGGAAGATTCGCAAGCTGCGCGATGGCCACGATCTGACCATTGCCGTGTGCGGCGTCCCGACGTTCATGGCCATTGAGGCCGCCTCGCGGCTGGCGGCTCGCGGCGTATCCGTGGACCTGCTCGAGGTATCCACCATCAAACCGATCGACGCCGAAGGTCTCACCGCCTCCGCGCGCAAAACCCGGAAGGTCCTCACCGTGGAGGAGCATACCATCTTCGGCGGCCTCGGAAGCGCCGTGGCCGAAACGCTGGCCCAGCGCGTGCCGGCCCTCATGCGGATGATTGGCCTCCAGGACACCTTCGCGGAATCCGGCGATTGGGCCGCCCTGATGCGCAAGCACGGCATCTCCGCCGACCATATCGAAGCGGAGGCGGTGGCGCTCGCGGCGGCCGAGATCCCGTGAAGATCGGCATCGCGGTCGCCGGCCCCGCGGTCTCGAGATCCCCTGCATTTCCTCCGGGCAAGTCTTCGCGAAGGTAAATACCGGCAGGGTCCGGGGGCGGCCACATCGGTTATGTCCACGTGGCGGACAGCAACCGGCTGGCGCCGGGGTGGGGTCACCTGCCGTTCGATGAGATCTTCCAAATCCTCGCGGACATTGGCTACGATGGCTACCTGACCGCGGAGATTTTGCCCAGGCCCGACCCGGACCAGGCTGCCGCGCAAGCGGCCAGGTACCTTCTCGGGAAGCTGGGCCGACCGCCACAATAACTTCACGTGGCGCAGGCACTCGTGCCNNGTCCCGACTCATCGGGACGCTTGGCGGCGTGCACTAGAGTGCGTCCCGAGGAGTCAGGTTCTGGCCCGGTAACTACCTGAAAAACAAGAAATTCCTCTAATCTTTCCGTGAAAACGGCCGATAGGTTGTACAGGAGTGACTCTACCGGCTGCACGCTGGCCGGTGGGGCAGGCGGTGCCGCCTGCCTCGTAACTCTACCGGCTGCACGCGGGCCGGTTTGAACAGAGGTGATTGAGAATCCCGATGACTTCCGCACCCGCCCGCTTTTTACTTGCCGCACTCGGCGCCGCCGCCGCGCTGTACCCCGGCGTCGCGGACGAGACGCCGCCCCCCGGCCTCGCTGTCCCCCAGGTCCTTTCCTTCGAGGACTGCCTGCGCATCGCCATGGACAAGAACCACCAGCGTCCCGCGTCCCGTTTTGCGGTGGCGATGGCCGAAGCCCAACATCGTCAGGCCCTGGCGGGCTACTGGCCGCAGGTGAATGCCAAGGCCGGATGGTTTCGCCTCGACGAGGCGGCCAACTTCATTTTCCCGGCCGGAACGATGTATGTCCCCTCTCAGACCATCGCCGTTCCGGGCGGCACGGCCGCGGTCACGATTCCCGCCAACGCTTTCGGTCCCGGATTCCCGCCCGTGGCCGTCCAGATGCCGGTCAGCTTTCCAGGGCAGAGCATCACCACGGCGACGCAGGTGTTCCCCATACCCCAGCAGAACGTCAAGCTCCTCAATCCGGAGAACTTTGCCGCATCCGGGAATCTGACCTGGCTGCTGTTTGACGGCGGCATGCGGAAGGGCTATCGGGAGCAGGCTCTGGGCGCAGTCGAGGCCGCGCAAGCCGAGGTGCGGCGGACCGATCTGGAACTGGCCGACAGCGTCGTGAGGATGTATTACGGAGCCCTGCTGGCGCGCCAGTTGCACCAGGTGGGCGACGACACCCTGGCGCGCATGGAAGTGACCCTCGAACTGACGGAATCCCTCTACAAGAACAAGGCCGAAAAGGTCAACAAGACGGACTACCTCGACAATCTGGTGATGGTCGAGACGATCCGATCCATGGTCGCCGAACTCGCCAAGAACGAGGCTGCTGCCGAAGCCGCCCTGGCCTACACCATGGGTCTCGCCTGGAATGCCACGGTGCGCCCTTCCGCGGAAGAGCTGCCTTATCGGCCTTTCGCCGGTAATCTGGACGAATTGGTCGGCACGGCCTACGAATTCAACCCCGATTGGGCGAAAGTCGAAGCCGGCCTCAGAGCGTTGGGTGGCGCCGTCACGACCGCGCGTAGCGGCTACTACCCCAAGGTCGCGCTGACAGGCGAGTTGCACCGCTGGTGGAACAGCTATACGGCAGGTATGGCCACCGCGGAGAACAAGGCGGGCTGGAGCATCGGGGTGGGTCTGGAGATCCCCCTCTTCGATGGATTCCTGACCAGGAACAAGGTGGCCGAAGCCCTCGCCCGGGTGGCCAGGCTCAAAGAGGAAAAGTTGCTGCTGCGCGAGGGCATCGGGCTCCAACTCCGCGCGTCGTTTCTAGCTCTCGATGCGGCCTCCAAAACCTATCAGGCTGCCAGCCGGGCGATGGTGGCCGCGCGGGAAAACCGCGACTTGACCTCGCGGGCCTATCAGAGCGAGTTGGTGGAGACGGAAAAGGTAATCCGGGCCCAATTATTCGAGGCCCTGATGACCGCGCAGTATCTCAAGGCACGCTACGACTTGGTGGCGATCGAGTCGCAGATCTCATTGGTGGTGGGAAAGGAAATTGCCGCGAAGGTGAGTTCGAAACCGCAGCCCGAGGGCAAAGAATGACCATCGGGAACATGAAGCCGGCGCCGGCCGGCGGAACCCGCGGCGCCGCCAGTTCGCGGCGCCACGCCCTCGCCCTGATGCTGGGGGCCGGGCGCTGGTTGCCCCGAGCGCTGGCCGCCGGCGCGCCGGTCCGCCTGGCGATCTCGGAGAGCATGGTGGTCGATGTGAATATGAACGACGCCCGAGCGGCCATGGCAATCTGGCTCAAACGAATGATGGTGGACTTGAACCTCGTGATCGAATTCAACCCAAAGGTATTCGACACTACCGAGGAGATCGTGCGCCGCGCCCGCAGTGGCCAGTTGGACGCCGTGGCGCTGAATGTCGTCGAGTACCGGCAGATCGCCGACGTGTTGGACCCCAGCGAGATTATTGCCGAGTCCGGCGCGGCGGGAATGGAGCAGTACCTCCTGCTGGCGAAGCGAAATAGCGGNNCTACCATCCTGGATGAGGGGCATCTCGGCCCGAGCGGACAGTTCTTCGGTCCTACGACTACGGATACCAAGGTCTCGCAAGTGGTGTTGCCGGTTTTTTTTGGCCAGGCCGATGCCTGCCTGACCACAAAACGGGGCTTCGACACGATGTGCGAGTTGAATCCACAGGTTGCCAAAGACCTGATCGCGATCGCCAGTTCTCCCGCCATGGTCGTGATTTTCTATGTATTCCACAAGAACTACCACGGTGTGAATCGAGAGAGATTCGCAAAGGTCTACTCGGGTGTGCGCAGCAGCGCGGCTGGCCGGCAGCTCGCGACGCTCTTTCAATTCGATGAGTTGACGGTTCGGGATGGCAGTTGCCTGGCTAGCGCGCTCAGCGTACTCGATGCGGCGGAACGTGTCCGCAGCCGGCATGGAGCCGGGAGCCGAAAGGGATAGCAGCACAAGGACTGAGAATGGCCATTGAGAACGGTAAGCCGGAACCGGTCAGCGAGACGCGCAGCGCCACCAGTCCGCGGCGCTACGCCCTCGCCCTGATGCTGGGGGCCTGGCGCTGGCTGCCCGGAGCGCTGGCCGCCGCGGACGCCGGCGCACCGGTCCGCATGGCGATCTCAGAGAGTTTGGTGGTGGATGTGAATCTGAATGACGCCCGAGCCGCCATGCGGCTCTGGATCAAACAGATTATGGCGGACTTGGGCGTCGTAATCGAACTCGCCCCGAAGGTGTTCGACACCACCGAGGAAATCCTGAGCCGCCTGCGCAGTGGCCAGTTGGACGCCCTGGCGCTGAATGTCGTCGAGTATCGGCAGATCGCCGACCTGTTGGATCCGAGCGAATTGATCGTCGGCGCCGGCGCCTCGGGACCAGACCAGTACCTCCTGCTGGTGAAGCGGAATGGCGAATTCCGGCAATTGGGTGACCTGCGAGGACGCCGGCTGTGCATGTTGAGGGCCCCCAAGATGTGCGTCGCCGATGCCTGGATCTCCACCATCCTGGATGAGAGGCATCTCGGCCCGATCGAACAGTTCTTCGGTCCTGTGATTACCGACACCAAGGTCTCCCGAGTCGTGTTGCCGGTCTTTTTTGGCCAGGCCGACGCCTGCCTTACCTCGAAACGGGGCTTCGACACGATGTGCGAGTTGAATCCACAGGTTGGAAAGGACCTGACCGGGATCGCCAGTTCTCCGCCGATGGTGATGTGTTTCTATGCATTCCGCAAGAATTACCACAATCCGAGCCGAGAGAGGTTTATCAAGGTTCACACAGCTCTGCTCGACAGCGCGGCCGGCCGGCAACTCGCGACGCTGTTTCAATTCGATGACCTGACGGTCCGGGATGCCCGTTGTCTGGCAAGCGCGCTCAGCATACTCGACACGGCGGAGCGTGTCCGCAACCGGCGGGGTGCAGGGGGCCGAAAGGGATAGCAGCACGAGGACTGAGAATGGCCATTGAGAACAGGAAGCCGGCACCGGTTAGCGAAACCCGCAGCGCCACCAGTTCGCGACGCCACGCTCTCGCCCTGATGCTGGGGGCATGGCGCTGCCTGCCCGGAGCGCTGGCCGCCGCGGACGCCGGCGCGCCGGTCCGCGTGGCTATCTCGGAGACCCTCGTGGCGGACGTGAATATGAACGACGCCAGGGCGGCCATGGCGATCTGGATCAAACGGGTGATGGTGGACTTGAACGTCGTAATCGAATTCAACCCGAAGGTATTCGACACTACCGAGGAGGTCCTGCGCCGCGCTCGCAGCGGCCAGGTGGACTCCGTGGCGCTGAATGTCGTCGAGTACCGGCAGATCGCCGATGTGTTGGATCCCAGCCAGATCATTGCCGGGGCCGGTGAGGCGGGGCCGGAGCATTACCTCCTGGTGGTGAAGCGAAACAGCGGAATCCAGCATCTGGGCGACCTGCGGGGACGCCGGCTGTGCACGTTGAAGGCCCCCAGGATGTGCGTCGCACCGGCCTGGCTCACTGCCATCCTGGATGAGGGGCATTTCGGCCCGAGCGAACAATTCTTCGGTTCCGTGATTTCGGACACCAAGGCCTCGCGAGTCGTGTTGCCGGTTTTTTTTGGCCAGGCCGATGCCTGCCTGACCACGAAGCGGGGCTTCGACACCATGTGTGAGCTGAATCCGCAGGTTGCCAAAGACCTGACCGCGATTGCCGGTTCTCCCGCGATGGTGCTGTGTTTCTACGCGTTCCACAAGAACTACCACGGTGTGAATCGAGAGAGATTCGTAAAGGCCTTGACGGGTTTGCGCGCCAGCGTGGCCGGCCGGCAACTCGCGACGCTCTTTCAATTCGATGAGATGGCGGTCGCGGATGCCAGTTGCCTGGCAGGCGCCCTCGGCGTACTCGATCGGGCGGAGCGCGCCCGCGGCCGGCGGGGCGCGGGGAGCCGAAGGGGATAGGGAATGAGGCCGCTCCGCGCACATCCACGGTTGTTTTCGCTGGGCTCGGCGGCTGGGTGGATCCGGCTGCGCCTGTTGGCGGCGGTGTTATGCGCCGCCGGCGCGGCCGCCGTGGCACAGCCAGGCACGCCGGTCGACACCCAGAACCGCGAACTCCGCCACGCACGCCTCTATGCGGTCGCGAGCAGTAAGACGTTCCACAATGTCAACCGCAACGATGCTCGCGCCGCGCTCAAAGTCTGGTTCGACGTGGTGGGGCAACAGAGAGGCTTTGTCCTGGACTCCAAGGTTGACATCGTCGACAGCGTGGCGCAGATCCGGGAGCGCCTCGAGAGCCATTCCGTGGAACTCGTGATGATGGGCATCACCGACTATCTGGAACTCGAAAGCAGCCGCCTGGTCGTGCCGCTTCTGACGGATTCCCGAAGTGCGCAAGGAGGAGCACTCTACTCTTATTTGTTGCTGGTCAACCCTTCCTCCGGGGCAACCGCCATCGCCAGCCTGCGAG
Source organism: Bryobacterales bacterium (assembly GCA_003142355.1). The sequence goes on from PLMF01000206.1 coordinate 11,303, forward strand.
GGAAAAACATCCTGGTGTCTTCGCGGGGCGGACACAACACCGCTTTGGCATGGCTGGACGTCCTCCTCGGCAAAGAGCAGCTTGGGCGCGCCGCGTCGTTCTTCGCCTCCATCAAAGCGCCTGACAAGGCACAGGCGTGCATCTTGCCGCTGTTCTTCGGCACCGTGGATGCTTGCGTGGTGGACGAGATCAATCTGAATGTGGCGAAGGAGATGAATCCTCAGTTGGGACAGCTCAGGGTGCTCGCCCGCTCCCGTCCCATGATCGAAAGCGTAATCGCCACGCCAGTGGAACCGCATCCGTTCCAGAAGGAGCTGATTGACGCAATGCTTGCGCTCCACATGGACCCGCGCGGCCGTCAACTGCTCATGGTCTTCAAGACGGATCGCTTGGTGCGTATCCAACCAGGCGATCTCGAACCGGCGCGCGAACTCTGGACAGCTTACGCGCGGCTGCCTGGTTCGCCGCCAAATCGTCCGGCGGGCTTCGCACCGGTGGCGGAGAGCAAGCCGGCAGACCGCGGTAAGGAGAGGAACTGACGATATGCGCTTCCCGAAGGGCATTGCCCTGCGCATCACCTTGCTGGGATGGTTGGTCACCCTGGTCACCCTCGGTGTTTTTATCATGGTCATCGTTCCGGAACAGAAGAGCGAGTTCGAGTTGAGCCTGGAATCGAAGGCTCGCGGCGTCGCCGTTTCGATTCGAGGGGTTGCCGCGGGGGCCGCTGTCTCGGAGGACTATTCCGAAGTGGTGGACCAGGCCATGCAGGTTCTGTCCGGCGATAAGGCGATCGACTACGTGATCATGACGAAGAACGATGGTTTCTCGGTGGTGGTCGACCGGTCCGCCTGGAAGATCGAGAAACTCGGAGACGCCTGGCGCCCCGCGGCACGAATGCCAGCCAGTTCCATCGGCACCTCGCCGCTGTTCGGACGCCGCGTCTTCCAGTACGCCCTGCCGTTCGACTACAGCGGCATCCAGTGGGGCTGGATTCACATCGGCCTGTCGCTGGATGCCTACGACCAGAGCGTGTGGCGCACCTATAGAAGCACGGGAGCACTGACCGTTCTCTGCAGCGGCCTGAGCCTGTTGATCTCGCTCGTCTACGCCGCGCGCCTGGTCCGGCCCATCCGCATCCTGCATGCCGCCGTGGAGAAGGTGGCTCAGGGGGATCTTCACGCCCGCGCCGAAGTGCGCAGCGGCGATGAGATCGAGCGCCTGGCGGAGGCTTTCAACGGCATGGCCCAGACCATCCTCGGCCGGAACCAGATTCTCGAAAGCGTGAGCTTCGCGGCCAAACAGTTTCTGAGCGCAACCGACCCCAACGCCGTGGCCAGAGAGGTTCTGGAGAGGATTGGCCAGGCTACCGGGGCCAGCCGCGCCTACGTGCGGAGGAACGGCACGCAGGATGGCCCTTGCCGGCTGGTGCTGCAAGAGGAATGGTCGTCGTCCGGCACGCGCTCCAGCCAGGCAGCGCTGGACTCCTTCCCCTGGCAGGCGGAAAGCGTGCGCCACTCGATCGAACTTCTGCGCGCCGGCCGGATTGTCACCGGCAAGCGCGCCGGACTGGAGAAGGTGGTTCGCGACTCCATGGACCCCCGCATCCAGTCGTTTATCTTGATCCCCATCGTGGTCGCGGGCGCGTGGTGGGGGTATTTCGGGCTCGACGACTTCGTCCAGAAGCGCGACTGGGGAGCAGCCGAAAGGGACAGCCTGCGGGCCGTCGCCGACATGCTCGGCGCCTCCATCGCCAGGCGGCGGGTACAGAGCGCATTGGTCGAGGCCAAGGAAACGCTGGAACAGCGTGTGCTCGACCGGACCGGCGAACTGCAGGAACAGATCGAGGCCAAGGATCGGGCTCACGCGGACCTGGCCGCCGCTCAACAGCGGCTCATCGAACTCTCGCGCCGGGCGGGCATGGCCGAGATTGCCACNNATGCTGGAGCAGCACTCCGGCGACCTCCCGGAGTTCCTGGCGGCGGACCCAAAGGGCCAGCGCGTGCTCCCCTACCTGGCAAAACTCGGCGACCACTTCCAGTCGGAGCGCGACGGTTGGCTGGAAGAGTTGGAGCTGCTCTCCTCTCACGTCGGTCATATCAAGCAGATTGTGGCCACTCAACAGAGCTATGCCAAGGTCTCCGGCCTGATCGAGAATATCTGTCTGTCCGACTTGGTGGAGGACGCCCTCCGAATCCTCGAGCCGGGATTGGTCCGCCATGGGATCAAGGTAGAGCGGGACTTCGAGAGCCTGCCGGCCATTGCGGCAGATAAGCACCAGATACTTCAGATTCTGCTCAATCTCTTACGCAATGCGAAGCAGGCGATCACGCAGGGAGACGAAGAAAGGGGCGTGATTCGCGTTTGCATCCGGCGGCTAGGGGAGAACCGCATCAGCCTGGCGGTCGAGGACACGGGCCTGGGGCTGCCCCCCGAAAACCTGACCCGGATCTTCGCCCATGGGTTTACCACAAAAGTGGACGGCCACGGCTTCGGCCTGCACTCCTGCGCGCTCGCAGCCAGCCAGATGGGCGGTTCGCTGCGGGCCGAGAGTCGAGGGCTTGGCCACGGCGCCACCTTCACTCTCGAGCTTCCGCTGAATACCACCGCCGATATTAAGGAGAAGAGTCTGATATGAAATCACCCGTTCTGCTGGGACCCAATCACAGGATTCTCGTTATCGACGACAACCAGGCGATTCACGACGATCTGCGAAAAATCCTCCTCGGTGAAGTCAAAACTCAGGAGCGCCTGCAGGACGACGAAGCGCTCCTGTTTGGCATAGAGGCGGTGCCCATCACCAGATTTGAGATCGACTCGGCCTACCAGGGCCAGGAGGGTCTGGCGAAACTGGAACAATCGCTGGCCGAAGGCCGTCCTTACGCCATGGCGTTTGTGGATGTCCGGATGCCGCCCGGATGGGATGGCGTGGAAACCATCACTCGCCTTTGGCGGATGTATCCGAACCTGCAGGTGGTGGTGTGCACGGCCTACTCGGACTACTCCTGGAACGACATCGAGCGCCGGCTGGGACAGTCGGAGAACCTGCTGATTCTCAAGAAGCCCTTCGACAACATTGAAGTCATCCAGCTTGCCCACGCGCTGACCCGCAAGTGGCTGGTCAGCGGCCAGGCGCAGGCCCGGCTGGAGGATCTCGACCGAATGGTGGCGCAGCGCACCGCGGAACTGCAAGCGGCCAACCACCGGATCGAGATGCAGTACGCGGAGAAAGCCGCGGCGGAGGCGGCGTTCCGCACGGTCTTCGAATCCAGCCCGATCGGCATCACGCTGTCGGACCTGAACGGCTGCTTCGTGGACGTGAACCCCGCGATGGAAGAGTTGATGGGCGTGCCGAGGGCCAGCGTCATCGGCCATGATCCCGTGGAACTGGGATGGATCGCAGACCGTGAGTATTTTGAGACCATCCGGCGGCCGCTTGACGAGGGCCGCGACGTGGACTCCCAAGAGCTGACCTACTCGAACGCCAAGCTGGAAAAGTGCACGGGGTTGCTGTGGGCGCGAAGAGTGATGATTGCAGCGGTGGGCCACTTGCTGAGTTTCGTTCTCGACATCAGCGAGCGCAAGCGGATGGAACAGGAACTGGTGCGAGCCCGGCTGGGCGCGGATGCCGCGGCGCAGGCCAAGGGCGAGTTCCTCGCCAACATGAGCCATGAGATCCGCACACCGCTGTACGGCATTTTGGGGCTCAGCGCCCTGCTTGAGGAGGAGTCCATCCCGGACAATCTCCGCCCCATGATGGGCCTGATCCGCACCTCTGGGGAAGTGCTGCGGAGAGTGCTCGACGACGTGCTGGATTTCAGCAAGATCGACTCCGGCAAGCTCGAGCTGGAGGAGAAGCCGTTTGACCTTAGGGCCTGTCTCGAATGGAGTTTCGATCTGTTTCGGAAGGCCGCCGCGGACAAGCGTCTCGAGTATAGCCTGCGCTTGGACGACAAGCTCCCGGCGCGCGTTTCGGGTGATGCCACCCGATTGCGCCAGGTGGCGGCCAACCTGATGAGCAACGCGGTGAAGTTCACTCATCGAGGCTCGGTGGAGATGGTCGCACAACTGGCTGAGATGGCGCCGCCCAATGGCAAGCATCTCATCCGCATCTCGGTGCGGGATACAGGCATTGGCATTCCCGAAAACAGGACCGGCCGTCTCTTCCAATCGTTCAGCCAGGTCGACCCTTCGACCAACCGGCGCTACGGGGGTACGGGCCTGGGGCTCGCCATCTGCAAACGTCTGGTGGAAATAATGGGCGGAGAGATCCGGGTCGAGAGCCGTGTCGGCGAAGGGACGACTTTCGAATTCACCTTCTCCGCCGGGATCGCGACCGGCGCCGAGCCTGCCGCCGAGGCCGCCGGCAGCGAGAATCCCAAAACGCTGAGAATTCTGGTCGCCGAGGACAACAGGGTGAACCAGATCGTTACGGTGCGGATGCTTCAGAAATTGGGTTACCAGGTCGACCTCGCGTGCGATGGTGCGTCGGCGATCAGCAGGGTCGAGGCGAATCCCTACGACATCGTGCTGATGGACCTCAATATGCCCGGGATAGACGGGCTGGAGGCGGCCAGGCGGATCAGGCTGATGCCCACCGCACAATCCTCGGTTCCCATTGTGGCCCTTACCGCCTCGGCGACCATCGAGGATAAGGCTCAATGCCTGGCGGCCGGCATGAACGATTACTTGAGCAAGCCAATCGAAATGCAGGCTCTGCGGCGAGCTTTGGAGCGTTGGGGTAACGGGAGCACCCCTGGCATAATGCCCGACGGGATGCCATCGGCCAGCGACGCACTGCCCGCGATTGCAGACCCATAATCTAATCGTTTTGGACTTGTCTGGGACCGCCTGGGCCGGACTCCGCCGCCAGGAACCGGTTGGTCACGAGGCCGGAGAAAACGGAGCGCGCACTGGTTCAGGTGTGCATCCCGGCCTGTCCCGCCCGCCGGCTTCGCACAAGCCCTCCAGCAGTCGCTCGCCCGCCGGCCACGGGCCGTGACCCGACGCGATGTTGATGTGCCCCTGCCGCCCCGCATTGACGAATTCCGATCCCCACGAGCGGGCCAGGCGCATGGCAATTTCGATTGGCAGATAAGGATCGTTCTCGCTGGCAACCAGGAGGGATTGGAATGGGAGCCGTCCGATAGGGATGGGCAGGAAGCCCCTGAGTTCCTCCGGGCACGTTTCCAAGGCCGAAAGCCATGGCGGAGCCACCAGTAAGGCGCCGGCGATTCCGGCCGCCTCGGCGCTCACGGTGTAGGTGGCCGGCGTGACCGGCGTGACCGCCGTGACCGCCGATGCGCCCTTGCTCGAAACCGGCGAAGCCTCGACCGGCCAGGCGATCGACAGCCAAAAGATCGACAGCCAAAAGATCACGGACCTCCCCATTCTCGGGCGCAATTCGTTCTTCACCGCCAAGCTGGCGCAAACGGTACTGTTCGTCGCCAACCCGAAGATGGGCCGCATGCAGGACCAGAACGCGAATTCCCAGGTTTCCATCGCCGGCGGGCCGGTGCGAACCAACAACGTTCTGGTGGACGGCATCTCGATCACGGATTCGAACAATCGCGCCGTGGGCCACATTCGGCAGACGGACTGGCTGGCCAACAATTTCTTACGGAGCCACCAATTTCAATTTCACGGGCGCTTACCCGAACCGCGGCGACCAATACACGTTCAAAGGCGACCAGCAGATCGGCTCCAGGCTCCGCGCGTCGGGGTCCTACGTTCATCAGAAGACCGGAGAGACAAGCGCTCCTCCAACCTTTGGCAAAGTGGCAACACCCAGCCAGAACCTGCTGTTCCGGAGGATCGATGCCACGCAGGCCAATGCCACGGCCACGCTGAGTCCCACCACGGTGCTCACCCTCCGGTGGGGATTCAACCGCTTCTTCACGACCAGCTTTCCCACGTCGAGCGCGGGATTCGATCTGACCACCCTGGGACTTCCGGCATCCCTGGCGGCCGCCACTCCCGATCCGGCGTTTCCGGCGGTTGCCATGGGACAACTCGCGAGCTTCGGCGGCGGCACGACCACTCGGGACGTCTTCTACTCGCGCTCGTTCAACGCGACCATATCCAGATTTCGCGGCCGGCACAGTCTCAAGGCTGGATTCGACTTCCGCACGCTGCACGATTTCGGCACGCCCGCGGCCGGCCTGGCGACGCTGCTGCTCGGCTATCCCACCAGCGGCAGCATGAACGTAGTTGCCAGGTTCGGCCAACCCGCTCCAACAGAACGTATCGGGCTTACTGATTCCGGGCCAGGTGGAATATGCCGGAGTGAACGGCAATCCCATTGAAACCGGCAACGCCCTCGCCGTTAAGCCCGCGCCGCGCATCGGTTTCGCTTACTCGGCCAATGGTAAGACGGTGGTCCGCGGCGGATACGGCATCTACTGGGCGCCGGATTCGCGCTCACGCTGGGCGCCCTGGGTTCCCATTCGCTCCATCTGAACGAGATCGGGCTGAATATCGACCAGCTCAACCCGTCGTGCTCGGGGTGAGCACCGCCGGCGCCGGCCAGATTACGTCGCTGTCGGGCGCGCAGAACTCCTACGACAAGAACGCCGAGCGGAGCCTGTCCACCGAGGACGTGCCGAGCCGGTTCACCACGGCGGTGACGTATGAACTGCCGTTCGGGAAAGGAAAGCCGTTCCTGACGAGCGGCCGCATACTGAACCTGATTGCGGGCGGATGGTCGGCCAACGCGGTCGGCATCCTGCAAACGGGATTTCCGCTGGCGGTGACGCAGCCGAACAACAACAGCGTGATCGGCGCCAGCTTACAGCGGCCGAACGCGACCGGCGTCTCCCCCGAGACTTCAGGCGGCGCCAGCAGCCGAATCGACGGATGGCTCAACCCCGCGGCGTTCTCGCAGGCCCCGCTATTCACCTTCGGCAACATCACGCCCTTCCTCAGGGACCGCGGTCCCGGATTGTTCAACTGGGATGTGTCCGCGTTCAAAACTTTCTCGATTCGCGAGCGGCTGAAGGCGCAGTTCCGCGCCGAGGCTCTCGATCACGACTCAAGTGAACAACCCGAGGCTGGTCCAGCTCGGTGCGCGGTTCACTTTCTAAAACTGAAAAAGGAGAAACTTCGATGTCGTCTACGAACATGACTACCCGGAGCCGCTGGCTGCTGGCATTCGGCTGGGAGAAGACACCCGCTGGGACTTGCGCGTACTGGTCCATTACAAGAGCCGGGAGGCGCAGGCCGGAGGGCGCGGCATCGGCGAGAAGTTGTTTCCCGATCAAGAGACGTTCCGCAAGGAGGAGCAGCAGCGCTGGCGGCTGACGAAGGCGCACTGGGATCGTCCCCTTACCGAGGTGGACCCGCACGTCGAGAAGGCCGAATCCCTGGCGGGCCTCTGGAACGCGACCATCGACGTCAACGGGGCGGACCATGAGAACTCAACGGGCGGAAAACTCGAAAACGGCTCGCTGGTTCTCCGTTCAACTTCAGTTTTTTTGATTTGAACGGCAAGATTGTTTCCAACACGGACGAGCGCTTCCGCGGCAAGGTCCTCTTAATAAACGTCACCGGCAGTTGGTGCCCGAACTGCCATGACGAAGATCAATTCCTCCCGGCGATCTACGAGAAGTATCGCGCTCAGGGGCTGGAGATCGTCGCGTTGGATTTCGAAGAACCCGAGCAACTTGCCGATCCGACGCGGCTGAAGGCGCTCATCCAGGAGTATGGAATCAAGTACACCGTTCTGTTGGGCGGCGAGACCGGCAGCGCCAAGGAACCCGGGTTCCCCAGCCCCGGCAGCGGCGAACTGTACACGAAAGAAAAGGAGGAATTCACGGCGGAAGTGGAAACGCTGCTCGCCGGGGATCGGAGGACGTCGCGATAGTAGTAGCCTCGCCTGAACGGCGGAGCAGTGGGGTATACTTGCGGAGTAGAGGAGCATCCTATGCGAACTAGTGCTGCAATCTTACTCTGCTTTGCGAGCATCGCCAGCGCCGCCGTTCAGACGGAAAAGCTGCGGAACGAAAAGGTCGCCGCCTTCGACTGCACGCTGCGGCCGGGCGAGACGCTGAACATCAAGCAACCGGGTGTCACGGTTTATTTTCAGGGGGGATCGCTCGAGATCGCGCCGGAAGGGGGCAAGGCCCAGAAGGTCACAGTCAAGCCGGGAGACACCGTGTTCCGGGCGGCGCAAGCCGGGGTTGTCAAGAACACAGGTTCCTCCGAGATCCGCTTTGCGAGAGTGGATTTTCTCGGATCCGGCGGATCGGAGACCTGGGGAACCACAGGCCTTTCTCCTAATTACAAGCTGCTGTTCGAGAACCCATACACGCGGGCTTACGACATCCGCATCCCCGCCGGAACCAAGGAACCGCAGCACACTCACAAGAACCGGGTGGTGGTCTGCCTGTCGGGCGCCCAAGTGAGGCACCTGATGCCCGACGGCCGCGAGGANNATGCGACAGATAGTATTGGAAGCGCCACGACAATTCGCGGGACACGTTGTGCCGCCTGTGGTCAGAGAGGCCGGCGAGGCGCTGGTGAGGATTCACCGGGTCGTCATATGCGGCAGCGATTGGCACGCCTTTGAAGGGGCGCAAGCCAATTACACCTTTCCGCGCATCATCGGTCATGAGTTGGGCTGCGAGGTGCTGGAGGTTCCGGACAATAACCGCGGCATCCGGCCGGGAGACCGGTGCGCCATCGAGCCTCACCTGACCTGCGGCGTTTGCAGGCCTTGCCGGCTGAACCGCCCCAACTGCTGCGAGAACATGAAGGTGTTGGGGGTGCACGTGGACGGCGGGATGCGGGGCTTGATGAACGTGCCCGTCGAGCGCCTCTACAAGTCGGATAAGCTCTCCTACGATCAACTGTCGTTGGTGGAATTCCTGACCATCGGCGCCCATGCGGTGGCCCGGAGCGGGCTGGTGGCCGGCGAAGACGTGCTCATTGTGGGCGCGGGGCCGATCGGCTTGTCGGTGCTCCAGTTTGCGCTGACGGCGGGCGCCTCGGCGCGGATCATCGAGAAGGTCGAGTTCCGCCGCCGATTCGCCGGGCGTTTCGGCGTGGACGTGCTCTCGGATTACGACGGCCGCCCCGCTTCGGTGGTATTCGACTGCACCGGCGATGAGGAGGCGATTAGAGCCAGCTTCGACCGCGTCGGTCCGGCCGGAAGGCTGGTGCTGGTCGGCCAGTTCCTGGGCTTCATCCCCTTCGACCATACGCCCTTCATCCGGAAGGAACTCGACATCATGGCGAGCCGCAACAGCCACCACCAGTTTCCGCGCGTGATCGGGATGATCGAGCGCGGCGAAATCAACCTGGACCCGTGGATCACCAGCCGCGCGCCGCTGGCCGACGTGCCCGACGTGTTCCCCGAGCTGGCCAGTCACAAGAACTACATCAAGGCTGTGTTCGAGGTTCTGGACTCGGACGTCTGAGGAGGAGCAACCGCCTCACGGACTGGCTCGAATCCATGGCGAGCGCCTCCCGCGCCACGCCCTCGGCTTCGGCCGCGCTCCACGAGGAGATGGCCCGCTTGACGCCGGGGATCAAGGGCGCGCTGACGCTGAATTCTTCCAGGCCAAGTCCCAGCAGAAGCGGCGTCGCCACCGGATCGGCGGCCAGCTCGCCGCACAGGGCCACGTCGATTCCCGCGGCGCGGCCGGCCTCGATGGTTTGCCGGATCATCCGCAATACTGCGGGTTGAAAAGGATCGGCCATCGGCGCCACGCGGGAGTTCGAGCGGTCGGCCGCCATCACGTACTGGATGAGATCGTTGCTGCCGATGCTGAAGAAGCTGGCCTCGCGCGCCAACTGGTCGGCGATAGCCACCGCCGCGGGCACTTCGATCATGACGCCTATCCGGATGTTCTTCCGGAAAGGCAACCCTTCGCGTTCCAGCTCGGCCTCGGCTTCGGCAACCAGGGCTTTGGTTTCGCGCAGCTCGTCGAGCGAAGCGATCATCGGCAACAGCAACTCGACTGGCTGCGCGGCGCCGGCCCGGAGGATGGCGCGGAGCTGCGTTCGGAACAGGTCGCGCCGGCTCAACATCACGCGGATGCCGCGCCAGCCGAGGAATGGGTTGGCTTCCTCGCCGATCTCGATGTAGGGCAGACGCTTGTCGCCGCCGATATCGAGCGTGCGGACGGTCAGTGGACGCCCCCCCAACGACTCGGCGATGGCGCGATAGGCGGCCAGTTGTTCCTCTTCTCCGGGCGCCTCCGCGCGGCCGAGGAACAGAAACTCGGTGCGCAGCACACCCACACCCTCGGCGCCACAGGCCACGGCTTCCGCGGCTTCGGGGATACCGCTGATGTTGGCACACACCCGTATGCGGCGGCCGTCGCGCGTGGCCGCGGGTGTGTGCCGCTCCAATTCCGCGGCGCGGCGCGCGGCCACCCACTCCCGGCGGCGGACTTCGAGCGTCGCAACCTGACCGGCATCGGGCGAAATCCAAACCGTTCCCTGCTCTCCATCCACNNGCCTCCAGGCACAAGGCCAGGACCATGGCGGGATCCAGGTCTTTGACCTCGGAAGGCGTCAGATCGTGCGCGGAGAGGACCGCCGGCTCGCGCAGAACGCGTGCGGCGCCGGCTTGACCGGTGAGCCTGCGCATCACCCGTGCCGCCACATCCGCCACGTCAGCCGCGCGGGCCCGCAGATAGGGGTCCTCGAGGGCGGCAAGACGGTCCGCGAGCTTTGCGGTTTCCGCCTGCCAGGCGGACTCCGCGCCGACGCGATCTTCCAGCAGACTGCGCGAGACTGCGCCGACTAGTTCCGGATCTTCGAGGAAGAGCGACTGCGCATCGAAAATGCCGGCCTCATCCGCGCCGATGTGAGTCTTGGACCATTCGTATAGCGCCCTGGTCTCTTGCTGCGCGCCGTCGACGGCGGCCATCAGGCGTTGCCGCTCCGCCTCGGGATTCCCGATGACCCGAGGGGCGATTTCCACGGGGGCGGGACGCAGCTTGACCAGCGGGCCGATGGCGATGCCCGCGGACGACGCGATGCCGCCGATGTGGGCCACCGGTTCCGCGGGCGCCAGCTCGCCGCAGCCGGATTGGATGAAGTTCGTCAACGCGGCGAGCGCATCGTGGGCTTCGGCGCCTCGTGCGCAGATGCGCAACTGGTGGCCTTGGCGGGCGCCCAGGCTCAGGACAGCGTTGATGCTATCGGCAGCGACGTTGTCAAGCGTCACCTGCGCTCGATAACGGCGGGCCAGGCGAACGATCTGCGCCGCGGGGCGCGCGTGCAGGCCGAGACGGTTGGTCAGGGTGACCAGCGCTTCTTCGTCCAATCGGCCTTGAAAAGAGGCAGGCGGCACCGCCTGCCCCACCTCTGAAGATGAAGATGCGGGACTTGTTGTGGTGGCGCAGGCGGTGCCGCCTGCGCCGGTGAGCGGTGGGCACTGAGCTATCTTGCCGGCCAGGGCGTTTTGCGCTTCGAGCGAGATTTCTGCGAGGCTGGCGCCGGCGGCGGCCAGGGTGGCTGCGGCCACGGCTCCTTCTACTAGCGGAGCGGGGCACAATTCGACGTGCGAGCTTCGCTCGCCGCCTAAGAGCTCGAGCGCTACACCGGCGCTCAGTACGGCGCTGCCGAGGTCCATGAGAACCAGCACTCCGTCGTCGCTGTAGACCGACTCAATGGCCTGGAGCACCCGGAATGCGTCGGTGCCGATGGGGTTTTCGGGATCGGCCGTGCCCCCGGCGGGCGCTATCCGGACCCTTCCCTGCCCCACCTGCCGCGCCAGATCGCACACACCCTCAGCCAACTTGGCGCTGTGGGAGACAACCACCATCCCGATCATGAGCGCCAGGTATCCGCGGCCGCCTGGAGCAGCAGGTAGGAAGAGGTCGCTCCCGGGTCCTGGTGGCCGATGCTGCGCGCGCCCAGATAGCTGGCCCGGCCCTTGCGCGCCTGCATGGGAACGGTGGCCAGCATCCCCGCATGGGCCGCCGCCGCACCTCGGTCGAGGATTGCCGCCGGGCTGCACCCGCCTTCGAGGCCCTTACGCATCGCGTCCAAAGCCGGAAGCAGGGCATCCAGCATGGTCTTGTCGCCGGCCGCCGCTTTGCCCCGCTGCCCGACGCCCTCGATGCCCGCCTGGAACAGCGCCACAACGTCGGCCGCCTCGATCTCGGTTTTCCCGGCGCAAGCGGTGGCGGCGCGAAGAAAGAAGGTGCCGTAGAGCGGCCCGGCGGCGCCGCCTACGTGCCGGATGAGGACCGTCGCCACACTCTGGAAAACGGAACCGATATCGGACGGAGGATGCGCCGCCATCTCCGCCTTCACCGCCGTGAAGCCGCGGTCCATGTTGATGCCGTGGTCGGCATCGCCGATCGCCGAGTCCAATTCCGTGAGCCATTGCCGGTTCTCGGCGTAGACCTGTTGCAGAACTTCCAGCCACTTCAGCACTTCCGATCTGCCCACGGCCATTCGCTCAGATCCCCCATCGCAGGCCGGGAGTGAGCACCGGATCGTCCCACAGCGCCAGCAGCTCGTCATCGGCTTTGAGCAGCGTGATGGAGCAGCCGGCCATTTCGAGGCTGGTGATGTAGTTCCCCACCAGGCGGCGCACGACGCGGATGCGCAGCCCTCGCAAGATCCGCTCCAATTCCCCATAGACGAGATACAGTTCCATCAACGGAGTGCCGCCCATGCCATTGACCATGGCGATGACTTCGTCGCCGCCGTGGAACGGCAGGTCCGCCAGGATCGTCGCCGCCATGCGCGCGGCCAGCTCCGCGGCGGGCAGCAGGGGCATGCGCTCGCGCCCCGGTTCACCATGGATGCCGATGCCCATCTCCATCTCGCCCGCGCCCAACTCGAAAGTGGGTTTGCCGGCTGCGGGAACGGTGCAGGAAGTCAGGGCCACCCCCATGGAACGCCCGTTCCCATTGACCTTGCGGCAGAGCGCTTCCACACGCGCCAGATCATAGCCGCGTTGGGCCGCCGCTCCGCAGAGCTTTTCCGCGAAGACGGTCAGCCCGACGCCACGGCGGCCCACGGTGTAAAGGCTGTCTTCCACGGCAACGTCGTCGTTGATGACCACGGCCCGCACTTCCACGCCCTGCGCCTGGCACAGTTCGGCGGCCATTTCGAAATTCATGATGTCGCCGGTGTAGTTCTTCACGATGTGAAGCACGCCGGCGCCGCCGTCCACGGCCTTCGTGGCGGCCTGCATCTGGTCCGGCACGGGCGAAGTGAAGACCGCGCCCGGGCATGCGGCGTCCAGCATGCCCAGCCCGACGAATCCGCCGTGCATGGGCTCGTGGCCGGAGCCGCCGCCCGAGATGACGCCAACCTTGCCTTTGCGTGGCGCGTCCTTGCGGACGATTATGTTGGGCTCTTCCACCCGGATGAGGTCGGCGTGCGCCGCCGCCATGCCGGCCAGCGCCTCGTCGACGACGCGCTCAGGCGCGTTGATGAGCTTCTTCATGGCGACTCCTACCGCAGGATCGAGACCCCTCAGAGTGCGACCGCCGGCTCGAAGGAGGCCCCGAGTCGGCGGTCGATCCGAGAACGGTCTATTTCGGAATGGCGAGGACGATCGAACCCGAGAAACCGTAGAAGTAGACGACGGCCGCCAACGCGCCGCCAATGAGCGGCCCTACGACCGGAACCCACGAGTAGGCCCAGTCGGAGCCGCCCTTGCCGGGAATCGGCAACAGGAAGTGGGCGATGCGCGGCGCGAGGTCGCGGGCCGGGTTGATCGCGTATCCGGTCGTGCCTCCGAGCGAGAGGCCGATCACCAGGATGACCAACGCAACGGACAGGGCCCCCAACGACGCCGGGGCGAGGCTGTGGGGCTGGCCAAAGGTGAAGATCATGAACACGAGAACGAAGGTGCCGATGATCTCCGAGATCACGTTGAGGGGGTAGTTGCGGATGTTCGGGCCAGTGCTGAAGACCGCCAGCTTGAGGCCCTTGTCTTCGGTTGCCTTGAAGTGGTCCCAGTAGTGGAGAGCCACAAGGCAGGCCCCGATGAAGGCGCCTAGGAACTCACCGGCGAGGTAAGGCGGGACGCTCGCCCAGGTGACTCCCGTGCTCCCTTGTTTCTGGGCTTCCATTACTGCCAGGCCGAGTGTCACCGCGGGGTTCAGGTGGGCGCCGCTGAGCGGTCCAGCCACGACCACGCCGCAAAACACGGCTATTGCCCATCCCCAGGCGATCACGATCCAGCCGGAGCCGGCTGGGTATCCGGATACGTCGGAGTTGCCGCCCGACAGGGCATTGACCTTGGTCTTTGCGAGCAGGACTCCCGCCACGACGCCGTCGCCGAGCAGGATCAGGATGGCAGTGCCGAACGTTTCGGCGAAGAACTTCTCGAGCATGGCTTGTCTCCGAGATGCCCCGATCACCGGGCGCACGGCGTACGAGCGGTGCCGCATCCAGTGATGGAGTGGATGGATTTGACAGTCTGCCGATGCCGGGCTGAGGGAGGCTGGCGGCTCTAGTGGCCGCGGGTCCCAAAGGCATCCTCAGTTGTGCGAGAGGGTTCGAGTGAACACGTCGCCCTGAACTGAGTTCACGCTCCTTTCCTGGCGTCCAGGACCCGCACCATGGGCACCTTGCCGTTACGCGGTTCGACCCGTCTGTTCGGAACTCTATGGCGGCGACTGCCCGGGAAACCTCAAATCATTCTCAGAATGTTGGATTGAGCGTGGAATTCGGATGGGCAACGCCGCAGCCGGGAGCCCTCGTTCCGCCTGCCGAAAAGGATGGGAATTTCGGGCGACAGATTCGCTTGGACGTGCAACTATCTAGCTTGAATGCTGATCGGCTATGGGCCGGTCGAGAAGCGAGGTGGTTCGTGGCGGAGCCGCTTGACGCTGCCAGACATCCACTCACGGTCGTCATAGACGACGATGACGACTTTGCGGATTTCGTCGAATCGTGGCTACGGCACCAAGGGCTGAAGGCCGTCCCGCTCGGTGCCGGCCCGAATCCCGTTCCGGGGATCCTCCGAGGCCGGCGTTACGGATCACCGGCCCCAAGCAGCCAGGGCAAGCCCTCTGAAAGCCGGATCGAGCTCGGATCGCTGGCGATCGATTCAGCCCGGCGCACCGTCGAGGTGCGAGGCGTGGAAATCCACCTGACGCCGACCGAATTCAGGTTGCTGCGTTACCTGACCGAGCGCCCCGACCGGCTGGTCGGCCATAACGAGTTGCTGGGGACGGTCTGGGGTCCCGGGTACGAGGACGACATCCACCTGCTGCAGGTCACGATGCGCAGCCTCCGGGCCCGGATAGCCGTGGTCACCGACGAGCCGCTCATAGAAACCGTCTACGGCGCGGGCTATCGAATGGCAAGCCAGGGCGACGGTCCCGTGGCGAGTGCCGTGGCGAGTCCCGTGGTGAGTGCCGGCCAGGGCGACGGTCCCGTGGCGAGTGCCGTGGCGAGTCCCGTGGTGAGTGCCGGCCAGCGCTCCTGGGCAGGAAGCGTTCCTCCGGTCCGGAGCGATTCGGAGGCACGATCCGGGCATCGTCCAGGGCATCTTGGGCCCCACGGAGCCGCGGCCTGAAGATCGACTGGCCGATGCTCCTGTCCGTGCCAGTCCCGGTTGCCCTCTATCGACCCTCGCGCGGCTGGTTCTTCGGTGCCCACCGGATGGGGAACCGGCGTCGACTAGTCTCGGCCGCCCGCCGCCGTGGCCCTTCCGGCCGACTCATCGACTGTGCCCTTCGGTTCGCCGGCCAAGCGCCCCGAGGGCTGTCGCCGCAGCACTCCGCACGTTCGAGTCGATGTCTTCGAACGCGACCTTGAGGGGCTCGGCCGCTCGCGGGTCACCGATACGGCCCAGAGCTTCGGCGGCAGCTCGGCGGACACTCCAACTCGCGTCAATGAGGCAGGCGACGAGTGGGTCCAGGGCGCGCGGGTCACCGATCTGGCCTAGAGAGTCCGCCGCAGCCTTGCGGATTTCGACCGCCCGGCTTCCCAGTGCGTCTATTAGTGGCTCGACCGAGCCTGGGGCACGGATCTTCCCGAGAGCTTCTGTGGCTGCCAGACGCACGCTCGCATGGTCGTCTCTAAGCGCGGCGATCAGGGGCTCGACAGCGTCCGTACCGCCCATCGCACCAAGGGCCAGGGCAGCGTCCCGGCGCACGCGCCAAGGCACCGGGTATTCCAGGGCATCGATCAGCCCTGAGACATCTCCCTTCGCAACGAGCTTGTCGACGTTTGGCGGGCCGAAGAGGGGCACAGTCAATCCTCCGGCGTTCAAGTTTGACACGACCGGATGCGCTTGGGGCGGGACACGCGGCGACGGCGCCCTCGCGTCGGCAACTGCCAGCTCAACCTTGCCGCGAGAGACGCCTCGTCTACAGACGGTATTGCTGCATCGTGTGTGCCAACGCCTACAATTGGCGGCGTCTCGGAACCCTTCCAAGCGGCAGGTCGATGAGCAATCGCGACCCCTTTGCGCCGAACGTCTGAACTCACCGAGGCCGATCAGAGGAAGCGATGCAGGTCGGAGTGCTGGTGCCGCAGGGCTGGAAGCATGAGTACGACGGATGGGATCCGACACGGGCGTGGGCCCGGACGGTGGAACTCGCGCGGCAGGCCGAGGCGCTCGGCTTCGAGTCCGAGTGGGTCTTCGACCACTTCCACACGACGCCGGACACGACCGACGAGATCACCTTCGAGTCGTTTACCACGCTGGCGACGATCGCCAGCGTGACCTCGCGGGTGCGGCTCGGGCACATGGTGATCTGCGCCGGCTACCGCAATCCAGCACTCGTCGCGAAGCTCGTGTCCACGCTGGACATCGCGAGCGGCGGCCGGTTCGAGGTGGGCATCGGCGGCGGGTGGAAAGAGGATGAGTGGCTCGCGTACGGGTACGGATTCCCGGAGACGAGAGATCGGCTGTCCGCCCTGCGTGACGCGCTGGAAGTGATCACGCGGATGCTCGCGCCGGGCCGGGCCACCTACGAGGGGCGGTTCGCGAGCATCCACGCCGCGGTGAACGTGCCGAAGGGGATCCAGCAACCGCGCCCGCCGATCATCGTGGGTGGGAACGGCCACGACGTCACGTGGCGGCTGGCGGCACGTTTTGCGGACGAGCTCAACGTCGTGTTCCTGTCGCCCGAGCAGATCGCCGAGTCGCTCCCGCTGATTCGCGCCCGGTGCGAGGAGATCGGCCGAGACCCGGCGACGCTTCGCCTCTCGGTCTATGCGTCAGACGAGGAGATGCGCGAGCCGGGCCAGGCCCGGGTCGACCTGATCGGCCGGTACGCACAGGTCGGCTTAGCGAGGCTGATGGCGTTCCCCGCCCGATGGTCGCCCACCGAGGAGACGTACCACCGCTTTGCCGAAGACTGCCTCGCCGCGGGAATCAAGCTCGAGCGCGCGTGAGCGGCCAGAGACGCGCCTGACGGCAGTTCTCCCGGGCAGGTCATGCTCGCCTCGACACGTCGCCAGGGGCCGCGTAGCCGGCGCCGCTCGCGTGCGGCCGCGGACCCCCGATCAGCCGGCCGCCGACCAACCGTGTGACCTGATCGTGACAATCGCCGGCTGACCGCCGCCGATCTACGCCCCGGTATCAGCCGCCAGCTACGGTACGAAGTACCCCGTCACATCGAAGATGGCGTGGGCCGTGGGGCCGCTGCTCGGCGCCACGAAGGTGATCGAGAGGGTGCCTCCGCCACCCAGAGCCACGGTCACCGCATTGGCTCGATCGTCACCCACCGGGAAGTTGAGGGTCGAGCTGCCCGGGTTGTCCGTAGCGACCGGGCCGATGGAGAAGTAGCCACTGCTCGTCTGGCCTGTCACGGTCAGGTTGCCGGTAACCGCTATGGCACCTGCAGGAACCCCGCCGACCGTGAAGGTTCGGGGCCGCAAACCGCTTCGACACACAGGGAGCGCTCAGCTGCAGGGCCGGCGTGGCGAGCCTGACGGTCGGCCGCGGAAGACGTCTATCATCCTCGGTCATGCAGACAGAAGAGACACGTCGGGCGCGGATCCTCGTGCTCTACCACAGCAACACCGGCAACACGAAGCTGATGGCCGATCTGGTCGCCGAGGGAGCCGCGAGCGTTCCCGAGACCGAGGTCCGCGTGCGAGGCGTGGCCGAAGCGAACGCCGACGACCTCGTCTGGTGCGACGGCGTCGCGGTCGGCTCACCGACGTGCATGGGCACGATCTCCTGGCAGATGAAACGGTTCTGGGACGAGACCGCGCGGCCGCTGTGGCCGAAAATCGAAGGCAAGCTTGGCTGTGCCTTCTCGTCCTCCGGCGGTCTCGCAGGCGGGGGCGAGCTGACCTGCCTCGCTCTGCTCGTCGTGCTCATGAACTACGGCCTGCTCACGTTCGGCATCCCCGACTACGTGGCGCCGGGACGAACGCTCCACTACGGCGCTGTCTGTGCGGGGAGGCCGCGCGACGATGCTGACCGAGAAGCCTGCCACCGGGTCGGACGGCGGCTGGCCGAGTGGGTGCAGACGCTCCTCCTGGGACGGCCCGAGCATGCGCCGCAAGCGGCCGCCTATTCGCGCCAAATCTGAGTCCGGCCGTCACTCGGCCGGCGTCGGCGCTCTGCCCTCCTGCTCCGGGTACTACCCGTCGCGTGGGTGTACAGACTGCGGCTCGGCGTCATGAGGGCCGGCCATCCGGCAACACGACGCGAACATCGTGGACCCAGTATGGATGTACTCAGCCACCAGGTCAGCTGACGCCTGCGCCCGCCAGTCTGCCGAAGCCGTTCTGGTTCACGTCGTATTTGGGCTGACGATCTCCGCTTCCTACCGCTTAGGATAGGCCCAGACGAGCGGATGATCGGAGCCGTCGCCCACTGCGGCGTGGACCGCCGGTGGACGAGCGGATTTGCTGGAGGGACTCGATGGGACTCAAGCGCGGGTACATCTTGGAAGAGAACACCCCGGCGGCTCCCGGGGCTGCGAACATCCGTCGGTTCAAGCTCTCCAATGGCGATCAGGTGTACTTGCCGTCGGACGTCTCCGCGGCGCTCATCTCAAGGCACTCACCCGCCGAGGAGTTCTTCTTCTTGGAGAGGGGGCTTTTCGGGCGTACCGCATGGGCTGGCAACCTCCACGACCTTCGAGTTGCGCTCGCAGACGGCCACCTCAAGCCAAAGGATGTTGGGGGATTGAGGCTCCCTGTCCAGGAGGAGGTCCCCGGGTGGGCGCCGATGGTTGAGGAAGATGACCACCGCATGGTTGGCGAGAAGGCAGATCCCCTTGCGGACATGCTCCGCAAGCGCGGAATGCCCGAGTCGGCGGAGACACTAACAGTTGAGGCCTGGGTGAACAATTGCGCCAAGCAAGGCTGGTGCATCGCCGACCGAGCCGACTCGTTGCATGGGCGCGTGTGGTGTGGTCGCGAGAACGCGATGCCAAACCACCCCGGCACCCACATCCCCGTCTGTCCGAAGTGCCAAAGCGTCAAGATGGCCATGTACGCGATGTACAAGAGGGCCGGGGCGTGGGGCTAGTCCCAGGAGGGGACCGAGAGGTTAGCCGTACCGGGGGTAACTAGTCGGAGCCGCAGCGACGTTGTTCGATGGCACCGAGGCGCCACCCTGGTCCTCGACGACCGCCGTCCTCCTGTATTCCCCGATCCTTCAGAATCCGAAGATGGATCGAGACACGCACTCGCGACACTAACCGCGCATCGTGACGCCAGGTCCAGTTGCGGTCTTGCGGCGGCTGTACGGCTTCGGCTCCGCGCGAACAAACCGACCGGCCCGGACGTAGGTTCTGCCAGAGGCTGTCCTTGGTTCATCAGCCCTGGATACTCGCCAGTTCGGCCCCCCAGCGGCGCGCTCGCTCGAGCTCTCCGTCACGGAGTGGCCCCCACTTGCCCTTCACGACGAAACGCAGCCCCTTTACGAGCGGGCGGTAGCCTGCCTGCTCCAGGCTCCGCGCGATCGCGGAGATCGCCCCGCCCGGAGACCACCGAAGGCCGGTTTCGAATGTGGCGCAAGAGCCGTGTCCCGCCGGGAGCTTCGCCAGCCAAGAGCGCATCGATGGGTGCGAAAGATCGGGCGGCCTGGGAGCGCCCGCCGGATTGGAGGCGATGCTGTCGCGCATGCCGTCGGTCGGGAGCCGGAAGCCCAATACCGGCGCACCGGCCACGATGAGGTCTACCCCTGACATCGCCTGGCCGAACGCCTCCGCGGTGGAAAGCGCTCGTGCCTCGGGCCCCAGGCCTTCAGCCACGGCGCGAGCAACGGCTGCGGTGTTGCCCCACAGCGACTCATAGACCACGACCGCTTTCAAAGGCTCCACCTCCCACCGCTCGGAAACCGAGCCACACGGAGGATGGGGGTAAACTTAAAGCCGTGCGTCCGACGGCGAGGTTGCCGATCGGGGGCCAGTGCCAGCGTCCGTTGGACGGAAGGCCCGAGGGCGACTGACGCGCGGCTCGCCAATGTCGGGCCGCTCAGCGCACGGGGCTGGCGCGGTCCGGGGCCAGACTGCCGAGCCTCCCGCTGACGAGGGACGTCCAACAGTCAGCGGGGTAGATCCGAAGGCGTCCTCAGGAGTCCAATGGAGCACCATCCCGGCAGGACCGGGAACTTCGACCACCACGCGTTCGAGTCGACGGTTGACGACCTGTCCAACGGGCGTCCCGACCAGCGACCCCTCACCCCCGCTCAGCGGTGCCAGGTCGCCGCGTACATCGCCGCGATCGTCCGACGCTCCGCGAGTGCGGCAGCAGGCGAGAGCGAAGAGGCCCTGATGCTCGGCCTCTGGGTCAGGTTCCGCGATACCTACGACGCGCTGCGGGGGCCGTACGGGCACTCGGACTCCGAGGACGTCTGGCTCGCGATGCAGCGACTCTAGGGACCGCCCGGCCAGCTAGCGCCCATGTGCGTGAGCCCGGGCCAGAAGCGCACGATCCGGTGAGTGTCACGGGTGCTCCGTGTTCCGGGGGATCGTGCCGGCGGGAGGAAGAGTGCGGGGCTTCCTGACCTTTCAGATCGCAGGCGGAAGTGTGCCGTCGGCCCTGACTTCCTCCCGGACCTATTTCTCACCCGCCAACACCGGGTCGCGAGATGCCATCCTTCGCGCTCCGTAGAGCCCTGCTGCTCTCCATCGTCGCCCTCGTCATTGACGCGCCTGGGCGTGACAACTCTCATGGTCAGCCATCATGTCGGCGTCAAGCAACACGATGGCTTGAGACCACGACCGCGTGGGCGATAGGCGCACGCAACCCTTCGGAAGAACGCCTATCGGGCAAGATCGGTATCCAGGCCGCACGACGCCGTCGGCGTGACGACGACCCGATCCGTTCTTCGCATGAGCCGCGTTTCACGCGGCCAGTGGGCGTGAGGAGCTCACTGCTATGGTGAAGGGTTGGCTGGCCCCAACCGCTACTGGGTATCTCGCGTTCTTCAGGCGGCCCTCAGGCGGTCCAGCAACCCCGCGGTGAGGACACCTCGAGGGCCCGCGGCCGGACCTCGTCGGGAAACTCGGGAAGGGCCTCGGCCATCGCCCGCGTGAGCGTGCCGCCGTAGCGCTCCCATCCGTCCTGGATCGTCGTCATCGCTGGGGACCCTCCTGCGTGTCAGTCACACGATAGCCCGGATCGGGGCAGCGGAGAGGTTGGGCGTGGACCGTCCGTTTCGGGCTCGTCGGCGCCGGAGCTTCACGCGTCGGCCCGCTCCCGGCGAGGCAGCGATCGGTCGGGGGTCGATGAACCGCATCGGCCGCCGCCTCCTGGCCGATGCAACGCCCGGAAGAGGTAGCGTATGGGGCCTCCGGTCCCTAGTGGACCGGAGTATTGAGGAGCGTCCGACCCCGAAAGACCAGCTGGCCATCCTCGACCCAGACAACGAGCGGGCCATCGAGGACCTGCTCGTGCGTCGTGACCCGGGCCGGTTCGACGCGGCTAGCGACGCGGTTAGCGACTCCCCCGCGCCCTACGAAAGAGGTCCCAGGGACGGATCCAGCTGGGCGCGATCGGTCTCTTCGGCCCCGTCGGCTCCTTCGGGCTCTTCGGCCCCATCGGGCTCATCGGCTCCGGGGAGCTCTCGTTCGTTGTGGGCCGCGTAGTCGGGGACCGTTCGCTCGTACGAGCCGGTCATCAACGGCGAGGAGATCATGAAGTCGGCCGAGGCCCGGTCGCAGGCGACCGGTATGTTCCACACGACCGCGATCCGCAGCAGCGACTTGACGTCCGTGTCGTGAGCCTGGGGTTCGAGCGGGTCCCAGAAGAAGACCAGGAAGTCGATGCGGCCGTCGGCGATCATCGCCCCGACCTGAAGGTCGCCGCCGAGCGGCCCCGATCGCAGGCAGGTCACCGGCAGCTCCAGCTCACGCTCCAGCATCACGCCCGTGGTCCCCGTGGCGACCAGGTCGTGCGCCGCCAGAAGGGGCCGGTTGTACCGCGCCCACTCGATCAGGTCCTGCTTCTTGTTGTCGTGGGCGACGAGCCCAATCCGCTTGCGCGGCGCCAGGTCCAGCTTCATCGAGCCATCCTTGTCCGGCCGCGGCAGCGCTTCGCCGCCTGCCTGCGCCCAGCATGGCAGAAGCGCTATCGATGGCCAGAGTCTCTTCTATGACGCAGTCATGGTGCAGGCGCTTGGCCAGTGGCCATGGAATCGGGCCGAGCCCGGTCGCCTAACGCCGCGGTCCTGGCCGCTCCTTCGAGATCGCGCTGGGCCTCAACAAGGAGTGATGGCCCTGGGGTTCATCCAGGAGCCATCCGTGCTGATTGGGCCGGCCGGGCTACTTGCCCTTCTTGCCCTTCTTCGCCTTCTTCTCTTTGGCCATCCTGGGCTCCTCCCGAGCGGGTCGAACCATCACAGTCTAGGCCCGTCTGGCCAGAGTCTTCCGTCTCCGGCCGATCTGCGGCGATCAGCCTCTCCGCGGTGGCATGAGCGCGGCGTGCGACAATCTGGGAGTGAAGGCCAAGCTCATCGCATTCGGAGAGATCCGGACCGAGGGCGAACCATACGACCATGACGTCGTCATCGACGCGGGCCGTGTGCTTCGCCGCCGGAAGGGCCCCTCCAAAGCGCTCGGTGCCCAGTTCGGGCACACGCCTCTGTCGGTCGCTGAAGACATCCCCTGGGGTGGCAGGCGGCTCATTGTCGGAACAGGGGCCGACGGCAGGCTGCCCATCGCCCCCGACGTATACGCGGAGGCAAAGCGACCCGGGATCGTCATCGCGGCGCTCCCCACCGCTGATGCCTGCCGCCTGCTCGCGGATCTAAAGCCCGAGGACGTGTACGCAGTTCTCCACGTCACCTGCTGAGCGGCCGAGCCACCACGAGCCACACGGGGGATTACGCCGGGACCAGGCGTGCAGCCGGTTCGATCCGGCCAGGAGGTGATGTGAACGAGCCACGGGCCAGTGAACTCGTCGCCCGGGAGCGGGCGCGTGTTGAATCCATGCTGGCCGAGCTGGGCGGCAAGATCCGTGCCGAAGGGTCCCTCGAGCGCCAGCAGACCGGAGAGTACGAAGACGCCGGCAGCACTTCGGTCGCCATCGCCCTCGCGGCCGACCTCCGCGAGCAGCTCGCCGCCATCGGGCGCGCCGAGGAGCGCATCGCACGGGGCACGTACGGCAGATCGGTCGAGAGCGGGATACCGATCCCGGACGACCGACTCGAGGCGGAACCCTTCGCCGAGCGGACCATTGAGGAGCAGCGACAGTACGAACGGCGCGGGCCCAAGTAGCCCGGTGGACTGCTCCGACGACGGCGTCTTAGCGCATCTGTGATCTTGCTCGGCACAACGATCCGGCATGTGGGAACGGCTGGTTCATGGCCCCAGTGGTCAAGCGAGTGGATCTCTGCGGCCTTACGGGGCCGATCTCTGGCACCCCGCAACAAAGAGCCCATGTTTCGAGGTTGGGCCGTCAGCGCTCGGTGGATCCGGGCTTAGGCTCCCCGGGTCGGCTATGTCGTGGCAGCCAGCCGGACCGCCCGGCCTGCTACCGCTGTAGCATGGACCTCGTTTCCGCGTTGATGAGGCTTTGGGCCATGTCGAAGCCGCTGAATCCATGCATACGTGTTGCGAGCTCGGACGCTGTCTCGGACCTCCGGGACTGGCTCGCTTCGAACGACGCCGAGGCTGAGAGGCCCGAGGGCGCCAAGGCTCGGCGGCTGATAGCGCTCGCATGTGAGATCAAGCCCGCTCAGGCACTGTTCCTTCATAGAGTCGGGCGGACATGCTCCGGGGCCATGCGACCGCTGAGCGTTTCGGGGAGCATAGGATTACCGTTCGTGGAGTTCGCGGGGTCCACTGTTCACGACGTGGTGGACGGACTCATTCAATCCCTCGAACGGTAGGCGTCCGCCCAAACACGAGGCCGGGCCTGTCGGTTCCATGCCAGCCTCCTGTTTCCCGAGCGCCTGTTGGCCCTCTCCGAGCTTCACCGATCAGTCGCACGCGGACCTCCACGATGGCTGCATCGTGCTGCGCGTACGGGCCCGAGGGCCCGACGCGTTCCCTCGAGACTCGGCGGCGCGCGGGATTTGGCCGCAGGCCATTCCGTCGTCGTGCTGACGCCAATCAGCCCATCGGACCGTGCATCGGCGTCACTGACGCTCAGCTACCTGGCCGCGAGACGGTCGAGGTTGGCCGGTTGCCAGGTTCGGCCGCCGTCGGAAGTCAAACACCTGACTTGCACGGGTCGATCCGGGTCAGCCTCCAGCTTGAGCTGCCGATGGCGGGATCGATCCGACAATCAAGATCAGCTCTAGCGGTCGCTCGAGGCGACCTCGGGTTGGCTTAGCGGCGGATGCGCCGTCGCTGCGTTACGAAGGTCCCCAGAACCAGTCCGGCCAGGGCGAGGACGATCATCAGCGGGAGCAGTGGCGTCGAGTTGTTGGTCGGACCATCGCTGGCGGTGCTGGTGGGCGTCGGTGTCGTGGACCGTCCCGGCGAGGCCGACGCGCCCGGCGCGCCCGGCGAGGCCGACGAGGCCGACGCGCCCGGCGAGGCCGACGCGCCCGGCGCGCCCGGCGAGGTCGAGCACGTATCTGCGATCTTGTCGCCTATCAAGGTCACATCGCCGTTCCGGGCCAGCGCTCGACCTTGCACCGTCACGCC
This sequence comes from Bryobacterales bacterium, assembly GCA_003142355.1. The sequence goes on from PLMF01000206.1 coordinate 36,298, forward strand.
CTTGGCCATCGTGATGGATGTCAGGGCCAGGATCGTCCCCATGAAGGCGGAGCCTGATCCGAGAGTCGCCGAGCTGGTGACCTGCCAGAAGACGTTGCACGAGCTCGCGCCGTTGATGAGCTTCACCGAACTGGACGATGCCGTGATGAGGTCGGACGCCGCCTGGAAGATCCAGACGGAGGTCGGGTCATTTTGGCCGTCGAGGGTGAGTGTCCCTGTGAGATCGAGCGTGAAGCTGCTCGAGTTGTAGACGCCGCCGACGAGCGTCTTCCCGGCGAGGATGCCCCCGGTCACGACTGTGAACGGTGTTCGTCCGGCGGCGTCGAGGTACGCCGTCGTCAGAGCGGACTTGGCTCCCTGCGTGACCGCGTCGCCATGGTGGTTCGTCCCGTTCAGCACGACCGTCCCGAATCCGCTCTCCGCGGGGTTTGAAAACGACCCGACATCGCCGGTGATTGTCGTCGCGCCGGTGTTGGTGATGCCGGTGCCGGCGAGGACGGCGAAGCTGCCGGCCGTTCCAAGGCCGACCGGCGTCGGACCTGCGGCGTATGCCGTCTGTCCGCCGGCGAGCATGCCGATCGCGAGAGTGACTGCGGTGCCAGCCGAAAGCAGCAACCTGGCACCGTGAACCCGTGTCTTCATCTTGCCATCTCCTCTAAGGCTCTCGTCGGCCCTTGATCGAAGCCGAACCCCCGCTGGGCGGTCATTTCGTCCAGATAGCCGCTGACGACGAGTTCGGCCGGCTCTGGACCTTGTTGTTCACTTCGCCCCACCACATCAGAAGGCGCCACCGTGGCCTTATCGTATGTTGCACCACGAAACCGTGAGTAGTGTCTATTGTAGGTGCAGACAGCCACGGTAGGACAGGAGCCATGACAGCGGCACCGTCATTCGGAGTCGTACTCAAGCAGGCGCGTGGGGTGCGCGGGCTGTCGGCGACCGACGCGGCCCGGGCGGCCGGCATCTCGGCTGCCTACCTAAGCAAGCTCGAGAGCGACGCCGTCAAGAAGCCCTCGCCGCATGTCCTGCACGCGCTGAGTGAGGCCCTGGCGGTGCCATACGCGGAACTCATGCGCCTGAGCGGCTATCTCGTACCCGGCGAGTCGAATGCGACTCCATCGAACACGATCGGTGCGGCGCTCTTCGCCGAACTCAGCGACGACGAGCGAAACGAGCTGATCGAGTACCTCGCCTGGTATCGCACCCGCCGGCGATCGAGCCGCTAGCCAACGCCGGCAGCTGACCCGCACGCTGGCGGCGGTCGACGATTCCGCGGCTGGAGACCGTTCTCGTGGACGGCGGCGATCGCCCAGGACCAGGTTGGACTCACGGCGGGCTGGTTCCGACTCCGCCCATTATCGGTCGAGCGGACCAGGTCCCAATGGAGGAGACTCCCATGGCCCGTACCGGCATATTCAGCAACAACAAGTCACTGCTGATCATCGTGGCCTGTATCTGCTTCGCGCTCGCCGTGCTCACGACCGCTGGCGTCATCTCGATCGGCAAGATCGACTGGACCAACCTGGGCCTGTTCTTCGGCTTCCTATCGGTCATCTTCTGAACCATCGGGCGCGCGCCTCGTCGCGCTGAGGTTCAGAGCCGCGCCATCCCCACGATGACCTGATCGTGCCTGAACCCCGGCCGCGGGTCGAGTGGTCGCAGCCGGCCTCGCGAGGCCGCCCATTCGAGCGACCGGTTCCCTTGCAGGCGATCACGGTCGCGACTGCACCCCCTCTCTGTGGCCCGAGTGCGCATGTCCAAGGCAGCATGGCCGCGGCGGCCCAGGCGCCTACACCAGGTAGTCCCGAAGCTTGCGCGCACGGCTCGGGTGGCGCAGCTTACGCAGCGCCTTCGCCTCGATCTGCCGGATCCGCTCGCGTGTAACGTTGAACTCCTTGCCAACCTCCTCGAGCGTCCGGGCTCGGCCGTCCTCGAGGCCGAATCGGAGCTGAAGCACCCGCCGCTCGCGGCCGGTCAGCGAATCCAGCACCGCCTCGACCTGCTCCTTGAGGAGCTGGCGGGACGCCGCCTCGGCCGGGGCCACCGCGCCCCGGTCCTCGATGAAGTCGCCCAGATGCGCGTCCCCTTCTTCGCCGATCGGCATTTCGAGGCTCACAGTCTCCTGGGAGACCTTGATGGTCTCGCGGACCTTCTTCGGGGTGACCACGACCTCCTGGCCGCGCGACATCCCCTCGGCGATCTCCTCCACCGTCGGCTCGCGGCCCAGCTCCCCGAGGAGGTTCCGCGAGACGCGGTGGAGGATGTTGATCGTCTCCACCATATGGACCGGGATGCGGATGGTGCGGGCCTGGTCGGCGATCGCGCGNNCGGATCCACCACGTCGCATACGTGCTGAACTTGTAGCCCCGCTCGTACTCGAACTTCTCGACCGCCCGGATGAGGCCGATGTTGCCCTCCTGGGTGAGGGCCAGGAAACTCATCCCGCGGCCGATGTACTTCTTGGCGATCGACACGACGAGCCGGAGATTGGCCAATGTCAGATGCTCGCGGGCATCGCGCCCGATCGTGACCAGCTCCCCCCTGCGGTGAACGAGCTTCGTGTTGAGCGGCACCTCCGGGTCGTAGCCCATCCGCTTGAGCAGCGCGGCATCGTGTCCGGCGGTGATCCATCGCTCGAGGGCCGGGAATGCGGCCTCATTGCGGGTCCAGTCGTACAGGGCGCGCAGGCCTATGTTGTCGCGTGAGTCGAGATCGCCGTTGTGGACCGCGAGATAGGCGAAGTCCAGCAGCGTGACGAACGCCTCCGGCGTGAGCGCCTCGTTGTAGGCCGTGACCAGGTGGCGAGCCGCCTTGAGGAGCGCCTTGGTCCCTTCGGACTGGACATCCCGGCCGGCCTTGATCAGGTGGAAGTCGGGCGAGGGCGCCAGCAGGTCGGCCGCGGCCTCGTCGGAGACTGCGGCGCGGACCATCGTGTGGGCCTCGGGCCCGAACGGCAGCCGATGCTGCGGTTTGGCGGTCCGAGTCTTGCGCTCGGTGTCGTGGGTCGTCCACTCGTGGAGCGAGACGATGCCCTTCCAGGGCGCCTCCACGAGCTGCTCGCCGAGCTCGAT
>PLMF01000435.1:0-17193 GCA_003142355.1 Bryobacterales bacterium
CAATTCGGCGATGGTTTGTCTCATCTTCGCGGCCTGCGGCCAGTTGGGGTGATACTTCAGAAATTCCTCGAGCACGGCGGCCGCTTCGCGCCGCTCCCCGCGGCGCAGGTGAATCTCAGCCAGCAGAAGCTGCGGACGCGAGAAGTGCGCCGGATCGATCTGGCGCGTGCGCTCGAGGTACTTCTGGCCGAGGTCCATGCGCCCCAGCTCAAAATAGGTCAGGCCAAGCTGCGAGTTGGCCAGCGCATCGTTGGGGCGGGCCAGCACGGCTCGCAGATTGTAGTCCGCGGCCTCGTCGAGCTTGTGCAGAGTGACGAGCACGCCTCCGAGGTTGACCAGGGGCTCGAAGGCCGCCGGGTCCAGCTCGAGCGCCTGGCGAAAGCATTCCTCGGCGCGGTCGAATTTGCGCGTCTGGTAGGCGATGGTCCCCAGCTCGTTCCACGCCATGGCGAACTGCGGCGCCATCTCGACGGCCTTCTCCAGGCGCGCGGCGGCGGCATCGGCATCGCGCCTCTCGAGGTCCTTCTGCGCCTGCTGGTATTGGCGCAGGGCCGCGTCCGGAATGGCCAATTGGCTGGTCGAAACGGAGTGCTGGCGTACGGGGCCGGCGAGCTCGAAGTCGGCATCCTTCAAATCGAGAGTAAGGGAAACGCGCCGCTGGGAGCCGGCCACGGCAGGGCCCACTTCCACCGTCCTCCTCGCTTCCCCGCGCCCCGCGATGAACACGGCGACGGTGTAATCGTCAGCCCGGAGTTTCTTGAAGCTGAACCGCCCGGCGGCGTCGCTCAAGGTCATCGCGGTGAAGGGACTCCTGGTGGCGTAGAGAGAGATGGAGGCCCGCCCTGGCGGCAGGAGCTGGCCGGAAAGCTCGAATAGCGGCTCGGCAGCGAAGGCCGCCGCGGCCAGCACCGCGGGCAATAGAAACCGAAACATGCGCGATTCGATTGTATCGCGCGAGGCTATAAGTGGGCCTGCGCCAGGTACCCGCGCAGCTTCCCCAGGTCCCGCTTCATGGCGCCGAAAACCTCTTCCTGGGTGATGTTGCCGAGCGTCGCCCTGCCATCGGTTGCGCCGCCGAGGGGATATTCGAAGTGGAGTTGCAACGGGCCCGAGAAGCCGGAATCGGCGACCATCGTGAAAAACTGCGGGAAGTGGACCATGCCTTCCCCCAGAGGTTTAAATTGCGCCTGCCAGTTGCCGCCGGCGTCCTTGGCCCAGATGAAGTCTTTCACAGCGATGCCGCGTAAGTGCGGCTCCGTGATCCGGAAGCTGTTGATCCAACCCCCGAGACCTCCCTCGATCGTGGCGTGGCCGACGTCGTAGTTGACCCCGACCGCATCGGGGTCGAAATCCTTCAGCAGGACGTAGAGATCCCAAATGGACGCGCCCACCACCCCCGTGCCCGAATGCGTGTGATACATGGCGCAGGCCTGGTAGCGCGAATTCAGCGCCGCCAGCTTGGCAATGCGCGGCTTCATCTGGTCAAGCTGGGCCGCATACGGCTGGCCTTCCTCGTAGCGAAGGCCGCCCCAACGGTAATTGCGAATCCCCAGCGACGCCATGGTCTTGAGAATGTCTTCCGCGAACGGCGTCTGGGTATCGACGATGTCCACGGTGATCATGGGCACCTCGAGCCCGTGTTTCCGGATGATGCCAACCAGCGGGGGCAAGTCCTGCCGCACGCGCTCCGGTTCCACGTGTCCGCCTTTACGGACGGTGATGTCGACTCCGTCGAATCCAATGCCGGCGGCGGCTTGGGCCATTTCTTCTCCCGCAAGGAACTGCAAGTGCTTGGAGAAGATGGCGACTTTCAACTTATGGGGCGCGGGCTTTTCATCGGCGGCGCGACCGGGGAGAGCCGGGTTGAGCATGAGGGCCCCACCAGCCAGAAGCGTACGGCGAGAGACTTTTGGTTCCATGGCTACTACCATATTGTAGGGGGTAGCCATGGACGTCAATCGCAGAACCTTTTTTCTTGCCGGGGGCGGAGCGCTGATGGCGCACGCCGCGGCGCCGTCGGACCAGATTGTCTTAGGCGTGATCGGCAGCGGAGGCCGGGGCACGGTCGTCATGACCACTTTCCAGAAGGACCCGGCGTTGCGCGTCGGCGCGATTTGCGATGTGTACGAGCCGAACCTGGAACGCGCCGTATCCACCGCGTCAAAGACCCCCGGCACGCATCCCAGGATCTACCGCAATTACAAGGAGCTGCTGGCCGACAAAGACATTCAGGCGGTGCTGATCGCCACCCCCGAACACTGGCACGCCCAGATGGTGCTGGATGCCCTGGCGGCGGGCAAGGACGTGTACGTCGAAAAGCCTCTGTGCCACACCCCGGAGGAGGGCGCCAAACTGGTGGACGCCGAAAGCAGAACCAAGAGCATCATTCAGGTGGGCATGCAGCGGCGCAGCTACGACCTCTTCGTGGAAGGCCGAGGTATCGTGGCTTCCGGGAAGCTGGGCGCGGTGCGAATGGTTCGATCCTGGTGGCTGAACAACTATCTCGGCGGCGGCCAGGCCACCAGGCTCGATGGGCCGCTCGATTGGGAACAGTGGCAAGGCCCGGCGCCGCGCCGTCCATTGGATGCGAACCGTTTCCGCGAATGGCGTTATTACTCGGATTACGCCGGCGGCATCCTGGCCGACCAGGGAGCGCACGTCTTCGACGGCATCCACATGCTCATGGGCGCGGGCTACCCCTTGGCCGTGAATGCGTCCGCCGGCAGGCCGCACAAGGCGGGCGTGGACCAGCCCGAGTCGGTTGTGGCCATCGCCGAGTACGCGGAAGACTTCATTGGCGTTTTTTCGGTCAACTACGCGGCCATGCAGTACCAGACCCGCAACGACCAGTTGAATCAGCTCGACGGCGACCAGGCCCGCCTGGACATTGGCCGCGAAGACCTGAAGGTCTTCCTGAAGGGCGCCGAGGACGCCCCTGCCATTACCAAGAAATCGGCCAAAGGTTTCGGCTATGCTACCGACCTGCACGTCGCGAACTTCCTCGAGTGCGTCCGCACACGGCAGACGCCCACCGCGCCCATGAAGCTCGCCTTCCAGGCGGCACTGGTGGTCCAGATGGCCAACCTGTCGTTGAAACAGGGCCGGCGGCTGAAGTGGAATCGAGCGCTCAACAAAGTAGAGGTCTGATTCGTCGGGAAGCCCTTCAAAACACGCCAAATCCAGTTCTTGACAACCATTGCATATCGCAATATACTAATTGCAATATGCAATATTCGAGAAAACGCCGCCTTTTGCCGCTGCCCCATTACAATGGGTCTGAGGGTACGGGGCTCGGTCTGGAGAATCACGGAACTCTGGCGCGGCGGAGCGCGTATCGATAAAGGACTCCATCCCAATGCCTATGACCATCACAAACATCCCAGAAGTGGGCCACATCCACGCGCTGTTGGCGGAGCGAGGTTATGCAGTCTCCGAAACGGCGCCCGACACAATGAGAATCACCGAGGTGGAAAGCGGGGTTGCCGTCCAGGCGGTCCTGGCGGGCGATATCCTGTACCTCTCGCTGACGTGCACGGTGGTGCCGCGCGCGGCGGTCACGCCCAGTATTATGCAGCGCATGCTGGCGGCCGACAACGGCATCTCCACTTCGCACTTCCAGATCTATGACGCCGGCGCCGGCAAGGTGGCCGTCACGTTGAACAATTTCTGCAAACTCCAGGACATGGGGCCGGAGGACGAGGACGATATTCTCTCCTGCGTGCATTTCCTGCTGGTGGATGTCATCACGGCGCGGCGCCTGCTCGCCGACCTGAAATCGTAAAGGAGAGGAACGAAGAACATGGCATTTCTATCCGATCTGTTCGGCCGCATGGGCCGCGTAGCGCGCGGCGAGGCGAATCAGGGAGTGGGCGCCATCGAAGACGCCACTTTCGAGGCGACGGTCAACCAGACCGTGGCCGACATGAAGAACGACTTGAACAACGTGGTCCGCGCCTCCGCCGTGGCCATGAGCAATTACAACCGGCTGGACGCCGAATACCAGAAATACGTCCGCCAGTCGCAGGAGTGGAAGGACCGCGCGGGCGTGGCGCTGGATGCCGGCAACGAGGACCTGGCGCGCAAGGCGCTGGCCAAGAAAGCCGAGAGCGACGAGCAGGTCGCCTCCATGAAGCAGGCCGTCGATAGCGCGCAAGCGACCAGCGAAAAGCTGAAGCAGCAGGTCACGGAGCTGAAGCACAAGATCGACGAAGGCGAGCGCACGGCTACCACGCTGGTGGCGCGCAAGAACGCCGCCGTGGCGCAACGCAAGGTGTCGGAAGCCATGGCGGGCGTGGGCAGCGCCGACAACGCGTTTTCCGCGCTGGGCCGGTTTGAGGAAAAGGTGGCGCGCGAAGAGGCCACCGCCAAAGCCTTCGACCAGCTCGCCTCCGCCGGCAAGGATGACGACCTCGAGAAGCAGTTCGCCCAGCTCGGCGACCACAGCGTGGACGCCGAACTGGCAGCACTCAAACAGGAACGTCTCAAGGCCAAGCAGCCGCCGCCTCCCTCGCTGCCCAAGGAGCTGGGGCCGGGCGCCAAGGCGTGACGGAGCCACATGATCACGCTTACGCTGGTGGCCATTCTTGGCGCGCTTCTGGTGATCGTCCTCATGAAACTCTTTGACCATTCCGAGAAGCCGGCACCGCCGCGGGCGCCGGCACCCGATCTGGCTAACCTCAAAGTCACGGACGCCCGTGTGGGGGACATGATCTCGGTCTCCGGCGCGGGCGACGACCTGTCCGATCTCGACTTTACGGCCGACCGCGGCGCGTGGTACGAAGCCGGCCCGCGCCGCTGGTTTGAGCTGAGCGGCGGGTATCGCGAGCGGCGCGTGGCCCTGCGCGTCGCCACCGGCGACGATGTCGAAGCCGCCGTCGAGACCGACCCCCGCAAGCTGACCATCGAAGACCTGGGCGTGTCGGAAGACGACCTGGCGCAAATGGACGAGCGCCAGAACACGGCCGACTTTTTCGAGTCCGACGGCAAGACTTGGCTGTACCGCCTGAGCCGCGAGGTGCAGGTTCACCGCAGCGATCAGGCGGAGGTCTCCGGCTTTTATTACTGGGAATTCCAGGAACAGGGTGGCAAGGGTTTGCTCGGCCTCCGGAAAGCGGAAAGCGAACCTTTCGCCGTGACACTGGCCACCACCATCCATCCGGGCGATGTCACCGTCTACCGGGGTGGCCGGACCTGAAGGGTTAGCCATGAGCCGATCCACACTCCGATTTCTTGCCGTCGTCCTGACGGGTCTCATCGTCGTCGTCCTCTTCGCCGGCCTGGACGCCCTGCCGCGCGCGGTGCGCGCGCAGATCGACGGCGACCGCGCCACTCTGGCGTCGGCCCAAACCCAGCTCCGCTCCGCACAGGAAGGGGTTGCGCGGGATAGCCAGGCTGAACCCGATCTGTTCCGCGCCGTTTCCGCGACCGGCCATTGGACCGATCATTTCGGCCAGGCCGCCGGATGGCTGCAATACGCCGCCCGTGATATGGACGAGCTCTCGCGCCTCGAGAAGCAGAACCGCCGCCAGGACCGGCAGCGGGCCGAGTCGCTGCTCTCGCATGAGCGCGATCTGCGGGCCAAGGCGCTAGCCGAAGCCGCGGGCGTTCAGAAGGAAGCGGCGCAGTGGGCGGATTGGAAGCGGCAGTTGCCGCAGACGCTCCAGCAGATGGAGCGGGACCACCAGGCCATCCACGCCTTCGACCTCGCTCCCGTGGCCGCCACCGTCCAGAAAGCCGAAACCGATTGGCCCGAGAAGAAGCCCGATCTCGATGCGCGCCTGGCCACAGTGCGCGGCGCCGTGACCCAGGGCGACAACCTGTGGCAATCCACGGATGCGCCGCGGCGCCAGGTGGCGGCCGGCAATTACGCCGGTCTGGATTTCGCCGTGTTGTTAGCCGCCGCGGATTCGCTCAAGACTTCCGCGGCCACGCTGCCGCAGAAGACCTCCGAGCTCAACTCGCTCAGCGGCCAGTTGTACGACTCGTGGGACAAGCTGCTGGTGGATATGGAGGTTCGCGGCATCGGCAATGCGCGCGAATACGACCAGCAGATCCGCACCGTACGAACCCACCTCACCGACGCCTCCGCCAAGACCGGCGCCACCACCTCCGAGCAGAAATGGGTCGGCGTGCCGCGGACCACTTTCGAAGCCATGCGCAACGATCTCGGCATGGCCATCGAGCACAAGCCCGCCGGCCGGTACGACTCCGAATCCGAACACGTGGCCCAACCCGCGGGATTCGCCTATATGGCCCCGCCCACCGAGCCCTCCAATCAATACGGCTACTGGGAACATCGGGACGGGCGCAATTTCTGGGTCTTCTACGGCCAGTACGCGCTCATGCGCGACCTGCTTTTCAATCACGGCTACCAGCCGGTGGAGCGCGGCGAATGGGAAGGCTATCGCACTTACCAGAGCCGCGGCCAGACCTACTACGGGCAGGACCCCGGCGCCAGTGCCCCCAAATACGGCTCGCAGGGTACGGCCACGCAGAATCGCTACTCGGGGAGCACCTATGCGCAGGGCGGCGGCTTCCGCGATTCGCAATACGCCAACAAGCCCGGAGGGTATCGGGACTCGAAGTACGCCTCCCCCGGGGCCCGCGACCCCAACGCCGACCACAGCCCCAAGCGGTTCGGAAGCGGGAGCCGTCCGGAGGAGCCGCACGTTGCCCCGCCCGCGTCGCACAGCTTTCGTCCCGCGCCGCGGTCGATGCCTTCCAGGCCGCCCATGCGGAGCCCCGGGCGAAGCTTCGGGCGCAGGCATTAGGAGGCCATCCCTCATCAATCCCGGTAGATCTCTTTGCGCTGCCTGACACGGTAGAGAAACACGTCACTGCCCTCGATGTCGAAGCGAATCCGGTATGGCCACACCTCGAGGCGCCACTGACCCACACTTCTGGCCTTGAGCCTCTTGATGCGGGGCGGCGGGCCAAACGGGGAGGTTTCCAGGGATCCGATCGCCTTGAGCACTCGTTCCTGAACATCCATCGGCAGTCGCTCAAGATCGCGCTCGAAGCTCGGCGTGAGTAAGACTCTGAAAGGCGTAGGGATTATCCGGCGCGCCGCCCAGCCAGCCGCTGTTTCAAGTAGTCCCTCAGCGTGACCGCCTTGCCGGAACGGTGCTCGCGGGCCGCCGCGGTGAGACTCTTCTTAAACTCGGGGTCGACTTCCTCGAGGATGTCGTCGAAATCCGAAATCGAAAGAAGCACGGCGGTCGGCTTGCCGCTCTTGGTGATGACAAAGCGGGTCCTGTTTTGGGCTGCCTCTTTGAGGAGGGCACCCAGTTGCGCTCGCGCGATGGAAGCGGAAACAGTGGTCGCCATGGGCGTATTCCGATTTTACGTCGCGCACCGGTTTGGCGGCCGGTTCTCCGGCGGACGAATTCTCCGCAATTTTTCCCTTGACAACAATCGCAAATTGCCATATAGTAATCACAGATTGCAATATGAAGCTCGGTGAAAAACTTCGCTATCTGCGGGAGGTCGAGGGCACCCTGCGCGGACTCGACCGTGAGCTCTCCCAGCTCGAAATGGCACGCCTCATTCAGAAGGATCTCGGCAAATCCATCAGCCAGAGCTACCTTTCCCAGATCGAGAGCGGCGCCCGGCCGCATCTCACCAACTCCAGCCGCATGCTGCTGGCGCGCTTTTTTAAGGTGCATCCCGGCTACCTGGTGGACGATCCCGAAGGCTTTTCCAACGAATTGATTTCCGACATCGGGGCCCTGGAGGACAAGCTCGACCTGTGGCTGGTCGGTGGGGCCGAGCGTTTCAGCCGCGATGCGGAGCTGCACCATGCCCTGCTCACCATCGCGCGCCATGCCGATTCGCGCATGTGCCTCATGCTGCTGGGCACCATTCTGGAAAATCCGGGGCTGGCGGAGCGGCTGATCGAGGTGCTGAAGGCCCCGGCTCCGGCGCCGGATCGTAAACCGAGGAGGCGTTCATGACCTGGTCGGATTTCTACCTCATTTGTTTCCTCGTCGGGTTCGGCCTGAGCGCCCTGGCGTTTCTGGCCGGCAGCGTGCACCTGCATTTGCCGCACCTGCATCTTCATCATGGAGTCCATATTCCGCATGCGCACGCTGGCGGAGGTCGCGCCGATCTGTCGTGCTTCAATTTCGGCACCATCGCCGCCTTCCTGGCCTGGTTCGGGGGCACCGGGTATCTGCTCGAGCGTTACTACCACGTATGGGTTCTTCTGGCGCTGGCGATCGCCACCCTGAGCGGCATCGGCGCCGCGGCGGTGGTGTTCTGGTTCCTCGCCCGGGTCTTGATGAGACGCGAGGAAGCTCTCGACCCGGCAGATTACGACATGGTCGGGGTGCTCGGCCGCATGAGCATTCCTATCCGGCCCGGCGGCACCGGCGAGCTGATCTATTCGCAGGAAGGCACGCGCCACGTCACCGGCGCGCGCAGCGAGGATGGCATTGCCATCCCCAAAGGCGCGGAGGTAATGGTTACGCGCTACGAGAAAGGAATTGCGTATGTCTGCCCCTGGGAAGACCCCGCGGGCGAGCTGGAGCCAAAGAGTCAGTGAGATGGGCAAGCTAAAGCATGCCCCACCTGGTGGGGCATGCTTTAGCTTGCCCTAACGGGAGATAGAGTTCACATTTATGGAAAACACAAGCTTTGTGATCGCCGGTCTGATGATCCTGGCGATCCTGTTTCTGATGGCCATGTTCGCCAAGCTGTTCCGCAAGGCCGGCCCGCACGAGGCCATCATCGTCTATGGTTTCCGCGGCACGCGCGTCGTCAAAGGCCGCGGCACCGTCATNNTACACCCGGCAGGGCGTGGCGGTCACGGTGGAAGCCGTAGCGCAGATCAAAGTCAAGTCCGATCCGGAATCCATTCTCACGGCGGCCGAGCAGTTCCTCACCAAGTCGCCCGACGAACGCGAGGGCCTCATCCGCCTGGTGATGGAAGGCCACCTGCGCGGCATCATCGGCCAGCTCACTGTGGAAGAAATCGTCAAGCAGCCGGAGATGGTGGGCGAGCGCATGCGGTCCACCTGCGCCGACGATATGACCAAGATGGGCCTCGAGGTGATTTCCTTCACCATCAAAGAGGTCCGCGACAAGAACGATTACATCACCAACATGGGCCGGCCGGACGTGGCGCGGATCAAGCGCGACGCCGACGTGGCCACCGCCGAGGCCGAACGCGACACCGCCATCCGGCGGGCCGTGGCATCGCGCGAAGCCGCTGTCGCCAAGGCCCAGGCCGACCAGGAGCGGGTACTGGCCGAGACGCTTTCCCAGGCCAAGCAGGCCGAATCCCAGCGCGACCTCGAGGTCAAGAAGGCCGCCTACACGGAGATGGTCAAGAAGCAGCAGGCGCAGGCCGACAAAGCCTACGACATCCAGACCAACGTCATGCTGCAGCAGGTGCGCGCCGAGGAAGTCACCATCCAGCAGGTGCAAAAAGAGCACGAGGTCAAGGTACAGGACGCCGAGATCCAGCGCCGCGAGCGCGAGCTGAATGCCACCGTGCTCAAACCGGCCGAAGCCGAGCGCCAGCGCATCGAGACCCTGGCCGAAGCCGAGAAGCAGCGCCTCATTATGGAGGCCGAAGGCCACGCCTCGGCCATTCGCGCGCAGGGCGAAGCGGAAGCCGAAATCATCTTCAAGAAGGGCGAAGCCGAAGCCCGGGCCATGAATGTGAAAGCCGCGGCCTACCAGGAATACAACCAGGCGGCCGTCATAGACCGGCTGTTCGCCAGCATGCCTGAGATCGTGAAGGCCCTGGCCGCGCCGCTCGCCAACGTGGACCGCATCACCGTGGTTTCCACCGGCGGCGACGCCGCGGGCCTGAACAAGATCACGGGCGACCTGACCAAGATAGCGGCGCAGGTCCCCGCCCTGTTCGAGACGCTCTCGGGCATGCCCTTGAGCGAGCTGTTCTCGAAGATACGGACCATCGGCGACAAGTCGCCCAAGCCGGATAACCCGGCCAAGGGCGGAGGGCAGTAAGTAAGCAGGCAGGTAAGAGAGGAGAACCCCATGGCACTCTTAGAGAGAGTCTCAACGTTGATCCGGGCCAATATCAACGACCTTGTCGATAAGGCCGAAGAACCGGAAAAAATGATCAAGCAGGTGATCCTGGACATGCAGAATCAGTTGCTCCAGGTCAAAACCCAGGTGGCCATCTCCATAGCCGACCAGCACGTGCTGGAGCAGAAGCTACAGGAGAACGAAGAGAACGAGCGGCAATGGATGCGCCGCGCCGAGCTGGCCGTGGACAAGCACGACGACGCCCTGGCCCGCGCCGCGGTGGAGCGTTCCATGAGCTATAAGTCCACTACCGAAAGCTTCCGGCAGCAGGTGGAGGACCAGAAGACGCAGGTCGAGAATCTCAAGACCGCGCTCCTGAAGCTGGGGCAGAAGCTGGCCGAGGCGCAGTCCAAGAGCGACATGCTGATTGCCCAGCACCGCCGCTCGCGCGCTCTGGGCAAGGCCACCAACGCCGGCATCAACATCGGCGACGGCTCCAACGCCGCCGCCTTCGACCGCATGAAGAACAAGGTGCACCACAGCGAAGCCGCGGCCAAGGCCGGCGCCGAGCTGCTGGCCGACAACGTGGAAGATCGCTTTCGGGCGATGGAGAAGCAGGAGGAGATCGACCGCCTGCTGGAGGAGATCAAATCCAAGCGGAAAGCGGGATGAACTGTGTGTCGTCCTGGCGGCCGGGGAGTGCCCGGCCGCCTCCACGGGAGAACTGTATGACTCATCAAGCCAAGATCGATTGGTGGATGGCCGCGGCCATCGCGTTCGCCATCATGGTGCTTCTGCTGGGAGTGAATTACTGGATCGCCGGGCCGGTATTATTGGTTCTGCTGATTTGCGCTTATCCTCAGTCCTACCAGACTACCGGAGAGGGACTTCTGATCCGCGGCGGATTATGGCGCCGGTCGATCCCCTACCAGGTGATCACCTTTGTCGGTCCGATTTCCGACGATCGTGTCAGAATCCAATATGGTCTCGCCTCCGAATTGCGGATCGAGCCCGCGGATCCGCGCGTCTTCCTGGCCGATATCGCCAAGCACACGCCCCACCTGATCCAGCGGGGCCGCAAACTGGTGCCGGCTTTCGCGTGACGGTCTGCGTCGGGGGCCGCCAATGTCAAGCAGCCGTGCTTTGGCGAGGCAGCGATTGCGATGCTTCTTGGCGCCGGCCTGTGGATCGCATCCGTGGTTCATCCCACGGCGCTGGACCGGTTCTGGGGTCCGGTCCTGGACTCATCCAGCCCGGTGGTGCTGTGCATCAGCCCCGCCAACGGCCCGGATCCCACGGGACAGCAGGGCGCTTCCGAGAGTCTTCTGAGCTTACGCGAGCTGCAGAAGTTGGAGGCCTATCATGTGGCACTGGCGGATGCCGCTACGCTGTCCAGACTCGCCGGGCTCCTGCAATTGAAAAAGAGCCCGTATCGCATCCGCAACGCGGCCTTCACCACGTTCACGGACTTGAGAGACGGGCCCGTGGTTCTCATCGGCGCCTTCAACAACCCCTGGACCCTGCGGCTCACCGGGCCCCTCCGTTTCAGCTTTGAGAAGGACCTGGCGACGCAGACTTGGTGGATCAAGGACCGGCAGAACCCCGCTCAAGGCTGGTCGGTGAGCATGACGGTGCCGCATCTGCAGCTCACCGAGGACTACGCCATCGTGGCGCGGCTCCTGGACCCGACCACCGAAAGAATGATGGTGGTGGCCGCCGGCATCGGCAAATTCGGCACGGAAGCCGCGGGCGAGTTCCTGGCAGACCCGGAGCACCTGGCACCGCCGCGTCGTGGTGTGTTACACTTCGAGCAGATGAGTAACACAATTACTGTTCGGCTACCCGAGGATCTCGCGGAGTGGCTGAAGGACGCCGCGCGCCGGACGGGTGTGCCCAAGGGCCGAATCGTCCGGGAGGAACTCGAGAAGGCCCGGAGCTCCCCAAGACGTCCGTTCCTTCGCCTGGCCGGCGCGGTTTCCGGACCGGCGGACCTCTCGTCTCGCAAGGGCTTTTCCCGCAAATGAAAGCGATCGCGGACACCGGTTTTCTGGTGGCGTTCGGGAACCGGAACGATTACCACCATAAATGGGCGGTCGGTATCGCCGAAAGGGTAACGGAACCGCTATTGACCTGTGAAGCCTGCCTGGCCGAAACCGCGTTCCACCTTGGCGGCAGCGCCCTGGTGCTGGCATTCCTCCGCGACGGCCTGGCGCGGTCCGCATTGGTTCTGACCGAACATGTCTCGCGGTTGGCCGAACTGGCGGCACGCTACGCCGATCGCAAGCCGGATCTGGCGGACCTTTGCCTGATCCGCCTGAGCGAGTTGCACCCTAAATACCCGGTGATTACCACGGATCTGGCCGACTTCCGCGTTTACCGGCGCGGCCGGCGCGAGGTCATTCCACTGATCCATCCCCCGGAACGGTAACACACCGGCGGGCATTCAGATTCGATCTCCGGGTCCAAACCCACCGCCTTTCAGCTTGCTCCCGTCCGGCGTGGCGCAGACTTCAGTCTGCCGTCTCCGCACTCTTGCGGAGACGTTTTTGACACCACCCCCCCTCACTCGTACCTCAGCGCTTCCACCGGGTCCAGGCGCGCGGCGCGGCCGGCGGGCCAGATGCCGAAGAACAGACCCACTCCCACCGACACCATCACTCCGCTGACCGCGGCCCAAAGCGGCACCGCCGTGGGCAGGTTCGGGAAAATCAGGCCGGCGGCGCGCGAGATCAGCCAGCCCAGCGTGAGGCCGATGATTCCGCCCAGCGCCGTCAGCACCACCGCCTCCGTCAGGAACTGCACGATGATGTCGGCCCGGCGCGCGCCTACGGCTTTGCGGATGCCGATCTCGCGCGTACGCTCGGTGACGCTCACCAGCATGATGTTCATGACCCCGATGCCGCCCACCAGCAGGCCGATCGAGCTGAGAATCACCATCACCAGCGCCACCGTGGCCGTCACTTCGTGAAACTGCTCGATCATCTGCGCGGCGGTCGAAATGGAAAAGTTGTCCGGGTCGTTGAACGGCACGCGGCGCTCCAGACGCAACACCGCGCGCACCTCGTCCTGAGCTTTGTCGAGCATCCCGGGGTAGGCGATCACCACCAGCATATGCTCCGTCAGGTTGGGATACATTTTGCGCATGGTGAAGTACGGGATCAGCACGCGCGTATCGTCCTGGCCCGGCAGCGAAGCGGCCGGACGATTCATCACGCCGACAATCTGCAGCGAATGGCCATCCACCTGGATCCATTTGAAGAGCGGATCCTCGTTGGGCAGCAACTGCTTTTGCACGTCCTCGCCCACGGTCACAACCGGCATGTGGTGGGAACTCTCAAAATCGGTGAAGAAGCGGCCGGACTTCATGGTGGTGCCGCCGGCGGCGTAGCCCTCTTCGGTTCCGCCCATCTGGATACCGTATATGTCGTTCCCTTTGTAACGCGCGGTGTGGATGCCGCTCATGGGGAAGATGTAGGGGCTGACGTGCTCTACCGCCGGGCAGCGCGCGGCGATGGCGCGCGCGTTTTCGAGCGAGAGCGGCTTGCGGCGCCGCTCCTCGCGCGTCCAGTCCCCCATGGCCTTCCCCTTCAGCACAATCATGGTGTTGGGACCGAAGCTGCTCAGCAGGTTGGTGATGGCCCCATCCAGGCCGGCGATGATCGAACCCACGCCGATCACCGCGCCGGTCCCGATGATCACTCCCAGAATGGTGAGAAACGACCGCATCTTGTGCTCGCGCGTGGTGGCCAGCGCCAGCCGGATACCGTTGCCGATCGAAACCAGGGTCATTTTTCCATCCTCAGGGCCTCGATGGGATCGAGTTTGGCCGCCCGCTGCGCCGGGTAGATGCCGAAGAACAGCCCCACCGCGGCGGAGAGCGTCACCCCCACCACCACCGCGCTCACCGGCACGGACATGGGCACCGGCGTCAGGCTCCGCACCAGCACCGCCACAATCCAGGCCAGCATCACTCCCAATACCCCTCCGATGGCCGCCAGCATCGACGATTCCACCAGGAACTGATTGAGAATGTCCCGGCGGCGCGCGCCCACCGACTTGCGAATGCCGATCTCATGCGTGCGCTCCGTCACCACCGCCAGCATGATGTTCATCACCACCACCCCGCCCACCACCATGAACACCGAAACCACCGCCACCGCCGTGGCCGCAATCGCCCCCGTCAACTGGTTCCAGAAGTCCAGCAACGCATCGGAACTCAGCGTGGCGAACGTGTCGTCATCCTTCGGCTTCAGATGCCGGTAGGCGCGCAGCACCACGCGGGCTTCTTCCTGGGCTTGCATGAGGTGGTCGTGATCCATCGCCAGGGCGGCGTAGGTCATGCCGTTGCGCGATCCCCAGATTTTGAAGTACGTCTCGACGGGAATAATGACGAATTTGTCCTGCGATTGCCCGAACACCGAACCCTTGGCCTTGGCCACCCCCACCACCTGGAACGGAAGCCCTTCCACGGAGATGCTCCGGCCGATGGGACTGGCGTTGGGGAAGAGCTGGTCTTTGATGTCGTGACCGATGAAGGCCGCGTTCATGCGCCGGTCGTTCTCGGTTTCCGACAGGAAGCGCCCCTCTTCCGCCTCGAGGTTGCTGATCACCCCCATATTCGGCGACGTACCCTGCAGGCCCACATTCTCCATCAGCTCTTTGCCCAGGTGCACGGAGACGCCGCGGCCGGCGGTCATGCCGATTTCGCGGGTGAGCGTGAGCCGCGAGCGCAGAAACTCGAACTCCTCTTTCTTCAACTGCGGGTTGCGCCGCAGCATTTCCAGGTACTTCTTGGGATCGAACTGCATCATCGCGATGCGCTGCACCCGGTAGCCGTCGGCGCCCATGCTGGAGACATTCTGGGCGATGTACACGTCCATGCCGCTGATCACGGACATCACCGCAATCAGGGTGGTGGTGGCCAGGATGATGCCCAGCAGCGTGAGAAAGCTGCGCAGCTTGCTCCCGCGNNACGGTGCGGCCGGCGGCCGATGAATCCCAGGTGGCCGCCATGTTCGGTGGCCAGCAGCTCGATCCGCGGATTCGTGCGCGGGACGCCGGCGGCGAAGATGTCGAACGGAACAATCGTATCGTCCTTGGCCTGGATCAGCAGCACCGGCACCCGAATCCCCTCCAGGTAGCGGATGGCCGATTGCGTCCGGTAGTAGCCGGCGGCGTCGCCGAAGCCGAACGAGGGCGCGGTAATGCGGTCATCGATATCCTTTACGGAGCGCACGCCTCGAAAGTTCCGTTCCTGGTAACGCCCGGTGGCGCACAGGCGGGCGCGCATGCGGCGCACGAAACGGCGCTCGTAGAAATGGTTTTCAGGCTGGGCGATGCACCGCGAGCAGGCCGCCAGGTCGAGCGCCGCGGAAACCCCGCACACGCCGCGGACCAGCGCCCCCGCCGATTCCCGCATCTCCCCGGCCAGCTTGAGCACCACGTTGCCGCCCAGCGAGAACCCCACCAGAAAGACGGGCGCCCGCCCTTCGCTGCGAAGCTGGCGCAGCACCGCCAAAAGATCGCTCGTGAGCCCGGCGTGGTAAAGCGTGCGGCAGAGCCGCTCCGTCCCGCCGCAGGTGCGCATGTGGAACCGGTGCGCCGCAAAGCCCGCACCCAGTGCCGCCGCGCTCAGGCTCCGCATGTACCCCGCCTCTCCGGAGCCTTCCAGGCCGTGCACCATCACGATTTCGCCCGCCGCCCGGCCGCCCGGCCGTTGCGATTCCACCAGCACCTGAACATCCGGCTCGGTTTGAAACAACCGGCGCTCGATGGGAAACCGGGCTTCGCCGCCATCGCGCTTCCAAAGATGGCCCGCCACGGTTTGCCAGTGCGGATTCCGGAACAGTGGATCGAACGAGACCATGGAGCTGCGGAAACTTGTAGTATAAGAGATGTTTGGCTATGCGTACCGCGATCCTTGTTTCCCTCTGCGCCGCCTCGGCCCTCATCGCCATGGCGGCGGAACCCCCGCGGCCCTCGCCGCCGCTGACCATCGAGCGCCTCGGCGCCCCGGCCGTCCATCTCAGCCAGTATCGGGGGAAAGTGGTGGCGCTGGCCTTCATCTCCACCACCTGCTCGCATTGCCAGGACCTCACCCGGCTGTTGGGTCCCCTGTCGCGCGAATATGCCCTGCGCGGCGTCCAGGTGCTGGAATGCGCGTTCAACGATGAAGCGCAACCGAACATGGCGGCGTTTCTCCAGCAGTTTCAGCCGCCGTTCCCGATGGGCTGGACCAGTCGCGCCGCCGCCATGGCCTATTTACAGCGCACGATCCTCGATACCAAGCCGCTTCACGTGCCCCACATGGTCTTCCTGGACCGCCGCGGCATCATACGGGCCGACTGCCCGGGCGAGAGCGATTTCTTCAAGGACCCCGCCACCAACATTCGCGCCGAGCTGGAGAAACTCCTGAAACCGCCGGCCAAATAACTCAGGCCACCTCCACGAACTTGGCCTTCGGCGCGCCGCAAATCGGACAGGCATCCGGTGGGTCGCCGAACTCGATGTTCCCGCAGAACGGACACAAATAGAATTTCGCTTCCGTCAGGTCCCCCCCTTGCGCCACCGCTCCCAGCGCCCGTTTATATAACTCCGCGTGCACGGCCTCGGCCTTCACTGCGTAGCCGAACATCACCTTGGCGCGGTGCCCCTCCGCTTCCGCCTGCGCCAGCATCGGAGGATACATCTTCGTATATTCGTAGCACTCTCCATCGATGGCCGCCTGCAGATTCTCGCGCGTCGAGGCGATTCCGGCGAGAGCTTTCAAGTGCCCTTCGGCGTGAATGCGCTCCGCCTCGGCCGTGGTTCGAAACAAGCGGGCGATGTTGGGTAACCCATCCTGCTCCGCCTTTTTCGCGAAGGCGCGATACTTCTGGTTCGCCTGGCTTTCTCCAGCAAATGACTCTTTCAAATTATCGTTGGTATTTGGCATTTTGGACTCCCAAATGGTCTTGGTGGGGCATGCTTTAGCTTGCCCTGTTTGATTCCGCACCTCTATTTGACCCTGACCCCTGTCACGTAATACTTGTCGCCGCTCACCACCACGGTGGCTTCTATCCGGTCGCCGGCGTGCAGCTTCTGGAATTCACTGTCCGGCTTCACCGCATACTCCATGGTCATGGCCTCCATCCAGTCGCCGATCTTGCCGTGGGCGATAGTGGCGGTCCTGGTGGCGGGGTCGAGAGCCTTCACCTC
>PLMF01000435.1:17225-42480 GCA_003142355.1 Bryobacterales bacterium
TCGAGATCGATTTCCCCACCGAACCCTTCCACTCCGCGTTCCGCCTCCTGGTCCGTTCCGCCGTCCTCTTCTTCGCCAACCTGCGCTTTCTGGCGGCGGTCACGCTGCTGGTCTATCTCCCCGCAAAATTGGCGCTCCAGTTTCTGTTGTACGTCCTCGATGTCCCCACCAGCGGAATCGTCTCCTACCTCGCTCTGGATCTCAGCGACCTGTTCCTCGGCGCGCTGGTGATTCCGGCGGTCGTTTACGGCCTGGTGGCCAGGTTCCGCTGCGGCCAGACTGCTCCCCTGCGCGAATCCCTGCGCTGGGGCCGCCGCCAATGGGGAAAGACGCTGTGGAACATGTTCAAAGTCGAAGTCACGGTGGCGCTCTGGGCGGCGCTGCTGCTCATCCCCGGCCTGGTGGCCATGGTCAGGCTCATCTTCGCCGATGTGATTGTGGCCATCGAGGCCGACCGCGAAACCGAAATTCTGGCGCGCAGCCGCGTCCTGAGCAAGGGCCACGGCTGGCGCATCTTCTTGGTGATGTTACCGCTGATGGTGGCAAGCCTGGTGGGCAGCTTCCTGATCCTCGGCGCTTTTGAGGACGCTGCCTATTCGCGCGTGGTCATGGCGCTGGCCGACAGCGTCCTTTCCGTGGGCGGGCAGTTCACCACGGTGGCCGTGCTGCTGATGTACCTGGGCGTGGTTCGCCCCCCCGCTCCGGCCAAGCCGTTGCGGTAATCTATCCTCTGTGCGCAAAGTCAATCTGGCCGAAAAGCTGGCCTCGTTTTCCGAATACTTCAGCCCCAGGATTGTGGGCGAGCTGAATGGACAGCACGTCAAGGTCGTGAAGTTTCGAGGCGAATTCGTCTGGCATCGCCACCATGTGGAGGACGAGCTGTTTCTGGTGCTGCGCGGCCGCTTCCGCATGGGCTGCCGCGATGAAACCGGAGCGGAGCGGGAGACGACCGTGAACCAGGGCGAGTTCGTGATTGTGCCGCGCGGCATGGAGCATCGCCCCGCGGCCGGCGAAGAAGTCGAGATCCTGCTCTTCGAACCGGCCGCCACTTTGAACACCGGCAACCTGCGCGGCGCCCTGACGGTGGACCAGCCGGAGCGCATCTGATGCTCACCAGGCGTATCTTTCTGGCGGCGCCGGCCGCTGTGGCCGCCTCCGCGGCCCGCACCGTCCCGCCGCCGGCGGCCTTCGGCGCAACGCCCACGGAACGGCAGATTCGCTGGCACGAACTCGAGACCGCCGCCTTCCTGCATTTCACGGTGAACACATTCACCGGCCAGGAATGGGGATACGGCGACGAAGATCCCAACATCTTCCAGCCCGCGGCGTTCGATGCCGATGCCATCGCCGGCACTTTGGCCGGCGCCGGCGTGCGGGGCGTCATTCTCACCTGCAAACATCATGACGGTTTTTGCCTGTGGCCGACCAGGACCACGGAGCACTCCGTGCGCAGCAGCTCGTGGCGATCGGGGCATGGCGACGTGGTCCGCGACATCTCCGATGCGGCCCGGTCTTCGAGGTCTGGCACGACGGCGCCAATGGCGGAGATGGATTCTACGGCGGCGCGCGCGAGAAACGGACCATCGACAAGAACACCTACTACGACTGGCCCGGGACGTGGGACCTGGTGCGCTCTCTGCAACCGGACGCCGTCATCTTGAGCGACATGGGACCCGACATTCGGTGGGTAGGTTGCCCAGCAGGGGTCGCCCGCAATTCCCCTTTCGTTACCTCAACTGGCCGATTTGTATTACCAGTCGGTCGGCCGGGGCGCCAACCTGCTGCTGAACGTGCCTCCCAATCGCCATGGCCTGCTGCAAATAGAGGACATGGCTTCGCTAAAAGGCTTCGGGGAGTTCCGGCGCGCGACGTTCGGCCGGAACCTGGCGGCGCGAGCCAGCGCATCCGCCTCCAACGTGCGCGGAAACAGCCGGGTGTACGGTCCCATGAATCTCTTCGACGGCCGCAACGACACTTACTGGGCCACTGACGATTCGGTGCTCGCCGCGGAAGTGACCGTGGATCTGGGGCGTGCCGCCACGTTCAACGTGATCCGCATTCGGGAGGCGATTCGTTTCGGGCAGCGCATCGATGCCATTGCGGTGGATCGCTGGAATTCGGGACGGTGGGAGCCGCTGGCGTCGGCAACCAGCGTTGGCTGCCGTCGCTTGATACGGCTCGACCGCCCCACCACGGCATCGCGTTTCCGCCTGCGTGTGACCCAGGCCTCCGCCAGCCTGGTGCTCACCGAGTTCGCGCTGTTTGCCGGGGGGGCGAGTTTCGTTGTATAGTGCAGGGATGCTGGGCTGCCTAAGGTCCGGTACGGAGGAGACATAATGATGCGTATTGTCCAACGATCCCTTTCCAGAAGATTTGCGCCTTTTGCCCTGGCGCTGCTGATTGCGGCGGGCGCGCAAGCCGCAACCGTGAGCAGCACGCTCACCTTGACCGGAACCACCACCATCTCCGCCAGCGGCTACGTGAATACCGGCCAAATCACGCTGACGAACGTGGGAAGCGGTACGTTCGCCAGTACCATTCCTCTTACAGCGCTTACCAGCTCGACGGTGAAGGCGAATTTCACGATCACGCTGACCGGCGGCACACTGTTCGGAACCTCCTCGGAGCCGGTCGACATCCTGACAGGCGGTTCCGGCAACGCATCGGCGACCATCACGGGTGGCACCGGCAGCTTCTCCGGGTATCAGGGAAGTTTCCCCACGCTGGCGGGCAGCAGTTCGCAGGTGGGTCAGGGCTTCACCTTCAACTTTACCTTTACCGGCTCCGGCACCGTAAGCACGAGTGGCGGCACCACCACTGCGCCGCCGACCATTTCCTCGGTGCAGGATGGGGCCAGCAACACGCCCAACATTGCGCAGGGGGAGTTCCTCAGTATCTATGGCACGAACCTCACTCCGTCTTCGTCTGGAGCCACTGACTTTCCACGTCCCAAATCCGTGGGCGGCGTCAAAGTCACCTTCACGCCCGTCGCGGGCGGAACCGGTACGGACGTGTATCTGATCGGCGTTTACAAGGCCAGTGGCTACGACCAGATTAACGCCCTCCTGCCTTCCACCGTCCCGGTCGGCAGCTACAACGTAACCGTCACCAACGGTACGGTCAGCAACCAGTTTCTGACCAAGGTGGTGGCCAGCAAACCCGGCCTGTTCACGCAGGATCAGAGCGGCACCGGTCTGGCAGTGGTGTTTAACTACATTTCGCAGTCGGAGAACGATGTGAATCGCCTGACCACCGGCAACTACAACGGATCATTGAGTTCCCCCGCCAAGCCGGGACAAACCTTGGTCGCCTGGGGAACCGGAATCGGCCCCTATGCGTTGGGGGATAATTCGGCTGGTGTCTTTTACGACTTCAGCAAGTCCGAACCCATTGCCGCCATCGTGGGCGGCGTCTCCATCCCGGTAGTCTTCGCGGGCCTCAACCAGTTCGCCGGGGAAGATCAGATCAATTTCACCCTGCCGGCCAACGTTCCCACCGGCTGCTCCGTGACGTTGCAGATCTCCGTGGCCGGCGTCCTGAGCGCGGTTACGTCTATCTCCATCGCTCCCGCCGGTGCCACCGCCTGTGTCAGCTCCACTTATACCACCCAGCAGTTGGTGGCCTTCGATCAGGGCGGCACCATCACCACTGGCGGTTTTACGCTCGCGCAGACCACGTCGACCGACCCTGAGTTGGGCGCCCTCAAAGCCGACTCCATCGCCGGGTCCTTCTCCCAGATCAGTGGCTACCAACTGTCCTCGTCAGGCAACACGCAAAGCGCCATCCTGGCCAATTCCGGAGGCTGCGTGGTGGCTCGTACCACGACCACCAACAGCACGGTCACGGCAGGCCATTCGACGGCCTTCGACGCCGGCACGGTCACCCTCACCGGACCCTCCGGTACGAACCTGAACAATCAGCAGCTCTCGGAAACCAGCAACGCCTACTATTACCTGTTCACGGAAGGCACCTCCACGCCGGGCCAGCCCAGCGGCTCGATCCTGGCGGGAACGTACAATGTGACGGGCTCGGGCGGCAACGACGTGGGACCGTTTAGTACTTCGATCACCATCGGCCCGCCGCTCACCCTCAACAACCCCTTGCCCACCACCGTCACGGAAAGCGCGGGATTGACCATCAAGTGGACGGGCGGCATTGCGTCGGACGCAGTACTGATTAATGGCACTTCTGGAACCACCACCGGCACGGGGACTAACCAGATCACCACCACGACCGGATTCGTCTGCACCACCACAGCCGGCCAGGGGACGTTTACCGTGCCCGCTTCGATTCTCACCTGGTTGCCGACTATAACCGCCGCTCAGGTCAGCGCCGGCACCCCTGCCGGTTCCTTGAGCGTATGGTCCAGCGCCACGCCCAGCAGCTTCAATGCCACCCTGAAGAAGGACGGCTCGAACATCCCCAGTTCTTTCAGGTACAACTCTTTCATCGACGGCTTGGCCCTGTATCAGTAGCGGACGGTTCCGCGGCCGATTGCTCATTGTGCCCTTTGGGCCGCCCGGCCCCTGCACCGCGCCCCGGGGCGAGGCATGCCTCGCCCAGCCCCGCCCTGTTACCATGGAATCACATGAGCTTTCAGTGGCTTCAAATGCGGGTCCAGGAAGAGCAGGAGCGGCGTGAACGGGAGGCGCAGATCCTGGCGCGCCTGCCGCGCGCCCTCGAAGAGGCGTACCGCCATCTGGCCGCGTGCATCGAAACTTATGTCGGCGCCTTCGGACCCGAGTCGGCGGACATCCACTTGCAGGCGTCCAAAATCCGCATCGCCGTTCGGGAAGAGCAGGAGGGCAAGTGGCAGCAGCGCGCCAAGGTCGAAATGTCGATCGTTGCCTCGCTGCCGGGATTCCGCATCGAACGCGGCGGAGAGCCCCTCATGATCGAAGTGGGCCTGCTCCCCGGCGACAAGCTGTTCTTCCGCGACCAGGACCAGTTCGTCACCATGGAAGAACTGACGCGCCGCATCCTGGACCGCGCGTTATTCCCCAAGCTGGGCGAGTGATTGCTCTTCCAGCTCGGCAAGTGCGCCCAGTTCCCGCAAGTCCGCCAGCGTCCGGGCAGCCTCTTCTTCATCCACCTGGCTGATGGCGAACCCTACGTGCACCACCACATACTCGCCCGGCCGCGCCTCCGGAAGATACGCCATGCAGACCTCGCGGCTGATGCCGGCGAAGTCCACCCGCGCCATCGGGACGCCACCCTCGTCGTGCAGTTCGGTAATCTTGCCGGGAACCGCCAGGCACATGGGAACAACTCCATGGTAACAGGTTGACAGCTCCCGCCCCGCTTGCTTAACTGTAGTAAATCCCATGGCCCCCCCCGGACATCAAAGGCAGGATGCGCGCTCCTTGGCTGAGGTCCATGCCAGCGTCGGAACCTCCCAGGTGTCTTTCTGGCGGCGCATGTTCGCCTTTGCCGGCCCCGCCTACCTCATCAGCGTCGGCTACATGGATCCGGGCAATTGGGCCACCGATCTCGAAGGCGGCGCGCGTTTTGGTTACCAACTCATCTGGGTGCTGGTCATGTCCAACGCCATGGCCATCCTGCTCCAGACCTTGAGCGCGCGCCTGGGGATTGTAAGCGGCCGCGACCTGGCGCAGGCCTGCCGCGAGACCTATCCGCGGATCATGAACCTGGCCCTCTGGGCCTTGTGCGAAATCGCCGTCGCGGCCTGCGATCTGGCGGAAGTTCTCGGCGCCGCCATCGCCCTCAACCTGCTGTTCCACATNNCGCACCATCGAAGCCTTCGTGCTGGCCCTCATCACCGTCATGGCCGGTTGCTTCTGCATTGAAATCATCTGGGCCAAGCCGTCGGTCTCCGAGATGTTTACCGGGATGGTTCCGCGGCTCAATCGCGACAGCCTGTACGTGGCCATCGGAATCCTCGGCGCCACCGTCATGCCGCACAATCTCTACCTGCACTCCGCCCTGGTGCAGACGCGCCATATCGCCCACTCGGAGACGGCCAAACGTACCGCTTGCCGCTACAACCTGATCGATTCCGCGGTGGCGCTGAACGGCGCCATGCTCGTCAACTGCGCCATCCTGGTGCTGGCCGCGGCCGTGTTCTTCAAGCGCGGTATCGTGGTCACCCAGATTCAGCAGGCGCACCTGCTGCTGGTCCCCCTCCTGGGGACCAGCTTTGCGGGGGTCATCTTCGCCGTGGCCCTGCTCTGTTCCGGGCAGTCGTCGACGTTGACGGGAACCATGGCAGGTCAAGTAGTTATGGAGGGTTTCCTCAACTTTCGCATGAGGCCCTGGCTGCGGCGCCTGGTCACCCGCGCGCTGGCCATTGTGCCGGCCGCCTTCACCATCTACTTCGCCGGCGACCAGTCTACTTTCGGCCTGCTGATCCTGAGCCAGGTGATCCTGAGCATGCAGTTGCCCTTCGCCGTCATCCCGCTCATCCATTTCACCAGCGACCGCGCGCGCATGGGTTCATTCGCCAACTCCCTGTGGGTTCGCGTGCTGGCCTGGTCCACGGCCGTAGTGATAGTGGGCTTAAACCTGCGCCTAGCGTGGTTTACCGTTGCGGAATGGCTGGCTGCGGCGGGCGCCTGGCACACCGTGGTCTGGCTGGCGACCATTCCCACCGCGGCCGTTCTCCTGCTACTTTTGTTGTGGGTCACCATGGAACCCCTGATCAGCCGCTGGACGCGCAGGTTCGGCCGCGCGCCGATCGTCCTGCCCGACACCGCCGGCGCCGAAGCCGCTGCCGCGCCGGTCTACCACCGCATCCTGGTTCCTCTGGACCACTCCCACCTGGACCGCTTGGCGGTGAGCCATGCCGCCGCCATGGCCAAGCTCCACGGCGCCAAGCTGTTCCTGCTCCACGTGGAAGAAGGCGTCACCAGCCAGATTTATGGCCCGGACGCCTCCACCGCGGAAGTTGAGGCGGGCGAGCAGTACCTCGACCGCATCGCCCAAGCCCTCCGCGATCAAGGCATTATCGTCGAGACGGCGATCACCCACTCCTCCTCCCCCAAGAAAGAGATTGTGCGCTACGCAAACGAAACCAAGCCCGACCTGGTCATCATGGGCGCGCACGGCCACGGCGGTCTGAAGGATCTGATCTTCGGAACCACCATCGACCCTGTGCGCCACAACCTGTCGGTGCCCATGCTGATCGTCAGACCCGGCAAAGGTTGAGACACCGCGCCCCAACACCGTGTCCGACCAACCCACCGCCAAGCCCCCACCCACCCATAACCACCTCAGAATCAACAGGTTCACTTGGCATGAGAAGTGCCTCTTTCCACACCGTGAAGCGCCCCGCCTGGCTTGCCGTGCTCTTGGTCCTCGGGATTCATCCGCTCCCCTGCGCCACCTTGGAGCAGTTGACCCTGGACGACATGATCGCCCAATCGACCGCCATTGTCCGCGGCACGGTCGTGGACTCCTGGGCCGCGCTCACCGGTTCGGTCATCTATACCCACTATAAGGTCCAGGTAAGCGAGAGCTTCAAAGGACCTCGCCAGACTTTCGTCGAAGTAGTGGTTGCGGGTGGAGTGGTCAACCGCCTCAGCCAGAGTTTTTCGGGGTCGCCTGTGTTGAACAAGGGCGATGAGTCTGTGTTCTTTCTGTGGACCAGCCGCGCGGGCCTGACTCAGATCATGGGTCTCACGCAGGGCCTTTTCGCCATCGCGCCGGCCGTTTCCGCCGATCCCATGGCGACGCGCGCCGCCACCCGCGAATTGATGCTCAATCCCAAAACCGCGCAACCGGTGAAAGACGCGGTGCTGTCGATGCGCCTGAGCGACCTCCGATCGCGGATTGCGGGCACGCTCAAATCCAGCCAGGGGGCGAGCCAACAATGAGGGATACGATGCGCATCGGGCGGGTGGCACTCGTCGCCGTAGCGGTAGCGTTGATGGGCGCGCCCGCGCACGCCTATTATCACTACGTCCACTACTTCCGAAACGCCCCCGATACCCCGGTTCAGGAGAAGTTCGACCTCTCTGCTCTGCCCAACAAGACCGTGACGTTCTTTGTGAGCGACTCGGGTCCGTCGGTGTATGCCCCCAATGACAGCCTCGGCTCCATTCTCGGCGAGGTCAAAACCGCGCTCGCCGCGTGGAATTCGGTGGATAGCTCGGATCTGCGAATGGCCTTCGGCGGCACCGAAACCGCCGGCCAGAACTCCAACACACCGGGCGGCAACGTGCTCTTCATCGATCTGCCTCCGGGCTTGCTCGGGCAGGGCGCGCCCACGGTGATGGTGGGAACCACCACCATTATTGGAGGGCAGGTCCTGTTGTCGAACAATACCAACAAGGGGCCGGGACCCAGCTACCTCGAGGAGTTCTACACCACTGCCGTTCACGAAATCGGACACGCCCTCGGGTTGCAGCACACCTGGACGGCGAGCGCCATGTCGCAGGACGTCATTCGCAATACCACCCGCGCGCGGCCTCTCGATGCCGATGACATCGCGGCCATTTCGGTCCTGTACGGCAAGGCTAACTGGGCCGCGAACTTCGGTTCCATCTCCGGCCGTGTGACCTTGAACGGCCAGGGCGTGACTCTGGCCTCGGTGGTCGCCATCAGCCCCAACGGACCGGCGGTCAGCGCGCTGACCAACCCCGATGGATCCTACCAGATCAGCGGCCTGCCTCCCAATAATTACCTCCTGTATGTTCACCCGCTCCCTCCCGACGCCACTCCCGCCGACGGCTCGGGCCTCCGGCTTCCGGTGGATCCCAACGGCCAGCCCCTCCAGGCCAGCGGCCCGTTTGGGACGGTTTTCTATCCCGGCACGCTCGATCCACAGCAGGCCATTTCGATCTCAGTGGTGGGCGGTACGGTGGTTGCGAACCAGAATTTCTCGGTGCAGGCGCGCGCGGCCGTGCCGATGTACGACATCATCACCTACAGTTTTCTCGACCCGGCCACCCGCAGTTCCAGTTACTACCCAGGCGCCAACGCAGTTCCCGTCACACCGGCCTACGTCAATACCACCCTGGGAGCGTTCTACGTCCTGGCGGAGGCAAGTTACGGGGACACCCCGATTCCGCAATCGGTCACCATCCTGGGTGGCTTTTCCACCGCCAGCGGCCAATATCTCAGGCCATCCGTCCATTCGGGCAGCCCGCAGCGGGTGTTGGATCTCTACATCGCCCCGCCGCTGTTTGCGGGAGCCGGTCCACGCCACATGGTCTTCAATTTCGGCAACGACATGTACGTGCTGCCGGACGCCATCACCCTGGTGCAAAAGGGCGCGCCGGTGATTAGTTCGGTGGCTGCCAGCGCCAATGGCACCGTCACCATAACCGGCAGCGGTTTCGGTCTCGACAGCCGCGTTTTCTTCGATGGCATTCAAGCCACTGTGCAAATCCCGTTCAGCGGCGCCGACGCCCAGGGTTCCATCACCGTGGCGCCGCCCACGGGCGCCAGCGGCCAGGTATCCCACGTCACCGTGTTTAATGCCGACGGGCAGAACTCCACGTTCCTTCCATCGCCGAACCCGCCCACCTACGCCTATCCCATAACCGGAACGCCGCAGGCCGCCTTGGACAGGACTGCGCTGCCGGCGGGCGTTTCCTCCATGGTCGATATCAACGTGCAGAATGCCGGTTTCGTGGACGGCCAGGTGACCGTCGGATTCGGAACCGGCGATATAACCGTGAACCGCCTCTGGGTGCTGAGCCCCACTCACGTGCAGGCCAACGTGGTAGTGGCCCCCAACGCCGCGCTGGGCGCCTCCGAGTTCAGCGTCGTCTCGGGGTTCCAGGTGGTTACCCAGCCGTTCGCGTTTCAGACTCAGCCGGTGAACCCCAGCCTGCCTTCCATTGGGCTGCCCATCGTCAATGCCCTGCCCGCTCAGCAAACCGTCTACCCCGGCGCCATCGCAGCCATCTACGGTTCCAACCTGGCGCTCTCGCCCACCGCCGCTCAGGTGATATTGAACAACGTCCCCGTCCAGATCCTGTTCGCCTCGCCCGCTCAGATCAATTTCGTGGTTCCCCCCGGTTTGCCGGTCGGCCCAGCCACGCTGAACCTGAACAACGGCTCTGCCGCCGCTTTTCCCGTCATCCTGCAGATTGGCAATCCGCCGCCTGCCATCGCCGGCGTCACGAACGCCTCGGGCGTGCCGCTCGATGCCAGCCACTCCGTCGCCATGAGCGACTTTGTGAACGTGCTGGTAACGGGCCTCGACCCGGCCGTGACCGGCGACACCAGCCGCATGCAGGTAACAGTCTCCGGTGTCTCCATGCCGGTACTCGAAGTCACGCCGGCGCCCAACGGCTTGTTCCAGATTGAGATCGTCCTCACCCAGTCGTTCGCGGGCGCCCAGGTCCCGCTGGCGGTTTCCGTGGACGGCTCCAGCAGCGCCCCCTTCGCCATCGCTGTGCGATAATCACCCCGTGGGACCTGGAGATCTCACTGAAAATGAAACTGATTCTGACTGCACTGCTCTTCGCCGGATTCGCCGCACCCGCGGGAGACCCGGCAGGGTTCCATCTTTGGAAGGCGCCGGATTTGAAAGCGTTTGCCACAACGCTGGCCGCCAAGATGGGCCCATCCAAGACCGCCACCCAGCAGTTGACGAGTGTCGGCAACTATAGCTTCATGGTGGCTCACCGCGAAGCCTCGGGCGAAGCGGAATACCATGCAACTCAGGCCGATATTACGGTGGTGGAGACCGGCGAGGCCACGCTCATCTACGGTGGCACTGTGGTGGATGGGAAAACCACCGCGCCCAACGAGATTCGCGGCGCCTCAATCAGCGGCGGAACCGAGATCAAGCTCAGTGCCGGCGACATCGTCACCATCCCCGCGAAGACCCCCCACCAGATGAAGGTCGATCCGGGCAAACAGGTCACCTACTTCGTGGTGAAGGTGACGCAGTAGGGACCCCTACTCCCTCCACAACAACTCCGCATCCGAGCGGCGCACGTAGTTCGCATCCAGCGCCGCCGGGTCCGAAGCTTCGCCCCTCAGGAAGCGTCCCAGCGCGATGCGCGCAATCGCGCCCGCCAGCGCCGGCGGCGCGGCCGCGATTCGGGCGTGCTCGAAGCGGGTTCCGGCCAGCGCGGCGGGGTCCATCGCGATGAACTCCATTTCGCCCTCCGGAAGCATATCGAGCCAAGCCGCAAGCGTCATCACCACTTCCGGCGCCGCCAGCCGGCCGGCGTCGTCGTACACCGCGCCGTAGATTTCCCCTCGGCGCGCATCCAGCACCACCGCGCGCCGCGGAGCGCTGCCGAAACTTGCCATCGCCTCGAGGTTCGAAACCGCCACCGCCGGCTTGCCCAGCGCCTCCGCCAGCCCCTTGACGCACGCCAGTCCCACCCGCACGCCGGTGAACGAACCCGGCCCCGAGGCCGCCGCAAAACAATCCACCATGGCCGGCTTCACTCCATGCCGGCCGAGCAATTGCGCAAGCTGCCCATAGATCACGTGCGCGAAGCCGCCGGGAGCGTGCAGCACTGTTTCCTCGATCAGCTCCTCTCCCCGCGCCAGCGCCAGGCTGCCGCATTCGTGCGTGGTATCGATCGCCAGAATCAGCGGATTCACTGGTTCAGCCCCAGCGCCGCGTCCATCGTGTACACCTTCCCGTTGGCGTTCATCCCGTAAAGCCGCATGTGCATGATCGCCGGAAAGTTCTTCGCCAGGCCCGCCAGCGGCCACAGCATGCCTTTCTGCCCCGTGCCGATCACGCGATAACCCTGGCCATCGGCCGCCACCTCCCCGGTCCACAGCCACATCATCGACCGCGTGGCGCGCGTCTCACGCGTGATCTTGGCCGCGTACGGCGGCGGCAGCGTCACCCGCATATCGCCCGACGGCTGCTCGATGGCAAACGGCACCTTCGGGCTGTTCGACTCGATTTCCTGCAGCACGATCTCGCGCGACTCGAACTTGTACGACTTGTTCATGCCCGCCAAATGGCCTTCCCTCACTACGTGCAGCACCCAATCGTGCGACTTGTCGGGCGGCTCGCCCGTGAAGTGGTCGCCGCTGAACCTCTTCTTCATCTTCACCACCTCGCCGTCGATGGGGTTCATCCAGTAGACGTCGTAGCCGTGCTTCTCCACCACCAGTTCCACCGGCCCCGGCTGGGCCACGTAGACCACGTACTCCGTGTCTTCCAGCGCCACCGCCCGGCCGCCGTCCACGTCGAAGTACGGCTCCAGCTCCCAATGGCGTGTGTCGGACATGAAGTCGAACCACACCGTCATCTGCTTGGCGCCGTTGCCGCTGCCCGTATAGGTGACGTACTGGCCGTCCATGGTGGCGTTCCACAGGCGGCGGCGGAAGGCCGCGGCGTCGCTGTCCTCGCGCCCGAAATCCACGTTCACGAACGGCACCGCATAGAGCTGATGCTCGATGGCGCCCACGTTGTCGTCGGCCGTGCCGTGCGCCGCGAAATCCATCCACCCGTCGTCCAGCAGTGGCGCCGAGGTCACGCCCGCACCCGTGGTGCGCGGGTGCTGGTAGGGGTCCATCTCCTTCAGCAGCCCTCCGATCTCCTTGAGCAGCGCGCGCCCGTCGGCGTAATCTTCGAACCGGTCCACCCCCTGCCAGGTGATGTTCATGGCCGCGTAGCGCCCCACCATGTAGCGGATGAAGCGCCGCCGCTGTTGCCAGGTGGGAAAGACCTTCGTCAGCCAGCCCGGCCCGCCGGCCAGAACCAGGTCCGCCACGATCCCTTTTTCATTCAGGTAGCGGACGCGCTGGTCCAGCCGCTGAAACTGCGCCACGTCCGGCGAGTCCGGCGACTGGTATGCCGCGTCCTTCCCTTCTTCCATCACCACCCCGCGCACATGATTGAACTTCTGCGCCGCACGCGCGTCCGCCACCGTACGGAACGCCGCGTCGTCCACAAATGCGAAGCGCGTCTCGTTCGAGCCCATCCACAGGTGCGGCCGGTCGAGCCCCGCCGAGTCCCGTTCCGTGTAGGCCCAATGATGCATGTTGGCCGCGCGTATGAATCCCGGCGCTTCCGAAGCCGCGGCCGTGAATGTGCCCGTCTTGCCGCTCCATTCGGCGATATTGCTGGTGACGTGGTAGTCCCAATCCCCGGCCTCGGTCGGCGCGAACCGGACCGCCATGCGCCGGCCGCCATCCCAATAACCCGGGAGCGCGTAGGTGCGATGCCGCGGCGAGCGAAACTCCACGTTCACATCGACGGTCGAATAAGGATGCGGATGCGCCGCCGCGTCCTTTTCGCCGAGTTCGAACACCACCTCGCAAGCGGAGTAAGCGGGAGTATTGTTACACGGTCTCTGCCCCCAAAGCCCCAGCGAACCCGCCGCCAGAACTGCCGTCGCCATTCTCAAGCCCATAGACCCAGTGTAGACCGTCTATTGTGGCGCAGCCTCTCAGGCTGCCGTGTCGGCACTCATGCCGACACTTCTGGCTGGCCCGCAAACCACGCCTCGCCAGCCGTGCCGCCGTACGGGCGCCACCGCCGTCTTCGGTCACAGCACGCGCTTTTCGCCGCCAGCCGACCTACAATGGATTACAGTCGACCCACTACCATGATGAAAGATCTGCCTCTCTCGAAAGTCTACCAGTTGCTCGAACCGGGTCCGGTAGTCCTGCTGACGACCGCCCAAAAGGGACACTCCAACGTCATGGCGATGTCCTGGCATATGATGGTCGAGTTTGAGCCGCCGTTGGTCGCCTGTGTGGTCAGCGGCGCCAATTACAGCTTTGCCGCGTTGCGGGCCACTAAACAGTGCGTGATCGCCCTGCCCGCCCTGAAACTGGCGCCCAAAGTCGTCGAGGTCGGCAACTGCTCCGGCCGGAACGTGCGCAAGTTCGAGAAATTCGGCCTGACTCCGGCCCCAGCCGAGCGCGTGGCGCCGCCTCTAGTGGCCGAGTGCTTTGCCAATCTCGAATGCCAGGTGGCCGATACCCGTTTCGTCAACAAGTACAATCTCTTCATCCTCGAGGTGCTCAAAGCCTGGTCCGATCCCGCGCAAAAAAATCCCAAAACCATCCACCATCATGGATTCGGCCGGTTCACTGTGGATGGCGAGATCGTCAAGCTCAAGTCGAAAAAGCCCTGATCTCACCGCTCCCATCAATTCCTCGCGCCCGCGACAGGGTACCCCTGCCATACATATTCCAGAGCCTCGGGCAGGGTTTGTTGTTTCACGGCGCGGTCGGTGTGCCCGGCGTTACGCGCAAACACAAACTGATAATGATAGCCCTTGGCGGCCAGCGCTTTGGCCATGTTCTCATTGGCGACCACCCAGTCGTGCATGTTGTCGCGCATGACATTCGGATTGAGAAGGTCCCTGTCGCCGACTTCCATCCAGATGCGCAGCGGCTTGGCCGGAGTGTTGGGGATGAGGTGTTCATGGAACTCCCATGCGCCGTGGGGGGTCTGGGAGCTCGACGGCCATTGCTGGTTCACGTAAGTGCCTGAGTAGGTGAGGACGCGGTGGTATAGCTCGGGGTGATACCACGCCATGATCAAAGCGCACGAGCCGCCGGAACTGCCGCCCATAGTCGCCCGCCCCTCGGGATCTTTGGTCAGTTTCACGTTCGCTTGCTTCTCCACCAGAGGCAGCACTTCTTTTTCGCCTCGTCCGGGGAATCTGTGGGTGATGCCGGTCTTCGGGACACATGGGAAATCGCATTGGAAATGTCGGTAAGTCACACTGTTTCAACGGATTCCAAGTTGCTCTTGACATGTAAAAAGCCGCATTTTGGAGCCCGGCGGAACCGACCTGGGATTTCAAGGTCTGCGCCGCTCCTCGTTCCAAAGGCCATTCTGCGGGTGGCGGTTGGCTGCCGGTCAGTGTCCCTTCGGTGATCAACTGGAACCGGCCAACGACGCGCCCTGCTCGATTCGCGACCAGCGGGAGGGCGCAGAACGCTTTTTGTTCTTTCTTCTTGGAAAGGTGTTTTGTTTTGGTTTTCAGGAGGTCGCAGGGGCGAAGCCCCCGCCGGGTGCGGGACGGATTACTGCCACCTATTCACCCGATTCACCCACGAATTCCTCCGACGAGTCTATTATAAAGACTGCATCGGATTCTGGCGGCAGGTTGAAGTAAGAACCCTTAACCTTCCTTGTCGCTCCATTGTTCCGAAGACCCGTGTTTCTGGCAGCGCCGTTTCAACCAGTACCAGCTTCCTAACCCGATCAGGCCACATCCTGGGGGCACTAGGGTTCCGGGTTCGGGACAGTCATAGACCCAGTAACGCTGAGTCTGCGCGACCATTTGAATGGACGACGCCGAGGTTGTGGTGAGAGTCTGGTAGCTGACAGGGACCTCGCCGGATGTGGCGACGGTCGCAAAGTTCGTGATGTACACCCAGGTGTCAATTGGATAGTAGGAGCCGTCCATTTTTGTCACTATCGGATCTCCGATGTGACAGCACTCGGGTGACCAGGGTGGATTCACCGTGCCAAAAGTAAGGTTGTCGTTCGAGGTTAGATCCGTATATTTCCACATAGAGGTGAATGTATATAGATAGCTTCCGTTCGGTTGGAGTTCCCAATATGGGCCTTGCGTCCCCTGGAAGGCGGAAGGATTATTATAGGTAATGTCGTCGGTAACATAGACTGTCCCGGCGAGAGCACTGGAAACTAGCGCGAGTAATCCACCAACTCGGCTTATCAAAACTGAGATGTTCATTGGTTCTGTCTCCTCTCCGCCGGGAGGCTATGTTTGGAGTGGTGTGCTAATACCGGGATTGAATCCGGATGCAATGCCGCCCAATTGCGCCATTAAGCCAAAATCTCCATTTGGCTTCCCGGCCACGATTCGACTATACACCCCGCCGTAGACCGTAGCAAGCCCTCTTTTTCGACGAACTCCGCGTAGAGGCCTGACATCGTATCGTATTCCAGGCCGCGCTCGCTTCCCTGGGCGTCACCCCCGCCGTTGCCAATGGAGATGGCAATCATCACCGGCACCCGATGCTGGGCGATCAGATTGTCCAGGGCCGTGAATAACGCCCCGTCAGGTCCGTCCGCCCCGACGATGAACGGCGCGGCTGTGCCGGGGACATATTGTTTGGGGACATACACAGCCACTCGGCGAGTGTAGGGAGCGGGATGGCTGGCGGTGACTACCAGCTTGGCGGGGTCGGTAGGGTCCGCCATGCCAAAGGTGTTAGCCTCGCGCGCGATGCCGGGATAGATCTTGCTGTCGGCCGATTCCATGGTGAACGTGAACACCGTTCCCTGCGGCACGCCTTCCTGCGCGGTCATCTCCGGTGCCGGGTTGTGTAGGGGCCCGAGGATAAAGTTCCCGTCGCCCTTTGCCGGAGCGTTGCCGCCGTCCGGCAACTCTTTCGCCGTGACATAACCGGGCGTATTGGGATCGCGGGTCGGCGGCGTCGGCCGCGTTGGCCGCGCGGCCGCGGTCGGAGCTTGCGCCATCCCCGGATCTACGCCAGTCATCAGGCCGATCAGGAACGCGATGCTTGGAAGACGCCGCAACGGAGAGCGACTCGTGGAAATCATCACCAATCTTAACTCAACAGCCGATACGGCAGGGCCAGATGGATCCTCACGACCCGCTCTCCCGATGCGCTGGCGGCTTGTCGGTACTGATCCGGCCAAACTTCCTCCAGCGCCGTCTGGGGCCCTCGTGGCACATTCTTGGTGGTATGGGCTGCTGCCCGAATCGACGCTCAATGCTAACATATATGTTATTATCGAATTGTGCTCGACGTTCGGGAATACATCGACACCGCCGGACGAAGCCCCTTTACGAAGTGGCTGCGTGCACTCAACGTTCAAGCCGCGGCGAAAGTTGCAACGGCGCTTGAACGAATTGCCGACGGCAACCTGTCCAATGTCAAGACGGTCGGTAATGGCGTTCTCGAATTCAGGGTTGATTTTGGCCCCGGTTACCGCATTTACTTCGGGCGGGACGGCGACCGGCTTGTTATTCTGCTCGCCGGCGGCATGAAGAAGCGCCAGCAGGAAGACATCCGCCGGGCAAAAGCGAATTGGGAAGACTACCGGAACAGGAAGACTCAGGAAGAGACACGATGCCACTAACCAAGGATTTTCGCGAAACGATCCGCGAACGCGCCCAACAGGAACCGCGATTCCGCAAGGCGTTGCTTCGGGAAGCAATCGAACTCATGCTCTCCGGCGACGAGAGGACCGGCCGCGCGATCCTGCGCAACTATATCAACGCCACAGTCGGCTTTCGGCAGTTGGAAGCGGCGACATCCATCCCGGCCAACAGCCTTATGCGGATGTTTGGGCCGAATGGCAACCCTTCGGCCAAGAACTTGTTTGGCGTGCTCGCTCATCTTCAGGCGCGGGAAGGCTTGAACTTTGAGCTCCGTCCCCGCCGCAGTTGATCCTCACTCACGGTTCGCGTCGTAGATCGCTCCCCACTGGCCGACTGGATGCATTGTGCGAAACCCGAATCGGACAGCCAGAGGCGTCGGTTTTGGCTGTCCGAGAGTACCAAACTGGCATTCAATTCCCATAGCTGCCGCGTCCGACAATCCGCCTGGCCGCGTACCTTAGGCTTTGGAACTGGCCGTCGCATCAGCCGACTGGGAGGCGCGGATACGGTCGTAGACCTGGTCGAGCATCCAGCTTTGAATTACCGTGCGGACCTCGGAGTTTTCGAAGAAGAGACCGGCTTGGCCGCCGTTGCGGTCCATGCGGCCGACCACCAGCTCTTCGAGGTGCTGGAACAGGGCGTAGGCGAAATCGTCACGGGTGTTGGCGGCGCCGGCCTGCTGGAGATTTTGGTTGGCAACGGCGTCGTCGCGCACCTGTTCCCAGAAGAGCTCATCGGTGGGAGTGAAGTTGGTACCGAAGCGTTCGTTGAGGACTTGCACCACCTGCGAGAGCGGCACCTGCCCATCTTCGTTGCTGCCCGTGCCGACCTCGGATGGCGCGGAAAGGCTGCCACCAATACCGGGTTCGAGCGGGATTCGACCTTCACTGATTTTCTGAAGCCGGTAGAACTTCAGGCGCACGTCTTTATCGAGATTGATGGGGTCGTGCGGGTTCGGGCTGCCCAGTTTTTCATCCAGGAAACGCAGATACGCGTCGAGTTTCTCGAGGCTCGAATCATCGTAGGGGATGACCTGCGAGAGGAACGTATACAGGCGAGCGAAGGCCGTCATGCGCGCGCGGAGATCGAGCTTGGCCTGTTCCTGGGCCTCCTCATAGCGTGTGACGGCTTTGTCCACGATGGAATTGAGAAGCGCGTGGTCCGTCTGCGTCTGTTTGCGGTGGTGCTTGAAGAACACGGCGGCGAACTGCTCGACTTCGATTTCGAAGACGATGTGGAGGGTGTAGATGGCGGTGCGGAGATCGTACAACTGGCGCGGGTCGGCCTGTTCGCCGACGGCGGCGTGTTCGTAGTACGGTTGGAAAGCTTGTTGGATGTCTTCCGCGTCGTTGACGAAATCGAGCACGAAGGTGTCGTCTTTGCCGGGATACTTGCGGTTGAGCCGGGAGAGCGTTTGGACGGCTTGGACGCCGTCCAGGCGTTTATCGACGTACATGGTGTGGAGTAACGGCTGGTCGAATCCGGTTTGATATTTGTCGGCGGCGATGAGCACCTGGTACTCGGGCTTGGAGAACTCTTCGGGGAGCTTCTTTTCGGAGATCTTGCCGCCGTTCATACCGACTTCGGTGAACTCGGATTCCGGCAGATCCGGGTCGATGACGGTGCCGGAGAAGGCGACGAGCGTACGGATGTTGGGGTAGCCCTTTTCCTGGATGTATTTGTCGAAGGCGCGCTTATAGCGAACGGCGTGCAAGCGGGACCTTGTCACCAGCATGGCTTTGGCCCGCCCGCCGATCCTATGGGCGGTGTATTTGCGGAAGTGCTCGATGATGACTTCGGTTTTTTGAGCGATGTTGTGGGGGTGGAGCGACATGAAGCGCGCGAGGGCCTTGGCGGCGCGCTTGCGCTCGACTTCGGGGTCGTCATCGGCGGACTTGACGAGTTTGTAATAAGTCTTGTAAGTGGTGTAGTTCTTGAGCACGTCGAGGATGAAGCCTTCCTCGATGGCTTGGCGCATGGAGTAGAGGTGGAAGGCCTCGGGGGCGCCATCGGGGCCGGGGCGCCCGAACAGGACCTTGGTTTTGTACTTGGGCGTGGCGGTGAAGGCAAAAAAGCTGATGTTGGGCTGGCGCTTGCGGGCCTTGACGCAGCGGATAATCTCCTCTTCGTAATCGGGGAGTTTTTCTTCGGCGGCGCGCTGGCGGGCTTCCTCGCGGATGCGGGGCGCGGCGAGAACGGCCTTCATTTTAACGGCTCCCTGCCCGGATTGCGAACTGTGGGCCTCATCCACGATGACGGCATAGCGGCGGTCGGGAAGCTCGCCAATGTGGCCGGTGACGAAGGGGAACTTTTGCAGGATGGTAATGACGATGGGCACGCCGGTTTTGAGGGCGAGCGCAAGTTGCTGGGAGTTCTCGTCGATCTTCTGGACGACGCCCTGCTTGTGTTCGAACTGGTAGATGGTGTCCTGGAGTTGCTTGTCGAGCACGAGGCGGTCGGTGATGACGATGACGGAATCGAAGACCTTGCGGTCCTTGCCGTCGTGCAGCGTGGAGAGGTGATGAGCCAGCCAGGCAATGGAATTGCTTTTGCCGCTGCCGGCGGAATGCTGAATGAGGTAGTGGCGGCCGGGACCGTTGGCGCGCGCATCGGTGACGAGTTTACGGACGGCATCGACCTGATGGAAGCGCGGAAAGATGAGAGCTTCCTTGCGGACCTTTTTGCCGTTTTCGATCTTCTCGACGACTTCAAGATGGAGAAAGCGGCCCAGGAGATCCATCCAGCTATCGCGCTCCCAGATGCGCTCCCAGAGGTACGCGGTTTTGTAGCCGTCGGGGTTTTCCGGGTTGCCGGCAGCCGTGCCGTTGCCGAGGTTGAAGGGCAGGAAGTCGGTTTCGGCGCCGGCAAGACGGGTGGTCATATAGACCTGGTCTGTATCGACGGCGAAATGGACGAGGGTGCGCTTTTTGAAGGCGAAGATCTTTTCGCGCTGGTCGCGATCGGTGCGGTACTGATGTTTGGCGTGCTCGACGGTTTGGGAAGTGAACTGGTTCTTTAGCTCGGCGGTGGCGACAGGGATGCCGTTGACGCTAAGGACGAGGTCGAGCGACTTGTTGTGCTCGGCGCTGTAGTAAAGCTGGCGGGTGAGGGTGAGGCGGTTGGCGCTGTAATCCTTCTCGGCGTCGGGATTCATGCGGTGGGCGGGACGGAAGAAGGCGAGGGAGAAATTCTTGCCGAAGAAATCGACGCCGTGGCGGAGGACGTCAAGGGAGCCGCGGGCGTCCATGGCGCGGGTGACCTCTTCGAGGAAGACGGTTTCGGCGTTCTTGCCGTGGTAGTCGGCGATGATTTTCCACTTGGCCGGTTGGGTTTCGCGGATGAAGGGGAGGAGGACGGTGGGATCGAGCGCCAGGGCGCGGTCGAAGTTTTTGGAATCGGCTTGGGAGTAGCCGTGGTGGGTGAGGTGATGCTCGATGGCTTCTTCGAACTTGATTTCGCGATAGTCGATCATGCCAGGGCCGAGTTGCTTTTTAGCGCGAGCTTTGGGCGGGCCAGGCGAGTTTCTTGAGAACCGCGTTTCATCCCCGAATGCCCCGATACACCGTCCTGCGCGGGCCAATCGCAAACACGCGGATGAGACGCCGTTTCTCGTCAACCCGATAGACGATGCGGTAGGCATCCGCACCGAACCTCACCCGGTACGCATTGTTGTACCGCCGCATCTTGACGGCGCCGGGGGGCGCGGGATCAAATTCCAGGTCGTCGATCACCTCGCGGGCCTCTCGAATGAGGGAGGGATTTCCGAGCTTGCCCAAATCGCGTTCCGCCTCGGTTTCCAATATGACCTGCCAGTCACCGGAGGCCATACCGCCCTTTCACGTCTTCCCAGGGCACATACTTTGGGTGTTTCGACCTCTTCCGCAGGATCGCACTGTCGATCTTGTCCTGCTCCCGTTCGGAAACGTACTGAGGTGTACTTCCATCTTTGAGGGCCGATATCACGGCTGGTTCAACGTGAAGCCGCGTATTGGGCGGCAAGGCTTCCAATAGTTGTATGAGTTTACGGGCGGTCATTCCGCGGGCTCCTTTCTTCGGTTTCGTCCTTCACGTCGCCGCTGTATCTTGCCGTCCTGTGGGCGTGCGCGGGCGTTTCGTCGCGCCCGATGCGCAACCGAGGCGAATCCGATAGCAGCCAACACGCTCACGTGCTTACATCATACGCTGTTGGACGGATGGGATAGAAGGGCCACAGGGAAATCGCGAGCCAAGGGTGACCTCCGCGAGCACGAGGCGGGGCGTAAGCATCAAAATCGCCGAAGAATACGAGGCGGAGGGCGGCAGGCTGCTCTCCCGCGAAGAAATGGCACCGGAGTGGCTGAACGCCGGGCAACCGCAGACTGCTTTGGGCGGCATGCACCTGTTCAGAGCCGGCGGGGGTAGCCGATCATGCGAGGGCCTCGAGTTGCTTTTCGTGACGGTGGATGTCGAGTTGGCCGGTGACGGCAGCGGTAATCAGACTCTGTTGCAGTTCGAAAAGGAGACCTCCGGAGACGGGAGCGCCCGTGAGGGCTTCAGCCGGAGGGTACAATCGGCTTACGAGACCCAAGTGCGTATCGAGATACGCGCCTATCTGTGCTTGTACACCCCTCGGCGGCAAGAGAACTTCAAATTTGCGGAGGTCAGCTTGGAACAGGTGCGGCACGCCCATTCCGCCCTTCATTCGACTTACCAGCAATTGGAACGGGTGCGACCGGAAGAGGTAATACAAATACACGCTGTCGAGGGCGGCCGACGGCCGGACGACGGCAATGGAGCTATTGACAGTGGCAGGTGCGGGCAACTGCCTCACAACGTTACAGATTCCGAGCGTCGACCCGTCCTTTGCGATGAGCACATCACCAACCTCGAGCATTATTTCGGGTGACTCGACATATCTTTCGCGCGTGATGTGGTTGACGTTCTCGAAGTCGATTTCACTTTCCTTTATGTTCGGCGTCGACAGAAAGATGTATCCTTCATCGACATATTCTTCGGCCTTGAGCCCCTTCCAGCCCAGCCTGGCTTTGACCGTGGCGAGGAAGCCGAGCTTGTTGCGGCTCCAGCCGGCCGGTAGCCGTACCTGAGCGAAGTTGCAGGGGGCCGATGTTTCTGGCCTTCCCAAAGCGGCTACCAGGTTGTTGAGTGCGACCCGAAGGATCGCCTCTGATTGCTCTATGCGAACGACGACTGTCTGGATCGACGGCAACACCTGTTCCCGAAAGAACAGTTGGGTGAACGGGATGTCGTAACCGACCTTCGTTTTGCTTTCGTCAATCCAGGCGTCCGGGACGTGGGGTTTGACTTCGCGGTCGAAGTAGGCGTGGATGTCCTCTTTCAATGGGACGTTTTCGGTGTCGCGGAGGTCGGGATCGGGTTCGGGGTTGCCGTCGGGATTCAGGCAGATTTCGGCGGTCTCGTCGAGTTCGCCTAGGGCGGAGAGGACGGCTTTGCGGAGGGGCGCGGGGATGCGGAGGCCGTTCGCGTCGAGGGCGGCATCCAGGGCGATCTCGAAATCGGGGCGGCTCTTCCAAACGGTGCCGGGCGGGTGGGATGTGGTGTCCATCGCGACCGGATCTTCCGCCCCTGACGGGGCTTGCGTGGTTTCGGATTCAACCCATGGCTTGCGCCATGGGCTATTTTCCGACGCCCCTACGGGGCTGGCGGAGAGCGATGCGAGACAGGCGAGCAGATCCTTCTGCAATTGCAGGCCGGCTTCGATTTCGGCGGCGGCCTCCTTGCCTTTCTTCTTGGAAGTGGCGAGAGCCTCGAACGGGCGGGAGATTTTGAGGGCTTCGATGCGCTCGGGGGTGACGGCGAAGCTCAGGCGCAAGGGGCGTTCGACCGTGATCTTACGGAAAGCGAAATCGTCGTTGTCGAAGATCTTGCAGTGCTCGCCTTCCTGAAACTCGCCGTAGATGCGAGTGATTTCGGCGATCTGGTCGGGGTCGCCGATTTGGTTGCGCTTGTTGCCGAGACTCTTGCGCATCTTGCGGTAGAAATCGACCGCGTTGATGAGCTGGATTCTGCCCTTGCGCTCGCGCGCCTTGCGGTTGGTGACGATCCAGATGTAAGTACTGATGCCGGTGTTGTAGAAGAGTTGGTCGGGGAGGGCGACGATGGCCTCCAGCCAGTCGTTCTCGATAATCCAGCGGCGGATTTCGCTTTCGCCGGAACCGGCGTCGCCGGTGAAGAGGGGCGATCCGTTGAAGACGATGCCGATGCGGGAGCCCTGGCGGTCCCTGTGGGCGTAGGGCTGCATCTTGGAAATCATGTGCTGGAGAAAGAGGAACGATCCATCGTTGATGCGCGGGTAGCCGGGGCCAAAGCGGCCGTCGTAACCCTGGTTGTCGTGCTCTTTGACTACCGTGTCCTTTTCGGGTTCCCACTTCACGCCGAAGGGCGGGTTGGCTAGCATGTAGTGGAATTTGTGATCGGGGAGATAGTCTTCGGTCTTGCCGTCGCCGAGGGTGTCGCCGAATTTGATGTTGTCGAGCGGGTTGCCCTTGATGAGCATGTCGGCGCAGCAGATGGCGTAGGCTTCGGGGTTGTAGTCCTGCCCGAAGAGGATGAGCTGGGCGTCGGGGTTGAGGTGGTGGAGGTGCTCGGACCCGACGGTGAGCATGCCGCCGGTGCCGCAGGTGGGGTCGTAGAGGGTGCGGATGATGCCCTTGTGGGTGAGGATGTCGTCATCGGGGTCGAACAGGATGTTGACCATGAGCTTGATGACTTCGCGCGGGGTGAAGTGGTCGCCGGCCTCTTCGTTGGCGGCTTCGTTGAATTTGCGGACCAGCTCTTCGAAGACGAGGCCCATCTGGTGGTTGGGGACGGCTTCGGGATGGAGGTCGACGGCGGCGAACTTGGAAACGACGAGGAAGAGGCGGTTGGATTTATCGAGCTTGGCGACGTGATCGTCGAAGCCGAAGTATTCGAAGATGGCGCGGACGTTGGGGGAGAAACTGCGAATGTATTTGAGGAGGTTGGGGGCGATGTTGTTGGAGTCGCCCTTGAGCCGCTCGAAATCGAGCTTGCTGGTGTTGTAGAAGCTCTGGCGGGCGGCTTTGCGGAGGAGTGCGTCGGCGGCTTTACCTCCCCACTTCTTCTGGGTTTCGAGGACCTGTTGTTTGGTGGGATCGAGGACGCAGTCGAGGCGGCGGAGGACGGTCATGGGGAGCATGACTTTGCGATACTCGGGCGGGCGGTAGGGACCGCGGAGGGTATCGGCGATGTCCCAGATGAGATTAACTTTGTCGCTGAAGTGATCCATGGAGTCGTGTCTTCCGTCAGGGCCGGACGGGGCTCCTCGCGGCCGTCTGGGCTTTCATGTGCCGTGAGCATCCATATTAACGGCTGGCACTAGGGAATGCCAGATGACCCTATGTCATTGTGTCAACATGGCAAGTCCGGTGTTGGATGGTAGCAGCCTGTCGGCCAAGGCGGATAGAACCTCACAAATGCGCTTGCGGGCCTTCGCTCCTGAGTATCAGAATTCACGCTGAAAAAGAATTTCACCCTGCGCTTTTCCTGATTGGCCGGTTTCCATTCACAACTTTTTCAGAATTCCTATCTCCCATCCTCTCAATAACATGCCGATCTCCCCCGCCTTCCCCCCGCCCACCCCCATGCTACTCTCAAATTTGGACAGGCCTCCCGCCTGTCCTTTTTTTTATGTCAACCATCAAACAAAT
This sequence comes from Bryobacterales bacterium, assembly GCA_003142355.1. The sequence continues at coordinate 41,920 of PLMF01000435.1, forward strand.
CGCGGCGAATCGTCTGAACGCTTTGCGTTCCTCCGGCCCTCGCTCCGTTGCGGGCAGGGCCGTCTCCAGCATGAATGCTCTCCAATCCGGCATTGACGCCAAATCCAACGTCATCCGCGGCGAAGACCCCGCCGCCCTTGAAACCCTTACCCGGGAATATCGCGAGCGATTCCTTCCCGCCACCCCCGAAGAACGCCTCCTCGTCGATATCCTCATCCACGACGAGTGGCTGCTCCGCCGCTTTCGCAGAATCGATGCCGAGCTCCTCGAATGCGAAATCCAGGATGCCTGGACTCCCAAAAACGACTGTGCCGCCGGCCAGGCCTTCATCCGCGGCCAAACCGCCTTCAGCCGCCTCCAGCGTCGCATCGATTGCACCGAGCGCTCCTACCACCGCTCCCTCGAAACCCTCGGCTTCCTCTGCCAGAACCCCGACCCTCCGCCTCCTCCAGTCGATGACCAGATCTTGGAAGAGCCGGCAGACCCGCCGCATCCCCCCTCTCCGCCCGATCCCGCCCCAATTGCCCCCTCCACTCCACCTCCGGCCCCGGACGTAACCCC
>PLMF01000042.1 GCA_003142355.1 Bryobacterales bacterium
TGTGCCATTTTCTTTTCTAGGGAGGCAGCAGAGCACGGTAGCTCAATCGATAGGGAGGCAGTTTTGTGAACTGGGGGTCGCACGGTCCAATCCTGTCCGTGGCTCCATCCTCCCCGCCTCTCAACGGTTCAGCCATTCCCGAATCGACTGTAGCCGGCGCGATCGTAACGCCAGCAGCAACAGGCAGCCGCCCAAAACAGGTGCCTCAGCCGGCTCGGGCACGGCGCCGATGTTTTCCGTGGACGTATACAGTTTGACGGTCGCAGAGAGAGCGTAGTCCTCGTTCTGACCCAGCACGACATCGATTCGTGTAGCCGAATCGCTAACGGACGGCGTGAAGTAGGACGCCCACCCGTTGTAACCCTCGTCGGCACCCGCAACACCCCACGTGTGGCCGGTCCCAAACGGGCTACCTTCCATATCCGTATATAAGACATTGCTAGATGATCCGATGACGTCAAACTCGCCGGGAAAGGGCAGCTCTGATCCGAAGTTGCTGACGGACCAGGTGAAGCCGTCAAAAAAGTCCACGTATTCGCGCAGGTCGGGATTTTGATACCAGGAAGCTCCACTAGTGGACGTTTCCGGCAGAACCGCCACCCAGTAGGTTTGTCCCGCAGTCAGCGCCACGCCCGTAAACGTGATGTATTCGGGCGACGAGGGCGACGACGGGATGGTCACGTTGCCGGTGGCGAGCAGACTGGCCGGCAAGGCAGCCGAGAGAGCGAGCGAAGGGCATAGCGAAACGATGGCCGCGCCCAGAATGGCTTTGCGGGCAAAAGCCGTATTGAAAGACATGAGATATCTCCTCTGCCTATATAGCGCAGCCCGGCCGCAAATTACATCATGGACAATTTCACAGCTCCTATCGGCGTTCGTTCGCCGCGGCGGCGGCCGCCTGCCACTGCCGCTCGAATTCGGCGGCGCGCCACGGCGGCACGCTCGAGCCGGCCCGCACGGCGGCCACAGCCTCCCCGAGCGCCTGCGCCGCCCCGGCACGATCCCCGCGCTTCAGCAGGGCCTGCGCAAGCTGCTCCCGGAGGTCCACGTAGAGCACCACCGTCTCCCGATCGGCCGGCCCGATCTTCTCCGGCAGGCCGACCATCGACCGAGCCTTGGCGAGATGCCGCAAGCCGTCCGAGACGCGACCGGCGGCCTGTTCGGAGCCGCCAAGGCGGAGGTAGACGGCGGCCAGATCGTGCCGCGCCTCCAGGCTGCTCGGATCGGACAGGGAAACCGGCTCCATGAGCGTCAAGGCATGTCCCGCCATTTCGATGGCGACGCCGTGCTCGCCGGCCAGATGGGCGCACCAGGCAGCTCCGGCCAACGCGTCGGCGTAATCGCGCTGGTGCTGCGGGTTCGCCAGGCGCGCGAACTCGGCGCGGTCGGACTCTACCGCGCGCAGGTGCGCCTCCAATCCCTGGCGATAATACTGCGGATCGCCGGTGAAGGCGGCCAGCAGCTCCAAAGCATACCCCGTGTACTGGCTGTAGCGCCCAGCCAGATCGGGGAGCGAGGGATTGCGACGGCGCGCCTCGCGGGCGATCGCGATGGTGCGCTGGAATTGCGCCAGCGCTTCCCGGATGCCGCCGGCGCTGCGATCCACATCGGCGGCGCGCATCAACGCGTGCCCCAGCAGCATGCTCATGCGGATATAGATGGCGGCGGTGGAGCGGCCCCCTGCTTCGAGGCCGGGCGGCCCCGTCAGCCAGAGCTGCCGGGCGGGGTCGAGCGCGGAATGTAAGGTTGCAGCAGCCTCGCGATACTCGCCGGCGCGGACCTGCAGGGCCGCGATCCCCATCCGCGAACCGGCCAGGATTGCGGTAGTCTGCGGATTCCGGTCGCGCGTGCTGGAGGACAGCGACTCGGCCTTGCGATAACTGGCCAGCGCCCCGGCGCTATCGCCCATGCTCAGGACAAACGGCTCACCTTGGATCTCGGCGAGCCGTACGTAGGCGTCGGCGAGAGCACGGCGCAACTCCGGATCGCGCGGGGCGTCGCCCTCGATCGCGTGGAGATTCGTGCGCGCCTGGCTGAGAATCATCATCTGGGCACGTGAGGAGCCGGGCAGGTTCGAGACCTCGCGAAAAATGTCGGTGAGGTAGGACCGGCTCAGTTCGCGGATCTGCACCATGCGACGCTGGTTGCGCCCATACTCCAGGAAGCTGTAGACGCCGGCGGCGAGCACGGCGGCGGCCGCCGCTCCGCCCAAAACGATCCGCCAGCGATTGCGCGCTGCGAATTTGCGGGCGCGGTACAACCACTGGCCACCCCGTGCGGCCACCGGCCGGCCTTCGAGATAGCGGCGCACGTCTTCGGCCAGTTCGCGGACAGTGTCGTAGCGCCGGGCTGGGTCGGCGCAGAGCGCGCGCAGCAGAATGGCGGAGAGATCGCCTTTCAGCGCACGGCGCAACTGCTCCACGGACACGGCGCGCGATTCGGCGGCGCCCGGGGTGATGACGCCCTGCGGCACGCTGGCGGCGGTGTTGCCTACCGCACGATTCATCTGACTGAGCACGCTGGCCGGATCGCCGAACGGCCACCCGCCGGTCAGCAGCTCGTAAGCCACCACGCCGAGCGAGAAGACGTCGCTGGCGATGCCGGCGCGCTCGCCGCGAATCTGCTCGGGGCTGGCATAGCGGGGCGTCAACATGCGGGCGCGCGTCACGGTGGTATCCCGATCGGCATCGAGCAGGCCGGCAGTGCCGAAATCCAGCAGCTTCACCGATCCCTCGGCGTCCACCAGGATGTTGGCCGGTTTGAGATCCCGGTGCACGATCAGGTTGCGGTGGGCGTAGTCGACAGCGTCGCAGACCTGCAGCAGGAGTTCCAGCCGGGCGGCGACCGGCAGGCGGCCGCCGTCGCAGAAGCGGTCGATGGCCTGACCTTCGATCAGCTCGGTAATGAGGAACGGGTCGCCGGCCGAGGATACCCCGCCGTCCACCAGACGCGTGATATGCGGGTGGCGCAGCGTCGCCAGGAGCTGCCGCTCCTTCTGAAAGCGGCGCAGGAACTCGGGACTGGCCAGGTGTGCCGACAGGATCTTGAGCGCCACCGTCTGCTCGAACTGCCCGTCGGCCCGGCGCGCGCGGTACACGGCGCTCATGCCGCCGCGCCCGATCAGTTCCACCGCGCAGTATGGTCCGAATTGCGCGCCCGGGACCGGCGCTGGCTCAGAGGATGTCGCCGCCGACTCCCGCCTCATTTCGTCATGCGCCTCCACCAGGGACAGAACTTCCCGCAGGGTCGCCGCATCGTCCCGGCATTGCGCCTCGATCCACGCGGCGCGAAGCTCCGGCGGCTGAGCCAGGGCTTGGTGGAACACGGATTCGATCCGCTCGATCGATGCCATCGCGGTCCTCATAACCATTGCGCGAAAACAGTGAATTTCACATCATCGCCAGCCGTCAGGTCAGGCACGGAGGGTTTCACCGCGAGCGGCCCGCCAGCCGCCGGTACAGCCACGCCTTGGCGAACTCCAAGTCGCGATCGATGGTGGGGCGCGAAACGCCCAGCACCTGCGCCGCTTCCTCGTTGGTGCAACCCAGAAAGTAGCGCAGATCGAGGACCCGCACTTTGCGCTCGGCCACCGCTTCCAGTTCATTGAGGGCGACGTCGAGATCCAGCATCTCGTCGCTGGTGGCATCCACCCAGGCCATCTCCTCGTGCAGCGGCACCCGAGCCTGCGAGCCCGGCCGCTTGCCGGCCCGCGCCTGGCGGGCATGATCGATCAGGATGAGCCGCATTAGCATGCGCGGCGAAGGCGTAGAAGTGCCGCCGGTCTTCCATTTGCACGCTACGTATCTGCGCCAGGCGCAGATACAACTCGTTGACCAGCCCAGTCGCCTGAAGCGTGTGGCCGGATCTCTCGCGCCGGAGGTAGCCGGCCGCAATGGCGCGCAGTTCGTCGTAAGCCGCCGAAGCGAGCGCCCCCAGCGCCTCGCGATCGCCCACCTGCCAGCGGTGCAGCAGCCTGGTAATTTCACTCGGGAGAGGAGTCTCCACGGCCATGAACCCGTAAGTTCTTATTTTACAGCGTGCGGATGGGAAAACGCCTCCCGGACATTAAATACTGTGAAGTCCCCCTGCCGTCATCCGGGGTAAGCCCGTGGCACCCCGGGGTAGCGCCTGCGAAAATGCTGGTCTGCCCCATCTCACAGCGCGAGTGGCAGCGCTATCGCACCCTCCAACTCCAGCAGCCGCTTCTTCATCGCCAGCCCACCGCCGTAGCCTACCAGCTTTCCTTTGGCGCCGATTACACGGTGGCACGGCACCACGATCGGCACCGGGTTGGCTCCATTGGCGGCGCCCACGGCGCGCACGGCCCGCGGCGACCCGATGGCCGCAGCAATCTGCAGATAGCTGCGCGTTTCGCCATACGGGATGGCGGCCACCTGGCCCCACACGCGCTTCTGGAAATCGGTGCCCTGCATATCGAGCGGCAGGCTGAACTCGCGCAAGGCCCCGGTGAAGTAGGCCCGCAACTGGCGCACGGCCTCCGTCAACAGCGGATTCCGGTCGTTTCGTTGGCTTTCCGAGACAGGTTCCGCGTCGAATTCAATGGCGCGAATACCCGAAGCGCTGGCAACCAATCGCAAGTCTACGCCGTCCACCACTTTGACCTCGGTCCATTCGAGCATTGTTATAATTGTATTCAATCGCCTGTATGCCTCTTAAGCTTTTCGCACCCAATCATAGCGCGGACAAGAAGATCTTTCTGCTCAAGCCGCGGGGCTTCTGTGCCGGCGTCGTCAGGGCTATCGACGTGGTGAAGATCGCTTTGGATCTGTACGGGCCTCCGGTTTATGTGCGCAAGGAAATCGTGCACAACAAGCACGTCGTGGATGAATTGCGCGAGGCCGGCGCGGTCTTCGTCGAGGAACTGGACGAAGTGCCCGAGGGGGCCAGGGCCATCTTCAGCGCGCACGGCGTGGCGCCGTCGGTGCGNNCACAAGGACCACGATGAGGTGATCGGCACGCTGGGCGAAGTGCCGGACCGCAGCTACCTGGTGGAAACCCTGGACGATGTCGACCGGCTGGATCTTCCCGACTCGACGCGCGTGCGATACCTCACCCAGACCACCCTCAGCCTGGACGAAACTCGCGACCTGGTCAACCGGCTGAAGGAGCGGTTCCCGCACCTGCAGGGGCCTCCCGCGCAGGACATCTGTTACGCCACCGAGAACCGGCAGATGGCGGTGAAGGCGATTTCCGAAGCCATCGACCTGCTGCTGGTGGTCGGTTCGGAAAACAGCTCGAACTCGAAGCGGCTGGTGGAGGTAGGCGACAATTTCGGAGTGCGCTCGCACCTGGTGAACGATTGCTCCGACGTGGACACGGCCTGGCTCGCGGGCGTGAAGAATGTAGGGGTGACGGCGGGAGCCTCGGCGCCGGAGCACCTGGTCCAGGAGCTGATCGAATTCCTGCGCGAGCACGGTTTCCGCCAACTGGAGGAGATCGAACTGGTGGACGAAGACGTGCGCTTCTCGCTGCCCGCCGAACTGACGGTGCCGCTGCGATGAGCACGCGCGTCCAAGTCGAGAACACTTTGGAAGCCGCCTCCGGCGAGGCCGTGCGCCGCGCCGCCGCGCACCTGGCTCGCCTTCAGGCGCGCGACGGGCACTGGTGCGCCGAACTGACCGCCGACACCACCCTGGAATCCGATTTCATCCTCTTCCAGTTGTGGCTGTACCCGCCCAAGGACGGCCAGTGGGAGCCGAAGACCCGGCCGCTCGTCGACAAAGCGGCGCGCTCCATTCTCGACCGGCAACTTCCTGATGGCGGCTTCAACATCTATGTCCAGGGGATCTCGGATGTCAACGCCTCGGTCAAGGCCTACGTGGCGCTGAAGCTGGCGGGAGTGCCGGTGGACGACCCGCGCATGGCGCGGCTGCACCGGCGCATTCTGGAACTCGGCGGTATTCAGGCGGCCAACAGCTACGTCAAGGTCAATCTCAGCCTCTTCGACCTCTACCCGCGCCAGTACTGCCCCAGCATTCCGCCGGAAGTGGTGCTGCTGCCGTTCCATTTTCTATACCAGATGTCCGCGTGGACGCGCGCCATCGTGGTGTCGCTGGCCATCGTCCATGCCGCCAACCCGCGCCGTCCGGTTCCGCCGGGCTTCAACCTGGACGAGATCTGGCTTCCGGGCGCCAGCCCCGCGTTCCACAAAGATCCCCGCTGGCTCACCTGGCACAACGTCTTCCTGACCGTCGACCGGCTGCTGAAGTGGTGGGAGCGCAGCGGGTCGAAGAGCGTCCGGCGGAAGGCCATCGAGAGAGCCAAGCGGTGGATGATCGAGCGCATGCACGCCTCCGACGGGCTGGGCGCCATCTATCCGCCCATGATGTATTCGGTGATGGCGCTGGATGTGCTGGGCTATGCCCAGGACGACCCGTTGCGGGTGGAGGCGTTGCGCCACTTCGACCGGCTCATGGTGGACGATGGCAAACGCTTCTTCTTCCAGCCGTGCTTCTCGCCGGTTTGGGACACCGCCATCGCCGCCTACGCGCTGGCACAGGGCGACCCGCCCAACCCGGCCATCCGGCGGGCGGCCGATTGGCTGCTGGCGGAAGAGGTCCGGCGCAAGAGCGATTGGTCCGTCAAGCGGCCCCACACCGAGCCTTCCGGATGGGGCTTCTTTTATCGCAATGAACACTATCCGGATATCGACGACACCGCCATGGTGATGCTGGCGCTGAGCCAGGCGCCGGCTTCCGATGCCGCCGCGCAGAAGGCCTGCCACCAGCGGGCGGTCGCCTGGCTGCTGGCCATGCAATCGCGCGATGGCGGATGGGCGGCTTTCGACGCCGACAACAACTGGAAGTTTCTGAACAACGTTCCCTTCGCCGATCACAACGCCATGCTCGATCCCACCTGCCCGGACATCACCGGGCGCACCTTGGAAGCGCTGGCGGCGCACGGGGTGGGTCGGAGTCGCCGCGCGGTGCGGCGCGGCGTCGAGTGGCTCATCACGAACCAGCAGGCCGATGGGAGCTGGTACGGCCGTTGGGGCGTGGCGTACATCTATGGCACCTGTTTCGCGCTGCGCGGCTTGGCGGCGGCGGGGGAGAGCGACCGGGAAGCGCACGTCCTGCGCGCCGGCGAGTGGCTGCGTTCCATCCAGAATGCGGACGGCGGTTGGGGCGAAAGCTGCGCCAGCTACGATAACGGGGTCTACACCCCCGGCCCGAGCACGCCTTCGCAAAGCGCGTGGGCCATTCTGGGACTGATCGCCGGAGGCGACGCCGCCAGCTCGAGCGTCGAGCACGGCATCGAATACCTGCTGAGAACCCAGAGCGAGGATGGAAGCTGGCGGGAGGAACTGGCCACCGGGACGGGGTTCCCGAAGGTGTTCTACTTGAATTATCGCTTGTACAAAGATTATTTCCCGCTGCTCGCGCTGTCTTCGTTCGTGAAGGCCCGGGCGAACTCGAATGGATAGCTTATGAAGTTTCCAATCGCCATGACCGCCGGCCTGGCCGGATACATTTTCAGGAACAAGATGCGGCCCCGTCCGGAGTGGCAGAAGAACGCCGCGCCGGAAGGTGCGTCAGCGTCCAACCCGTTCCGAATTCTGCCGCCCAAGACCGGCGCGAAGCGCCAGCCGCATCCCATGATCGGCAAGCGTTTTCCGATCGTGCTGATGCTCGAGCCGTTGCACGCCTGTAACCTGACGTGCACGGGCTGCGGGCGCATTCGCGAGTACGAATCCAGCATCACGGAGCGGGTGCCGCTCGAGGAGTGCCTGCTCGCCGTGGACGAATGCGGCGCGCCGGTGGTCTCGATTTGCGGCGGCGAGCCCCTGATGTATCCGCAGATCGGCGAACTGGTGGCGGGGATCTTGAAGCGCAACCGGTACATCTATCTCTGCACCAACGGCATGTTCATCAAGAAGCGGCTCCGCGAATTCCAGCCGGACCGGCGCTTCTACTTCAACGTCCACCTGGACGGCATGGAAAAGACCCACGACCTGTGCGTCGAGCGCCCAGGCGTATTCCGCGAAGCCGTCGAGGGCATCAAGGCGGCCAAAGCCGCGGGCTTCCAGGTGTGCACCAACACCACTGTCTATAAAGAGACGGACATGCGGGAGATCGAAGAGCTGTTCGAATATCTCCGGCAGTTCCACGTGGACGGGCACCAGATTGCGCCTGCCTACGGCTACTCCGCCGTGGACGACCGCGAAATCTTCCTGACGCGCGACGACATCCACGAGAAGTTCAAGGACATCGAGCGCATCGCCAGGAAGTACCCGGTGCGGCAGACGCCCATGTACCTGGAATTCCTGAAGGGGGCGCGCGAGCTGCCCTGCACCGCCTGGGGCAACCCGACCTACAANNTGATGACCGAGACGCCCTGGGAGAGCTACGGCCCAGGCAACGATCCCCGCTGCGAGCATTGTATGATGCACTGCGGGTTTGAGCCTTCCGCCGCGTTAGGCATCAACGCCGGGTTAGCCGGCAATCTGAAGATGCTGGCATGGACCTTGCGGTAACAGAGCCGCGAACGTCAGAGAGCGGTCGGTCCCTGTCATGAAACCTGTTCTAGTCACGGGAGCTTCCGGTTTCCTGGGATGGCACGTTGCCCGCCTGCTTGGGGAACGCGGGTACGCGGTTCGCGCCCTGGTGCGCGCGGGCAGCCGCGTCCAGGAACTGGATGTGGAATGCGTCACCGGCGATCTGCGCGACGCCGCCTCCCTCGAACGCGCCGTGGCCGGTTGCGGGCTGGTCTTTCACGTCGCCGCGGACTACCGGCTGTGGGCCAGGCATCCCGAGGAGCTGTACCGGTCGAACGTCGATGGCACGCGCAATTTGCTCCAAGCAGCCAAGAACGCCGGTGTCGAACGCGTGGTCTATACCAGCACCGTGGGGTGCATCGGGATTCCGCATGGCGGCATCGGGAACGAGGAAACCGTCGTCTCGCTCGAAGACATGGTGGGAGACTACAAGCGCTCGAAGTTCCTGGCGGAGCAGGCAGCGCTGGAGTTTGCGCGCGGCGGGCTTCCGGTGGTAATCGTGAACCCCACCGCGCCCATTGGCGATCATGACGTGAAGCCCACCCCCACCGGCAAGATCGTGGCCGATTTTCTAAGTGGCGGCATGCCGGCGTTCATCGACACGGGGCTGAACGTGGTGGATGTGCGCGACGTTGCCGCGGGGCACTTGCTGGCCTGCGAGCGTGGCCGGGCGGGAGAGCGGTACATTTTGGGGTCCGAGAATTTGACGCTGGCGGAGATTTTCGGGAAGCTGGCGAAGATTACGGGCCGCCCGGCGCCCACCCTGCGGCTCCCTTACGCGGTGGCATGGTGCGCGGGCGCGTGCAGCACGGCATGGGCGGACCTCACCGGCACGCCGCCGCGCGTGCCCCTGAACGGGGTCCGTATGGCCAAAAAGAAGATGTGGGTGACCGACGAGAAGGCGCGGAGCGAGCTGGGTTTCGAGCCCGGTCCGGCGGAGACGGCGCTGGCCCGCGCCGTGGAGTGGTTCCAGAGGTGAGACTGCTGCTGATCGCATCCGCCCCCATGGAATTCCGCTTTGGTGGGGCATGCTTTAGCTTGCCCTCAGCCTTGCCTGTCGACTGGTCGCGCACAATCCGCCTAGGCAGCCATGACGTCCTCGCCGTCGCCAACGGAGCCGGCGCGATGCGTGCCGCCTCCGCCGTCGATGCCGCCGCAGCCGTCTTCCACCCCGACGCCGTAATCAGCACCGGCTTCTGCGGCGCGCTGGACCCCGATCTCCGCGTGGCGGACGTAGTAGTGGCCACCGCCGTCGTGTCGGCGGACCGCCGCTACAACGCCCTGCCGGTCTCAACCGCGGCCGCTTACCACAGCGGCGTGGTTTGTTCGATTGACCGGGTCGCGCAAACGGCGGAGGAAAAGCGCCGTCTGCGCGCCGGCGGAGCGATGGCGGTGGAAATGGAGGCCGCCGGCGTCGCCGCGCGCGCCCAAGCTCTCGGCCTGCCGTTCCATTGCATCCGGGTGGTAACCGATCTGGCGGGCGAAACCATGGCGAATGACTTCAATGCGGCCCTGCGCTCAGACGGCCACTTCGATACAATGGTAATTCTAAGAGCAACATTGCGCCGTCCTTTGGCCCGGCTGCCGGAGTTGTGCCGGCTGCGCCAGCGTTCAGTCCGGGCCGCGCGCGTCCTGGGGGTTTTTTTTGCAGATTGCCGATTCTGACCCGAGTGCAGTACCCGAAACCATGCACGCAGCCGTCTATCGCGGGCAGAGCGTGGTCAGCGTCGATGAGATCCCCACGCCCGCCATCGGGCCGGGCGAGATCCTGATACGGGTGGAAGCTTGTGGCATCTGTCACACCGACCTCAAGAAGATCGAGCACAACTTGCTGGCGCCGCCGCGGGTGTACGGGCACGAAACCGCGGGAGTTGTGGCGGCCGTCGGGGCCGGCGTCACGAAATACCGGCCGGGCGACCGGGTGGTGGCATTTCATCACATCCCGTGCCTGGAATGCTTCTACTGCCGGCGCAAGATTTACGCCCAGTGCCCGGTGTACAAGAAAGTAGGTATTTCGGCGGGCTTCGAGCCGGCGGGAGGGGGGTTTGCCCAGTACGTGCGGGTAATGGACTGGATTGTGGAACGCGGCGTGGAGCGAATTCCCGACGGAGTTTCCTTTGAGCGCGCCACTCTGGTGGAGCCGCTGAACACGTGTCTGAAGGCCGTGGTGCAATGCGATCCCCAGCCGGAGGATTTCGTGGCGATCCTGGGGCAGGGGCCTATCGGTCTGATGTTTACCATGCTGGTGAAGCGCCGGGGCGCCCGCGTCGCGGCCACCGATACCATCGGTGAGCGACTGCGGGTGGCGGCCAGGTGCGGCGCGGAATTCACCTGGGACCCCCGCACGATGGATGTCGCCTCGGAGGTCAAACGCCTCACTGGGGGGCGCGGCGCGGACCTGGTGATTGTGGCGGTCTCCGCGCGCGGCATCGTCGACCAGGCGATGGCTTGCTCGCGCCCCGGCTCGCGCATCCTGCTTTTTGCCCAAACTTCGGCTACCGAACGCATCGAGGCTTCGGGAGCGGACATTTGCGTAGGTGAACGTAGCCTCCTGGGGTGCTATAGTGCATCAGTGGACCTGCAAGCGGAGTCCGCGAACCTGGTTTTTGGCGGCGGAGTCCCGGTGGAGGAGCTGATCTCTCACCGTCTGCCGTTGGTTAAAATCCGTTCAGGAATTGATTTGGCATTGCATCCAGGACCTAATTCGTTGAAAATAATCGTTCAGCCACAGAGGTGGTCATAGTGAATAGCCACATGATGGCTGCCGTGCTTTATGGCAAAGAACACTTGCAGGTGGAGCCGGTAGCCGTTCCGATAATTAATCGCGGAGATATTCTCGTACGGGTGAAAGTGGCGTTGACCTGCGGCACCGATGTCAAGGTCTTTAGCCGTGGATATCACGCCCGGATGATCGTGCCCCCGGCCGTGTTTGGGCACGAACTGGCCGGCGATGTAGTCGCGGTAGGCGAGGATGTCACGAAGTTTTCCGTTGGGCAGCGCGTGGTGGCGGCCAACTCGGCCCCCTGCGACCGATGCTTTTTCTGCCGGCGCGGGTTGCAGAATCTCTGCGAGGACCTGCTGTTCAACAACGGCGCCTACGCGGAATACATCCGGATACCGGCGCGCATCGTCGAACGCAATACCTATCTCATTCCCGGGCACGTGGGGTATAGCGACGCGGCGCTGGTGGAGCCGCTGGCCTGCGTGGTTCGCGGTTTCGAAGAGACCGCTCCGCGCGAAGGCGACACCATCGCCATTATCGGCCTGGGCTCCATCGGCTTAATGTTCGCCAAGCTGGCGAAGCTGTATGGCTGCCGCGTGATCGCCATCGGGCGGCGCAGGTCCCAGCTTGACCGGGCGGCCGCGCTGGGCATCGACGAATTGATCATGGTGGAAGGCGAATCCAACCCCGTGAGCACCATCCGCGGCCTTACCCACGGCCGCGGCGTGGACATTGCCATCGAAGCCGTNNGTGAATTTCTTCGGCGGCTGTCCCAACGACAGCAAAGTCAGTCTCGACACGGCGCTGCTGCACTACTCCGAAATCACTTGCAAGGCCACCTTCCACCATACCCCGGCCTACATCCAGAAGGCGCTCGACCTGGTTTGCGCGGGGCACATCACGGCCTCCTTCTTCGTCAATCGCGAAGAACCGCTCACCAACCTCCTGGAAGTGATGCGCCACCTGATGAGCCACAACGGCCACCTGAAGACGGCGATTGTTCCGTAGGTGCCGAGCGTGGGCACACGCGCGTTTCTGCTTCCCGCCGACTTCGTAAGGTCGCCGGAGGCCCTTCGCACCCCGTACGCCGCCGAGGACGCCCGCGCTTATACCCGCTGGCTGGCCCGGCGTCACTACGAGAACTTTCACGTGGTGAGCTTTCTGCTTCCCCGGCGGTTGCGCCAGGATTTCTACAATGTGTACGCCTATTGCCGCTGGGCCGACGACCTGGGCGACGAGATGGGCGGCCGCGCCGAAAGCCTCAAGCTGCTGGAATGGTGGCGCGCGGAACTCGACGCCATGTACGCGGGCCGCGCCACGCACCCGGTTTTCGTGGCGCTCATGGGGACCGTGCGCAAGCACGGCATTCCGCGGCAGCCTTTCGCGGACCTCATTCAGGCGTTCGTCCAGGACCAGACGGTCGCCCGATACCGCGATTGGGAAGAGCTGTTCGGCTATTGCCGCTATTCCGCCAACCCCGTGGGCCGCCTGGTGCTGCACCTCTGCGGCTACTCCGACGCCGAGCGGCAGCGGCTCTCGGACGCCACCTGCACCGCCCTGCAACTCGCCAACTTCTGGCAGGACGTGACCGTGGACCTGCTCAAGGAGCGCGTCTACATTCCGCTCGAGGTGCTGGAGCGGCACGGCTACACGGTTGAAGAGCTGTGCGCGCGGCGGTTCACGCCCGCGTTTCGCGAAGTGATGCGGGAAATCGTGGAAAAGGCGCGCGACCTGTTTATGGAAGGGCTGCCGCTCTCGAGAATGGTCGACCGGCGGCTGGCGCTCGATCTGGATTTGTTCAGCCGCGGGGGTCTGCGGGTGCTGGACAAAATCGCACGGCGGGATTACGACGTGCTCGCCGCGCGGCCCGCCATTTCCAAGGCCGAGCGCGCGCGGCTGCTGCTGGGCTCGCTGGCACGCACGGCCTTCTCTCGGGCGGCCTCATGAACCCCGTCGAGCAATCCTACGAGTACTGCCGGCGCGTGGCGCGAACCCGCGCCAAAAACTTCTACTACTCGTTCCTGCTGCTGACGGCGCAACAGCGCAAAGCCATGTGCGCCATCTATGCCTTCATGCGCCATTGCGACGATCTGAGCGACGAGCCCGGCTCGACGCGCGCGGACCTCGAGGGCTGGCGCGGGGAGCTCGAGGATGCGCTCGAAGGCCGCTTCAGCGGGCATCCCGTCTGGCCGGCGTTCCATCACACGGTTCGCCGCTTCGGCATCCCGCACGACTATTTCCGCGCCATGATCGACGGCGTGGTCTCGGACCTGGAGCCGCGCCGCTTCGAGACCTTCGATCAACTCCGGCTCTATTGCTATCAAGTGGCCTCGGTGGTGGGGCTGACCACCATTCACATCTTCGGCTTCGATACGCCCACCGCCCTGCCTCTGGCCGAAACGTGCGGCGTCGCCTTCCAACTCACGAACATTCTGCGCGACATCCGCGAAGACGCGGATCGCGGCCGCATCTATCTGCCCGCCGAAGATCTGCGGCGCTTTGGCGTGACCGAAGGGGACTTGCGCGCGGGCAGGCGCAACGCGGCGTTTCTGGAGTTGATGCGGCACGAAACGGCGCGGGCGCGCGCCTATTACGAGCAATCGCGGCCGTTGCTCGACCTGATTCACCCGCGCAGCCGGCGGTCGCTGTGGGCCCTGATTTCAATCTACTCGCGGCTGCTCGAGCGGATCGAGAGCAGCGGTTACGACGTGTTCTCGCGCCGCGTGCGGCTCTCTGCTCTGGAAAAGTCCTGGATCGTGGTGCGGGCGCTGGCTATGTGACCCCTCACTCCACGATCAAGCTCAACTGGCGCGGGTCGTGCGCAGGCGGCTTGGGCGGGGCCAGCGGCTGGAGATCGTCGAGGTTGGGGTCGAACCTGCGGATCAACTGATTCAGCTTGAGGGAGGCTTCCCAAATGTCGAAAAGCAGGTTGCACCGCGGGCAACCGCCCCGGATGCCGCCTTGCCCATCGACGGCGGGATTGTATCGCTTGTGCCGGGAGCAGCGTCCTTCGAATTTTCTGGATCGAATCTTCAAGGCGGTCACGTCTCTTCGACGTCCTTATATTCGAGCGACGCTTCCAGTGTAACGCGTGTTACTGCCGAAGGTCGCGGTACAATCCGAGTGAGTGCCGTCCGCGCGCCATATCCGCTGGGCCAAGTTCCGCGTATTGACCGTCTCCGCGGCGGCGGTGGTCATCCTCTTGATACTCGCGTACCTGCTGACCGGGGGAACGCTGCTGAAGAAGAGGGCTCCGATGTATCTCTACATTCCCGATGCCACGGGGCTGGGACCGGGAGCGCCGGTCCGGGTGGATGGCATCGGCGTCGGCAAAGTGCGGTCGGTGGCCCTCTCCGGCTCGACCGAGCCCAACCGCGTCGTGAAGGTGACCATGACCGTGGAGCGCGGCCGGCTGGCCAGCATCCCGGACGATTCCACGGCGCAAATCGCATCCGAAACGATGATTGGCGACAAGTTTGTAGACATCTCCAGCGGAACCAGCAGGCACTTCGTCTCCGCAGGCGAAGAAATTGTCTTCCAGGGCTCGCCGGACTTGCTGAAAGGCCTCGATATCGGGCAATTTGAACAACGTCTCAAGGTCGTCAGCGCGCTGCTGGACGATATCGAGCAGGGCCGCGGCGATTTGGGACAGTTCGTCCAGAGCGAGCAGATGTACAAGGATCTGCGCAAGCGCTTCTCGCAGGTTGAGAGCGGCATACGGGCGGCGGCCAGCACCACCAGTGAGGTGGGCCGCGAGCTTCATACCGACCTGCTCTACCAACAGATCAGCCAGCCGCTCGTGGAGTTGGATCGCAGCCTGGCGCGCCTCCAATCGGGGCAAGGCAGCGCCGGCCAGCTTCTTCGCGACAGCGCGCAGTACGAAAAGCTGCTGAGCGATATGGAGAACCTGCGGCGTTCGATCGCCGATCTTCGCGCGGCGGAGTTCGTGCGGTCTGACAGTCTGTATGCCGATTGGAACCGCCGCGTACTGTCGCTGATCGAGAGCGTCGATGCCTTCAACCGCGGCCCGGCGATGACGACGACGCAGGCGTACGACAACCTCAACGGCTTCGCGCGCAAATTGCGGGACACGGTAACGGACTTCCGCCAGAATCCTCGAAAATTCATGCGGATAAAGCTGTTTTAAGAGCGGCAGTCAATCTTCGACGCGGAGACGCGGAGAAAAACACGGAGAAGAGCTTCGAGAAAAAGGACTGATGCGTGGGGCGACGCCGCACGCCGCTACCGGAGGCTCGAACGCGGAGCCAGCGGAGGATTCGGCTCGGGATGCGGCCTTAGGCCGGGCGGCGAGCCTCAAAAGAATAGTGCATTATTACGCGAATCCCTCTTTAGCAACGCGTGTCTCCGCTCCCTCCGCGTTCGAATCCGGGGAAGAAGAAACTCTCGATCTCTCATTCTCTCCGCGTCTTTCTCCGCGTCCCCGCGTCTCCGCGTCGAAATGGCACCTCCACCCGTCGTTTACAATCGGACTTGACCCAGATCTCCTTCGAGCTGGTCGCCGAATGCCCGCATACCCGCGCCCGTGCCGGCCTGCTGCACACGCCGCACGGGACCATCGAGACCCCGGTCTTCATGCCGGTGGGGACGCAGGCCACGGTCAAGGGCCTCAGCCAGCGCGACCTGGCCGACGATCTTGGCGTGAAGATCCTGCTGGCCAACACCTATCATCTTTATTTGCGCCCGGGGCATGAGATCATCCGCAAGCTGGGCGGGCTGCACCGCTTCATGTCCTGGCCCAACGCCCTCCTCACCGATTCGGGAGGCTACCAGGTTTTCAGCCTGAGCGGCATGCGCAAGATCGTCGACCACGGCGTCGTATTCCGGTCGCATCTCAATGGCGATCTCCACACCTTCACTCCGGAATCCACCGTCGATGTGCAGCTTGCCTACGGCAGCGACATCCTGATGGCGCTCGATGAATGCCCGGAGTACCCGGTCAGCCGCGAGTATGCGCGCGAGAGCATGCAGCGCACCGTCCGGTGGGCGCGGCAGGCGAACGAGCATTACCGGCGGCGGATAGCGGAAAGCCCCACGCGGCACGCGCTCTTCCCCATCGTGCAGGGGTCCATGTTCCCGGACCTGCGGCGCGAATGCGCCACCGCGCTGGCCGATCTGGAGAGCGATGGCTACGCCATCGGCGGCCTCTCGGTGGGCGAACCCCGCCCCCTCAGTCTCCAGATGGTCGAGGCCACCGAAGACATTCTGCCGCGCTCGCGGCCCCGCTACGCCATGGGCGTCGGAATGCCCGCCGAACTCGCCGAATACGTGGCCCGCGGCGTGGATATGATGGATTGCGTGCTGCCGTCGCGGAACGCGCGCAACGGCTGCCTGTTCACCTCCGAGGGCCGGGTGATCATCAAACACGCGCGCTATAAGGATGACGGGCGGCCCCTGGACGAGCGCTGCGATTGCTATACTTGTACCCGATACTCCCGAGCGTACCTCCGCCATCTGTTTCTTTCGGGGGAGATCNNGCGCTCGGCCTCGCTTGAAGCCGGGTGATCCCCATTTGGTTAAAACTGTGGTTCTGAACCTGTTCTTGCAGTCGGCGTCGTCCAACTCCCTACTGGGATTCTTGCCCATCCTTCTGATTTTTGGTATTTTCTATTTCCTGCTGTTCATGCCCATGCAGCGNNTGGTGTTGCGCGTGAAACCGGACAACGTCAAGATCCAGGTGGCGCGAAGCTCGGTCTCGAGCATGATTTCAGGGGAAGGCAAGAAGTAGCGGCAATTCTAGAAACAGGCGTCAAACTCCCATGCGAACGAATCTAAGAGCGCGAACCGTGGTAATTGTGGCCACGATTCTGCTTTGCGTGTTCGGCATTATCGGTTTCCCCAAGTCGGCGGCCGACCTGGTGCGGAACGTGAAGAACAACATCCAGCTTGGGCTGGACCTCAAGGGCGGCAGCCACCTGGTGCTCCAAGTCCAGGTACAGGACGCCGTCAAAGCGGATGCCGACCAGACCATGGAGCGCCTCAAGGAGGATCTCCGCAAGCAGAGCGTCACCTGGGCCAGCATGGATCGCAACGATCCCCAGCGGGTTGAGGATGCCGAAAACGTCGAGGTCTACATCAAGGGCGTCCCGGCCACCCAGTCGAGCTCCTTCCGCAGCATGATCAGCGACCGGTATGCCACCTATGTGCTGACGGCGCAGAACTCCAGCGACTATTCGATGCGGCTCAAGCCCTCCGAGCTGGTGGCCCTCAAGCGCGACACCGTGGAACGAACCATCCAGACCATCAGCAACCGCATCAATCAGCTCGGGCTGACGGAGCCATCGGTGCAACAGTACGGGCGGGCGGGTGATCAGTACCAGGTACTGGTCCAGCTGCCGGGCGTGGACGATCCGGCGCGCGTCAAGGAATTGATCGGCACCGCGGCCGTCCTGGAACTTACCAAAGTCGAGGACGGGCCTTTCGCCAGCCGCGAAGCGGTCCTCTCTCAGCATGGCGGCGTGCTGCCGCTGAATACCAAGATGGCCAGGTCCAAGCCGCGCGGCGCCCAGGAAGGCGAGCAGTGGTACCTGGTGGGTAAGACGCCCGTGATCACCGGCCGTGAAATGCGCAATGCGCGGCCCAGCCAGGGCGACATGCGAAAGTGGGAAACCAACTTCACCCTCTCGCCCGACGGCGGGAAGCGCTTTGGCCGCTTCACCGAGGCCAATATCGGCAACAAGCTGGCCGTGTCATTGGACAACAATCTTGTGAGCGTGGCCGTGATCGAATCCAGAATCGAAGATGCCGGCCGCATTGAAGGGCTGAGCAGCGAAGAGGAGGCCGTGGACCTCTCGCGCTACCTCCGGTCGGGTTCACTGCCGGCGGGCGTTCAGTACCTCGAGGAGCGCTCCATCGGGCCTTCCCTCGGCGCCGATTCCATCCACGAGGGTTTGGTGGCTGGTATTGTCGGGCTGCTGGCCGTGGTGGTTGTCATGCTCGTCTACTATAAACGTAGCGGCGTGAATGCGGTCCTGGCGCTGGTGCTCAACACGGTTGTGCTGATGGCGGCGCTCTCCTATTTCCACGCCGTTCTGACGCTGCCCGGAATCGCCGGAGTGATTCTGACCATCGGCATGGCGGTGGACTCGAACGTACTGATTTTCGAGCGTATCCGCGAGGAGTTGCGGTCGGGCAAGGCGGTCATCGCAGCCGTGGATACGGGTTTCGAAAAAGCGTGGTGGACCATTGTCGACACCCACGTGACCACTGTGGTATCGTGCGCTTTCCTGTTTCTGTTTGGGGAAGGGCCGGTCCGCGGATTCGCCGTGACGCTGGTCATCGGGTTGATCGCCAACGTGTTTACGGCAGTTTTCGTTTCCAAGACGATTTTCGACTACGAGTTGTCCGGACATCGGCGTATGGAGGCACTAAGTATTTGAGCGGCAATGGCTTGTGGGGATCGGGACCGAGCCGCGAACGTAAGAGAGCGGTTGGCACGCTCTTTTCGTGGCGATCTCTGGCGGTGGGAACAAACGGTAAAGGGCTGGTGTCAAAGTTAATGAAGCGCACCAGCACGGCATGTGTCGATGGAATTATTTAAGAACACTGACTTTGACTTTCTGGGCAAGAAGTGGCCCTTCATCATCGCTTCGCTGGTGCTGACGGTGGCGGGGTTTGCGAGTATCGCCGTGAGGCATGGGCTCAAGTACGGTATCGATTTCAAAGAGGGCGTCCTGATGACGGTCAAGTTCGCCTATCCGCCGCCGCTTGACCAGATCCGCACCGCCATGGCGCGTTCGCAGAAGATCAAGGGTGAGGTGAGCGTACAGAATTTCACCGGCAGCGGCGCCGAAAACGAAGTCGAGATTGGAACCGAAGCCCAGGAAGAGGGCCAGTTAAACGTCAACCGCCAGGACATGCAGGATGTTTTGAATGCGAGGTGGGGGCAGACCGCCGGGAAGCTCGACTTCAACAATGCCAGCCAGCAGGTGGTGGCCGATCGTTTACGCGATCCCCTGGCTCGCGCGGGCGTTGCCATGAGCGATGTCCAGTTGCAGAAACTGGTCAAAGACGTGCTCGATTTCCGCGATACCCCGCCGCGCTCCGGGTTGATCACAAATTTTTCTCAGTTGGCATCCGTTCCCGGCATAAATTCTGGTATTATGAACACTCTTCAGCAGGAGTGTTATCTGGCGCCGTTTCACATTTTGAAAGTGGAGATGGTCGGACCCAAAGTGGGCGCGGAGTTGAGGAACAAGGCCGTGTTGGCCACTCTATACGCGCTCGCCGGGATGTTGGCGTACATCTGGTTCCGGTTCGAGTGGATCTACGGCCTGGGGGCCGTAATCGCGTGCTTCCACGATACCCTNNCTGGTGGGCTATTCGATGAACGATACCATCGTGATTTTCGACCGCATCCGGGAGAACCTGAAGATCTCGCGGCGCGAACCGCTGGAAAAGGTGATGAACCGGGCGGTCAACCAGACGCTCAGCCGTACCATCATGACCTCGGGCCTGACCTTCCTCACGGTGATCGCGCTGTTCATCTGGGGCGGTCCGGTGCTGCACGGATTCTCGTTCGCGCTGGTTTGCGGAATTATTGTCGGCACCTACTCTTCGGTTTTTGTCGCCAGTCCGATCGTGTTGTTCTGGCATAATTATACCGATCGGCGCAGGAGGAGGCCGGGTCCTCCGCTGGCGACGGCGCCGCGGCCGGAAGCGGTCCGGAAGAGCCCTACAAGGGCGGTTAAGTAAGGGGCCGTCGCGGCGGACCCCGGGGGATCCCCGGGAGCGCAGCCGCGGCGGTGGCCAGGGAAAGGAAGCTTGTATGTTCGAGCAGACGTTTGTAGATGGCGTGGGAAGAACCAACAAGAGTTGGACCGTGCTGGTTTCGTTGGTGGCGCAGATCATCTTTTTGGGGATCTGTGTGATCCTCCCGATGATCTATTTCAATGTGCTTCCCAAAGCTCAGTTGACCAGTTTCCTGACGGCGCCGCCGCCTCCGCCTCCCCCGCCGCCGCCTCCCCAGGCGGCCGCTCCCGTGGTGAAGGTCAAGATCATCCCGCGCCAGTTCGACGCCGGTAGGCTGATGGCGCCGAAGAGCATTCCGAAACAGATCGCGGAGATCAGAGAAGAAGAGCTTCCGCCTCCTTCCTCGGGTGTGGGCGGCGTGGCGGGTGGTATCGCCGGCGGCGTGGCCGGCGGCACCCCCGGCGGCGTTCTCGGCGGCATCATTGGTTCGGTCCCGACGGCGGTTCTGCCTCCCCCTCCGCCCAAGAAGGAAGCGACTCCGCAGCGCATCCGGGTCGGCGGTAACGTGCAGCAGGCCAAGCTGGTTCGCCAGCCGCGTCCGGTCTATCCGCCGCTGGCCAAGCAGGCGCGCATTCAGGGCGTTGTGAAGCTCAGCGCGATTATCGCCAGGGACGGCACCATCCAGCATCTTGAGGTCATCAGCGGTCACCCGCTGCTGATCCCGTCCGCTTTGGAAGCGGTGAAACAGTGGGTGTACCAACCGACCCTCCTNNCCCGGTGCGGGCCGGCCAGAATTTGAATTCAACTCGCAGGAGAGAGAAAAGACAATGTTGCAATTGCAGGTTTGGTCGCTTTATTTGCTGCAGGGCGGCACCGTAGGTTGGGATGTCCGTTCCCTGTGGAGTCAAATGGGTGGGTTGGCTAAGTGCGTCGTGTTCCTGCTGTTCGTCATGTCGGCGTATTCCATCGGCATCATGATCGACCGGTTCATGGCGTACGGCGCGGCCCGCAAGCAGTCGCGGCTGTTTGCTCCGGCCGTGGCCGGCGCGCTCCGCGAAGGCAAGCTCGACGAGGCGGTCAAGATTGGGGACCGTTTCAAGAAAAGCCATCTGGCTAAAGTTGTGGTGGCGGGCCTTCAGGAATTCCAGGCCCACCAGCTCAGCAACGAAATCCCAGGTGAGGAAATTGAGGCTTCCAAGCGCGCTTTGGAGCGCTCCGAGGCGATTGTCCACGCCGAGCTGAAGCGCGGCGTCAGCGGTCTCGCGACGATCGGTTCCACCGCCCCCTTCGTGGGTCTGTTCGGAACGGTGGTCGGCATCATCAACGCGTTCACCGGGATTTCCACCGAGAAGTCGACCGGGTTGGGCGCGGTGGCTGGCGGTATTTCCGAAGCCCTCGTGACCACCGCTTTCGGCCTCTTCGTGGCCCTTCCGGCGGTCTGGGCGTTCAACTACTTCACGGGCAAGATTGAATCTTTCGACGTGGAAATGGGGAACTCCAGCTCCGAACTGATCGACTACTTCCTGAAGCGTTCGCAGCGTGGCGCCGGCGCACGCAAGTAACACGGTAGTCTGTAAGGGCCGCAGGGGACCCTCTGGGTCTTCCGGTCCGTAACGAGGAGTCCGGCGAGTTGATTTCAGGGGAGCTCCGGTTCGGGGCTCCCCGCCTCCTGCCGAATTCCAGGGAGAGAGACGATGGCNNGTGATGCTCATCATTTTCATGGTCATCACGCCCATGTTGTCCAAGGGCGTCAGTGTGGATCTGGTGAAGACCAAGAACCCCATTCCCATGCAGGCGGCCGACAAGAGCGACGCGATCCTGGTCGCTGTGACGCGCGACGGGAAGACGTACTTGAACACCACCCAGTTGGCTCCAATGGACCTGCCTCCCAAGGTGAAAGATCTGCTCCTTAACCGGCTCGACAAGACGGTTTTTGTCAAGGCCGATTCGCGGGCGCGTTATGAGAGGGTGGTGGAGGTGGTGGACAACCTGCGTGCGGCCGGTGTCGACCAGTTGGGTCTGCTGACCGAACAGATTCTGGACACCAGCAAACCCAACCCCAGTGGCGGGGCCAAGTAGTAAACCAGAACTTTTTAAAGGAGCAATCTTATGTCAATGGCAGTTGGCGGACCCGGTGGCGGGCCGAAATCCGACATCAACATGACACCCATGATCGACGTGTTGCTGGTGCTGATCATCATCTTCATGGTGATTACACCGCTGACGCCGAAGGGGTTGGAGGCCCTCGTGCCTCAGCCGCCACCGCCCGGTCAGAAGGAGACGGCTTCGGATCAACGAACGGTGGTGATCTCGATCGATTCCGATCACAAGCTGATGATCAACGCCGAGGCGACCGACGAAAGCCACCTGGGGGCCCGTCTGGAAGAGATCTTCAAGACGCGAGCCGAGCGCGTGGTTTTCGTGAAGGGCGATCCGGGTATCGAATTCAGTTGGGTGGCCAGGGCCATCGATACCGCGCATGGCGCCGGCATCGACAAGGTCGGTCTGATGACCGCGAAGGTGGAGGCCGGACAATAAAATGCGCAAAATGGCGTTGATTCTGGGCGTGGCCGCGTTGGCGGTCCTGAGCGTGGGTTGCAATCAGTTGAAATCGCGCGATCAGCTCAATCAGGGCGTGCAAGCTTTCAAGAACGCCCAATATCCGGAAGCCGTGGAGCACTTCAAGACCGCCGTCGAACTGGACCCGAATTTCCCCACGGCGCGCCTGTACTTGGCCACGGCTTACATGCAGCAGTACATCCCGGGCGCCGAATCCCCCGAGAACACGCAGATGGCCACGGCCGCGTACGACCAGTTCATGAAGGTGTTGGAACAGGACCCGAAGAACAGTGTGGCCATCGCCTCCGTCGCTTCGCTCTACCTGAACCAGAAGAAGTGGGACGATGCCCAGCAGTGGTACGAGAAGCTGACGGCGGTGGACCCCTCCAATGCGGACGCTTACTACAGCCTCGGTTTTGTCGCCTGGTCGAAGTGGTATCCGCCCTACGGGATCGCCCGTGCGAATTTGGGGATGAGGCAGGAAGATCCCGGTCCGATTAAGGACAAGAAGGTAAGGGAAGAGCTCAAGGCCCAGTACGCTCCGGTGATCGATGGCGGTTTGAAGGCGCTCGACAAGGCGCTTCAGATCAACCCCGATTACGACGATGCCATGGCGTACGAGAACCTGCTGATTCGCGAACGCGCGGACCTCACCGACAACAAGGAAGAGTACGCTGCGCAGATCAAGATTGCCAACGATTGGATTGACAAGGCGCTGGCCACCAAGAAGCGCAAGGCCGCGGACAAAGCCAAGACCAGCGGCGGCGGCCTCACAACCGAGCAGCCGAAGTAGCTTGGTGCACACTCGTCCTGGGGCGGGGCCCGCTGATCCGCGCGGCTCCGCCCCGGCCTTTTGTGGAGCAGGTGTTTTCGTCTGCCAGCCGGTTTTCTTTCACGGCTTCTGAGCTTCTACCGGCCCGTTCCAGCCCCCCGAACCATGGCTTGAAACGTGGGGTAAGCCTCGGGACCATTGGCTTCCATCCATTTGATGAAAGCATTGCCGACGGCCTCCAGATTCCGCCAGGAGTTCGGGTTTTTCGACATCGCCCGGTAGGCCGGAACCAACTCGCGCACCCGCTCCCAGACGGACAGCAATTCGCCGTTGGTCTGGAAGAAGAGATCCTGGTTCAATACCCCTGAGGTCACCAGCGCGGCCACCATTTCCCAGTAGCTCACCACCATGCGAAAGTAGGCGTTCTCCTGGCTGCCGGGAGCGGCGATCCGCTGCATGTCCTCCAGGGAGGCCGCATGGAAGTTCGCGGAGAACCATTCGCGGGCCTTTCGCAGTTTCTCTTCTCGCCGCAACTCGTAGAGCCGCAGAATCATATTGGCGTCGTCATAGGTAGCTTGAGTAGGCATGAAACGATTATCCCGCAAAAGCGTGAAATTCGGGGACAGACCGATGTGTCCGCGCGGCGCAAGAAAGCGCGCCTTGGGACACATTGGTCAGTCCCCCGCGCTACAATACTCTCAGGTCCTCCTCTCGGAAAGTTTATGGAAACGCTGGCCGAACAGCTTGCCCGCCAGACCCGGGAGGCGGACCTCTACCGCCCGTTGGACCGCAACCGCGTGGAGTGCTTCGCCTGCGGCCACCGCTGCCCCATCTCCGCGGGCTTCGCGGGCGTGTGCAAGGTCCGCTTCAATCGCGGCGGAAAGCTGTACGCCCCGCACGGCTACGTAAACGCGGTCCACTGCGATCCCATCGAAAAGAAGCCATTCTTCCACGCGCTTCCGGGAACTCGCGCGTTGAGCTTCGGCATGCTCGGCTGCGACCTCCACTGCGGATACTGCCAGAATTGGGTCTCTTCCCAGGCCCTGCGCGATATTCGTTCGACCCCGGATTTTCGGGCCGTGACGCCGCCGGAATTGGTGAACCTGGCACTGCGCTACGGCGCCGCCAGCCTGGTGAGCACCTATAACGAGCCTCTGATCACCGCCGAGTGGGCCGTGGCGATTTTCCGCGAAGCCAAGGCCGCGGGCCTCGAGACCGGCTTCGTCTCCAACGGCAACGCCACGCCGGAGGTGCTGGAATACATCCGCCCCTGGGTAGACCTGTACAAAGTGGACCTCAAGAGCTTCGACGACCGGCGCTACCACGAGTTGGGAGGCCGCGTCGGGCCGATTCTCGAGTCCATCGGCCGCATCTACAAGCTGGGCTTTTGGCTGGAAGTCGTTACCCTGGTGGTTCCCGGCTTCAACGACTCCGATGCGGAGTTGAAGGCCATCGCGGGATTCCTGGCCGCCATCTCCCCGGATATTCCCTGGCACGTTACGGCGTTCCACCGGGACTACAAGATGCCGGGACCCGACAACACCCCGCCGGAGACGCTGATTCGCGCGGCGGGGATCGGGCGCGCGGCCGGTCTCCACTACGTTTACGCCGGCAACCTGCCCGGTGAAACCGCGGGCCTGGAAAACACCCGCTGCCCTGGGTGCGCCGGCACGCTGATCGAGCGTCGCGGATTCCGCGTGATGAGAAACCGGATATCGGCCGGCGGCAAGTGCCCCGATTGCGGCACGGCGATCCCGGGAAGGTGGGGCATGCTTTAGCTTGCCAATTTCTGAGCCATGCAGACGGTCCACATTTCGCCATTCAGCGGCGCCTGGTATCCGAATCAGCCTGCCGCGCTGGAGAGCCTGTTGGATGAGGCCTTCGAGCGGTCGCGTCAGCGTACCGGCCCGTTCCTTTTCCCCAACGGCCTCGGTTACATCACGCCCCATGCGGGACCGCAGTATTCGGGGACCGTTGCCGCCGCCGTATACCGCTCGCTCGAGCAGCAGAAACCGGAGCGGATCGTAGTCCTGGCCTTTCCGCACCACGGCGGCCTCCGGGGAATGGCGATTCCGGACGTCGAGACCATCTCGACGCCGCTGGGCGACGTCCCCATCGACCGGGAGTTTGCCCCGGGGTTCGCGCGCGTCGCCGAAGACCAGGTCTGCGACCACTCTTTCGAGATTCAGTTGCCTTTCCTGCAAAGGGCCGTCCCCAACGGGCGAGTGACCCCGGTGTATGTGGGCCGCACCGGCGCCCAGGAGCGGCGCGCGGCGGCCGAACGGCTGGCGGCCGCATGGCGGCCCGGCGTGGTTTTCCTGGCGTCGTCCGACTTCACCCACTATGGCCGCGGTTTCGGGTATACGCCATTTCCGGCCGATGACGCCGTCGCTTTCCATCTGCGCGAATTGGATTTCGAGTGCGCCGAGGCCGCCGCCAGCTTGGATTCCTCGCTGTTTCTGGAAACCCTCGAGCAGCGCGGCGCCAACGTCTGCGGTTCGGGCCCCATCTCTCTGCTGCTCGATGTCATGAACCTGCTGGGCGGCGATGAAATCTACCAGGCGACCCTGGATTACCAGACATCCGGAGACCTGACGGGGGATTACCGCCATTCNNGCCCCGGACCGCGAGGCGCTGCTCGATAGCGCCGGGGAGACCCTGCGGCGATTGCGCCACACCGGCGCGCGCGAGGCCGTCCCGGCGCACGGCGGTTCCGCCGCGTTACAGGCGCGGCGCGGCTGTTTCGTGAGCCTGCACCAGGGCGAAGAACTGCTTGGTTGCCTGGGAAACTGCCAGGGCCGGAAGCCGTTGGCCGAAGAAGCCGCCGATCTGGCGCTGGCGGCGGCGCTGGAAGATCCGCGCTTCCGGCCGGCCGCCGCGGTCCCAGGACCCATCGATATCGAAATCTCGGTGCTCACGCCGTTCCGCCGCATACGCCGCGTGGAGCAGTTCCGCCTGGGCGTTCATGGCGCGTACCTCAAGCTGGGCGGCCACGCCGGGCTCCTGCTGCCGCAGGTGGCCTTGAACCATGAGTGGACCGCCGAGAGTTTCTGGCAGGCGCTCGCGCGCAAGAGCATGCTCGGACCGCGCGCCTGGCGCGACCCCAAAGCGCGCCTGTCGGTGTTCGAGGCGCAGGTATTTAGCAGACCAGGTCTTCCCGGCCAATCTTGAAACGATCGAGGTTGCCCAGCACCGTGAGGGCGATCTGTCTGCCGTCGAAGAACGTCCGCGCGATCTTCTGGATCTCGCCCGCGCTCACCGCTTCGATGCTCTCCACCAGTTCGTCCAGGCTGAAGAAACGGCCGAAATACATCTCCTGGCGCGCCAGGTTCGACATGCGGCTGCCGGTGGATTCCAGGCCCAGCATCAGCGAGCCTTTCAGATGGTCCTTGGCGCGGCGCAGTTCTTCCTCGCCGATAGCCTCCTCTTTGAGCAGGCGAAACTCCCCGGTGACCGCGCGCACCACCTTGCGGGCCGATTCAATCGACGTTCCGGCATACACCGACAGGCAGCCCGTGTCGCGATACGGGCTTAATTCGGAGAAGACCGCGTAGGCCAGACCCTGGCGTTCGCGGATGTTCTGGAACAGCCGTGAACTCATGCCGCCGCCCAGCAGCGTGTTGAGCACATAACAAGCGAAGCGCCGCTCGTGCCGCACGGGGTAGGACGGCACTCCCAGGCAAAGATGCACCTGCTCGAGCGCCTTCTTGTGGCGCAGAGCGATGCGCGCGTGCGTGTTGGGAACGCTGTCCGGCGGCGCCGCGGCGCCCGGCGCGAGCGTCTCGAAGCGCTCCCGCACCAGCGCCACCAGGCGGTCGTGCTTCAGGTTGCCGGCGGCCGTCACGGTCAGGTTGGAGGGCGCGTAGACGGCGGCATAGTAGGCCCGGATGGTGTCGCGGCTGAAGCGTTTGACGGTCTCGCGCGTGCCCAGGATCGGCTTCCCCAACGCATGGTCCTTCCAGAAGTTGGCGGAAAAGATCTCGTGCACCAGGTAGTCTGGGCTGTCGTTCTCCATCTTGATCTCTTCCAGGATGACGCCCTTTTCCTTCTCGATGTCCTCTTTGCGGAAGAGCGGGTGCAGCACCAGGTCCGCCAGAACGTCGAAAGCCAGCGGCAGGTGCTCGTCGAGCACCNNGTGCCCTTGAACAGCATGTGCTCGATGAAGTGCGAAATGCCGTTCTGCTCCGGCGTTTCACGGCGCGAGCCGGCGCCCAGCCACACCCCCACCGACACCGAGCGGACGTGGGGCATGGTTTCGGTGATCACACGCACGCCATTGGCAAGCGTGGCCGCCTCGACGTCCTGCACGGGATTCTTGGATGAAGACATGTGTAACATGATAATTGAATGTCACAGCCGCTTGTGGGCATGGATCTTGCCGAGCTGTGCGAGGCTCTGGGCCCCGGCCAGCCAGGGTACCGGGCCAGGCAGCTCTACGAGGCCATCTACCGCGGGCAANNCGCTATGAATCCGCCGACGGCACGCTGCGGTACCTGCTGCGTCTCGATGACGGCCGGACCGTCGAAACCGTCCTCATGCCCGAGGGCCGCCGCGATACCATCTGCATCTCGAGCCAGGTGGGCTGCGCCGTGGATTGCAAATTCTGCATGACGGCGCTGCTGGGCCTGGAGCGCAACCTGACGGCCGGAGAGATAGTAGGGCAGGTGCTGGTGGCGGCGCGGGAAAAACAGGCTGCCCGGCTCAACATCGTGATGATGGGCCAGGGCGAGCCGCTGCTCAACCTCGAGAACGTCATCAAGGCCACGCGCCTTCTGCTCGATCCCGCCGGTTTTGGATTGTCGCCGCGCCGCATCACCGTTTCCACCGCGGGAATCACTCCGCGCATCGCCGAGCTGGGGCGCGAGCCCGTCCGGCCCAAGCTGGCCGTTTCCCTCAATGCCTCCACCGAGGAGATGCGGCGGGAACTGATGCCCATCACGCGTAAATACCACCTCCAGGAATTGATGGAGGCGTGCAAGGCCTATCCGTTGCGCCCCTGGGAGAAGCTGTCTTTCGAATACGTGTTACTGAAAGACGTAAACGACACGGATGCCGACGCGCGCCGCGTGGTGAAGCTGCTGGCGAACCTGAACGCGAAACTGAACCTGATTGCGCTCAACCCCGGGCCGGAGATTCCCTACCAGGCGCCCAGCCCGGAGCGCGTCTCGAGCTTCCAGCAGATTGTGCGCCGCTCGCTGGCCTGCTTCATTCGCCAGCCGCGCGGCCTGGACATCTACGCGGCCTGCGGCCAGCTCAAACTCCAAGGTGGGGCAGGCTTCAGCCTGCCAACAATCACCTAAATCTTCTGTACTCGGCGCAGCGTGTACAGTTCCGGCTTCATGTTGTCGTGCTCCAGCCGCTTCCAATCGTCACTGACGTGGATCAGCTTGCCGCTGATGTGGTTGGAGCGCTCCGAAGCCAGGAACAGCGCCAGTTGAATCTGCTTCTCGGGAGCCACGCCGCCGGTGATGCGCACCTGCTCGGCTTCTTCGATCTCCCTGCGCCCGGCCCGCTCCTCGCCGGCGTGCAGGATCTCATCGGTCATGTGCGTGTAGGCGCCGCCGGGAGACATCGAGTTCACCTGCACGTTATGGTCGCGCACCTCCTCGGCCAGGCATTCGGCAAAACGTGCGACGGCGGCCTTGGATGCCGCGTACGCGCCGAAATTGGCGCGCGAATGGCTCGATCCTCCGCCCACCACCAGGATGATCTTGCCGGAGCGCTTCTCGATCATCGGGGGCAGCGCCACGCGGCATGAATTCACAGTGCCGATCAGGTTGACCTCGATGGTTTCATTCCATACCTTGGGTCTGGTCGAGAGAAGCGGCCCGATTGGCCCTTGAACGCCCGCCGCGGCCACCAGCACATCGAGCGAGCCAAACTCGGTCCGCATGCGCTCCACCGCGGCCGTCATCTGCTCCAGGTCGCGCACGTCGGCGCGGAGGCGAAGGGCAGTGCCTCCGGCCTGCTCGATTTCCATCTTGGCGAGATCCAGTTCGGTCTGGCTGCGCGCCAGCAATCCCACCCGCGCTCCGGCCTGGGCAAAGCCCATGGCCAATCGCTTCCCAACGCCCCGGCCGGCGCCGGTGATCAGGACGCTCTTATCTCGGATGGTGGTCAAAGATCGGCTCTCAGGCTCACACTGCGATTGTAATCCCCTTTCGGTTCTGGTTTTGCAAAGACTGCACTCGTTGTGGCGGATTCTGCACGCGGCTTGGCGCCGGATCGCCCAATTCCGCCTGCGCGGCTGTTTTCACCGGAACGGTACTGCGCGTGCTCTTACATTCAAAATGAGGACACATTCGACCACGACAATTACCGGAGCCGTCTTGACGACCCTCCTCTTCGCGTTCTCCGCCTTCGCGCGCGACCACAGCGCCNNGTTCAAACCGGCACCGTGACCATCGCCGATCGCGAGGGCATCATCATCGTCTCTCGCAGTTTCAAGTATGAAGGCGCCACCGACACCTTCTTCTACCGCGATATCACCGACAGCGAGCACAACGCCACGATTCGCACCGGCAAAGACCTCAAGAGCAAGACCAGGTGGGATCACGACGTCCTGAAGGTGACCACCACCGAATCCGGCGCGGTTACTCTCGAAAGCTACACCCTTACCCCGGATGGCACCATGATGGTCAGCGTCGTAAGGCCGGACCACAAGCCGATCACCCTCTTCTTCCAGCGCCAATAGAGCGGATTGTTACACCCTGCGCCGAAGCCGGTTGATTTCACGGCGGTCGCGTTTCGATGGCTTGCCTTCCCGCAACGCTTCGAAATGCGGCATCGCTTCACGCTCTTCCGCCAACTTTCGCCGCAACTCCCGGCTCGCCTCTGTCTCACGGTAGAGCGTCTGCGCAACCGCCGCCGGGCCGCGCATCTCACTGAGAGCGAGGACCTCCACCTGAAAGTCGCCGCCGTCGTTCTTCACTTCCAGCAGGTCGCCGGTTCGGACCTCGCGCGCCGCCTTGGCTCGTTGCCCATTGGACTCAATCCTGCCGAGTTCACATGCCCGTCGAGCGAGCGTGCGCGTCTTGAAGAATCGGGCGGCCCAAAGCCACTTGTCCATTCTCACGCCGGTCATAATCCCATTCTCGTATCGGAACGGGACCTCCCGTGGCGACTAAGCCGGGACGGCAACCAACGGTTGCTGTGCAAACCACTTTTGCAGGACGGCGCAGAGATCCTCCATGCGGACGGGCTTGGGAAGGTAGTCATCCATCCCGGACTCCAGGCATCGATCGCGCGCGCCAGCCATCGCCTCAGCGGTCATCGCGACGATGTTGACGTGCCGGCCCGCGCCTTCCCGCCGCCGGATCTCCCGAGCCGCTTCGTAGCCGTCCATCTCAGGCATCTGGCAGTCCATCAGGATGAGGTCGTATGGCGCCATGGCCGACATCTGGACGACCTCCAACCCATTCCCTGCCACGTCTGCGCGCAGGCCCAGCTTATGCAGCATCAGAACCGCGACCTTCTGGTTGACCACATTGTCCTCAGCGATGAGGACCCGAATCCCCGACCCGGCAAACCTATCCGCAAGGGTCGTCCCCCTGCGGTATTGATCCACCACGGGGGGCGCGGCGCCGGTGCGCGATCTCTTCACCCAGGCGGTGGCCAGAGCATTCATCAGTTGCGACTGTCTGGCCGGCTTGACTAACCAGGCATCGACACCCGGGACTTCTTTCGCGCACATCTCTGCCCCGCGGCCGACCGAACTCAGGATGACCAGCACCGCGTCCTGGAGCCTCGGGTCCGCCCTGACCTGAGCCGCTAGTGTTACCCCCTCCATACCAGGCATCTGGTAATCGAGAACAGCAAAGTGATACGGCGCCCCCGCCTCATACGCGGCCAGCATGACATGGAGGGCCTCTTCGCCGGAAGCGACACCGTCACCCCGCATACCCCAGGCGGTGATCTGCTCACCGAGCACGCTGCGGTTGACTTTGTTGTCATCGACGATCAGGACCCGCAGACCGTTCAGACAGGGCGGCGGACAGGCACGCGCGCGCGGTTCGATATCGAGCAACAACGGCAGTCTGAACCAGAAGGTCGCCCCTTGGCCTGGAGCGCTCTCTGCTCCGATCGATCCCCCCATCAACTCCACGAGTTGCTTGCTGATGGCCAAGCCAAGGCCCGTGCCGCCGAATCTCCGGGTCGGCGAACCATCCACCTGGCTGAACTTCTGAAAGAGGAGATGGATCTTGTCCGGAGGAATGCCTATGCCGGTATCGCAAACCGAGACCCGGATCCACGGCAGGTTCTCGTCAGGCGCTTCCAGTTCCACGGTGATGAGGACATGGCCACTGCCCGTAAACTTGACGGCATTGCCTACGAGATTCGTCAACACCTGCTGGATGCGGCTGCCGTCTCCGACTAAATTCCGCGGCACGCTGTCGGGGTACCGCAGAATCAAGTCCAACCCGGCATCCCTTGCCTTGGGCGCCAGCATCTCTTCCACGTCTTCGATGATCTCCCGCAGGTCGAAGGGGAAGGACTCCATTCGTAGCTTTCCCGCTTCAATCTTCGAGAAATCCAGGATGTCGTTGATTACCCCGAGGAGGCACTCTCCAGACCGGCGGACGATCTCGGCGTACTGGCTTTGATCCGGTGTCAATCCGGAGTCGAGCAGCAGCCCCGTCATGCCGATAATGCCATTCATCGGTGTGCGAATCTCATGACTCATGTTGGCCAGGAATTCGCTCTTGGCCCGATTGGCCTGCTCCGCCGCTTTCCTCATTTTCACGAGATACCACGCGAGCCAGGCGAGGAGGACGAGCGCCGCCCACAATCCGGTGAGTGCCAGTCGAAGGATGCGCGACTGCCGCTCGGCGGCGACCAGTTGGACTAGCGTGCGCACCTCACTCAAGCCCACATAGGCGTATCTGCCCAGAATTCCACCCAGTTCGCCGTCTTCGGCCATTTTGAGAATCTCGGCGCGAAGCCGGTCCGCAACGGCGGCGCTTTCGCGCGTGGAACCGACACCTAAACGAACCGTCAGGTCGGGCAAATGGTACACCTGAAACTTCTCTCCAGGACAGTTCGCGGCGCTATCCCGCAGGAGAATATTGGCTTGATGGACCGAGAGAAACAGGAACGGAAACCGTCCCTCACAAAACGGCGCACTCAACCCTGTCGGATCTGGAAATGACTGCAAACGCGCTTTGGACCAGCGCTTACGCAGCAATATCACAT
Organism: Bryobacterales bacterium; assembly: GCA_003142355.1. The sequence goes on from PLMF01000042.1 coordinate 32,470, forward strand.
AGAGGGCAGGGCCTGAGTAGTGGATCGTGCCCTCGAAATCCCTCGGTGGCAACCGGGTACCGGCGCCCTCTGCGATCAGGTAGTTGTCCGAGACCATCCACGGGTCCGAGACCCGAGCGAAGTAGCGGCGTTCCGGCAGATCCGCCAGGAGCGGCCACAAGTCGACCGATTTGTTACGCAGGGCCTCGACCGAGAGAGTCGCATCGAATATCCAATCCAGCCTGATGCCTGCCCGTTGAGCAGCCGAAGCCACGACATCGACGGCGAACCCGGTCGGATTTTCGTCCGCGCGGCGCATCTGGAATGGCGGATTCTCGTTGTAGCCGATCTTGTACGTCCGGTCCTTGTCGACGGAGCCCGGCCACATGGCGACACATGCAATGATCAGGCCCGCGCCCGCTATTGCGGCTGCCGCTTGTATCCGGGCAATTTTGAGACCTCTGATCATGCAATACTCATGGACTCCAGGACTCCGCCAAAGGCCGCACGTCGGGACCGACTGGCGCGTGCTGCAGAGCTGTTTTGCTCCTGGAATCCATGCAATCCGGCGCTGCTATCACATCGGCGGTGCCTTCAGATAGCAAGTGCAACTGCCAAAAATCGGTCTCAGTCTGCTCCTATAGTCACCATATCGGCATGTTAAGAATTATCTCTAGGTGAGACTGCGGCAAGCCGGAGGTCGTGGCCGCCGCGAAAGTGAGCAAACCTTTCTCCGTCACGTCATTTTTCAGCCAAATTCTTACTGATTCTAGAGCCCTTAAGCCCCGGACCGACCCGGCATCCCGCACCAGCGCCGCATCGACGCCGCCGAGCCCGCCTTTCACCGCGCCCTCGTGGCACTCCAGAAGATCGAATCCCGCGCCCCGCAACCCGGCGAGCGCAGCGAGCCGGCCCCGATCGCCGGCCCCTGGCCCCCGACCCCCGGCCCCGCGAACGAAGCGAGCCAGGTCCCATCGTGCGCCACCGCGACTGGTGGTTATAATACTACCTAGGCCCCTGAATACGAGGCGCTGAATTGCTCACATGTCCCGAATGCGAGATTTGTCTGGCGGATGGCACCTACCGGTGCCCCGTGTGCGGTCGGCTGCTGGTCCTGCCGAGGAGAGCCATCCTGACAGTCGGGGTGGTGCTGATGGCGTTGCTGGTCCTGGCTCTTTGGCGATCCGGCCCAGTCAAGAACAAGCTGGCCTGGGGAGAGACCAGGCCGACGGACGCCTACCAGGCCGCCGTGGCATTCGTCGGCAAGGAACCCGCCGTGCGCGGCGCGGTGAATTTCGGCAAGTTGGAAGAGACCGTGATCGAACGCTGGGATGTCGGCCGCTGGCGGGTTTCGGGTTACGTCGATACGCAACCGAAACCCGGCGTCAAGATCCACACGCTCTACTACTGCGTCTTGCAGTATAACGGGGCTGACCGCTGGGCCATCGAGGATATGCAGTTCGAAAGGGTTGAGTAGGGGCCGGGGGAGGCCCGACTTCCATGCGGATTGGTTTCATCGGACTGGGGAAAATGGGCTCGGCCATGGCGCGCAACCTGCTGCGCGCCGGTCACCAGGTGGCCGTCTACAATCGCAGCCGCCAGAAGGCGGAAGCGCTGGCCGGCGAGGGTGCCCGCGCCGCCGATTCACCCGCGGACGCCTGTCGCGAATCCCAAGCTGTGATGACCATGCTGGCCGACGATGGGGCCGTCGAGCAGGTCGTCTTCGGCGAAAATGGCGTGGCCTCCGCGCTGTCGAGCGGCGCCGTCCACGTCTCGAGCAGCACCATCGGTACGGCGCTGGCACGGCGGCTCGCCGCCGCGCACGCCCAGCGGGGGCAGGGATACCTGAGTGCTCCCGTTTTCGGCCGTCCCGAGGCGGCGGAGAGCGGGAAGCTCATGGTGGTGGCCGCCGGTCCCAGCGAGCTGGTGGAACTCTGCCGTCCGCTGTTCGACGCCATCGGACGCCAGATCTCAGTGGCCGGCTCCGAGCCGTGGCAGGCCAACGCCGTGAAGCTGTGCGGGAATTTCATGCTGGCGAGCGTGATCGAGGCGTTCGGGGAAGCCTTCGCAACGCTGCGAAAAGCGGGCGTCGATCCGCACGTTTTCCTGGAAATCATCGACAGCTTATTTGCGTCGCCGGTCTACGGAAACTACGGGCGCATGATCGCCGAGGAGCGGTTCTCCCCGGCCGGATTCGCCTTGAAGCTGGGGCTGAAGGACATGCGCCTGCTGCTCGAAACGGCCGCGGAGTGCGCTGCCCCCATGCCGCTGGCCAGCCTCATTCGCGATCATTTCCTCTCCGCGGTGGCGCATGGGCAAGCGGAGATGGATTGGTCCAGCATGGCGCAGGTGCCGGCCCGGAACGCGGGGCTCTGAGCGCGCCGGCTCACTGTTTTTCGCGGGCCTGCATGTAGCGGGCGGTTTTGGGATTGGCTTTGTTCCACTGCGGGGCTTCGGCGCTGTCCGCAATGCGGTAAACGCCCAACGCCACGGCGCCGTCCACCTTGGCCATGTTGTCATAGTCGAGCTTGGGCCACTCGTCGCCGGGGCGGTGATAGTCCGGAAAGATGTAACTGACCGAAAGCGTGGTCGAAGGAACGCCGGCGTCGGCAAAGGCGGCGTTGTCGCTGCGGCCGAAAAACGAATCGCTGTTCTGTTCGTGCTTCACCACCCGGATGCCAGTTTCCTCCCCGGCCTTGCTCAAGAACGCGGCGATGTCGGTGTAGTCGAAGCCCGTGAGGTTGAACTGGAGCAGGCGCGGTCCCTCGGTGTCGTCCGTGCGGCCGAGCTGCTCCAGGTTGATATCGGCCACGGTCTTCGCCAGCGAAAATACGGGGTGCCGGCAATAGTAACGCGAGCCCAGCTCGCCCAGTTCCTCGCCGAATAACGTCATAAAGACTATGCTGCGCCTGGGCCTCTGGGCGAGCGCGGCGAGCGCTTTCGCAATCTCGACCACGGACGACGTGCCGCTGGCGTCATCGTTGGCGCCGTTGAATATGTGGTCGCCATCGCCCGAGCCGCGAATGCCCAGGTGATCGTAGTGCGCGGTGAGCACCAGGTACGTGTCTTTCAGCACCGGGTCGGAGCCGCGCAGAACGCCGATCACGTTGCGCAGCTTGAGGGGCTGCTGCGCAATCGGCGTCAGGACGTGAGCCGCCATCGAGCCTCGGTCCACCTTGATCTTCTGGCCGCCAATCTCGAGCGTCAGCTCCACTCCCTCCGGACTTCTGCCGATGGAGTTGAAGTCCGCGGTCTGGAAGTAGCCGTCGTCGCCGGCCGGCTCCAGGCCCGCGCGGCGAAACTCCGCGGCGATGTATTCGGCAGCGATATCGAGGCCCTTGGAGGGCGTGCCCCGGCCCTCCAGCGCGTCGGAGGCGAGAAAGGAAACGTCGGCTTTCAAATCGTTAGCGGTGACCTTCGGCTGCACCTGCGCCGCGGCGCCAGCGGCCACGATCGCCGCGAAAACGGCAGTGGCGAATCTCATTTGGCTCCTCGATGGCCCATGGGAATTCGAACCAGCACCCACGCCACCGCCGCAAACCCCGCCAGCGACAGCCATCCGCCCAGAGCCGGATAGAACCTGAATTCGTCGGCGCCGGTCAGCAGCCTGGTGAACGAGCTGATGCCAGACAAAAACGTCACCGCCAGCAGGATGCCCACAATGGCTTCACCCGCGATCAGCCCGGATGCCAGCAGCACGCCCTTCTCCTCGATTTTGGCGCGTAACTCCGGCGCCCGCCGCGCGGTGATCCGGTCCGCCAGCCACTTCAGGATGCCGCCCACGAAGATCGCGGAAACCGTGTCGAACGGCAGGTACATGCCCACCGCGACCAGCATGGGGGAACGCGCGCCGCACATAATCAGCGCGATCCCGAAAGCCGCGCCGATGCCGATCAGCCCCCATGCCATCTGCCCGCCCACGATCCCCTTGGCCAATTGCGCCATCAGGCCGGCCTGCGGCGCCGGGAGCGCTCGCCCGCCGATGCCGCCGGTGGCGAGGTTGGCCTCGTGCAGCGCCACAATGGGGAACATCAGAAACAGCGAGAGCAGAATGACGGATACGATCTCCACCACCTGCATCTTCCAGGGCGTGCCGCCGAGCAAGTGGCCGGCCTTCAGATCTTGAATCAGCGACCCGGACACCGAGCATGCGCATGCCACCACGCTGGCCACCCCCAGCACCGCCGCCACGCCGCTCATCCCCTTGGCGCCGATGGCCAGCATCACCAGCGCGGAGAGCACCAGCGCCGACAGCGTCAGCCCCGAGAGCGGCTGGTTCGAGCTGCCCACCAGCCCCACCAGGTATCCACCCACGGCGGAAAGCAGGAAACCCGCCACCGTCATGATGGCGGCGGCAATAATGGCCGCCAGCCAGCTCCCCGTGAACATGTAGTAGATGATGGTGACCGCCACCACCAGCACCGCNNGCGCCCACCAGCATGGTGCCCACGGCGATGGGCCGCACGATGTTGTACCAGACCGAGTAGGAAAGCACGTCCCAGCCCGCGTTTTGTCCCGCGCCCAGCCGGTGCGGCAGGTCGGGATCGAAGAACAGCAGCAGCGGGATGAGCACCCACCAAGCCAGTATGCCGCCCGATGCGTTGACCGCCGAGAGCTCCGGCCCGATGATGTAGCCGATGCCGATCAGCGCGGGCGAGAGGTTGGGCGTGGACCAGTAGATGCCTCCGGTGTGGACCACGTCGCCGATGGGTTTCTTTGCGAAATCGAAGTGGTGTATTACGGATCTCGGAAAGGCCAGAAACCCTTCGACGTACTCGCGGAAGATTTGCAGGCCCTTGTCGGTCTTCAGGATCTGCAGCAGTCCGGCGAAGCCCATGGCGCCGAACACGTATTTGGGCGCGTCGCCGCCCTGTTCGCCGGCCTTCACGATCTCCGCGCTGGCCACGCTCTCCGGAAACGGCAGGCCGCTTTCCACGCACAGCGGCCGGCGCAGCAGGATGATGAAGAAGACGCCGATCAGCCCGCCCACCAGCAGAATCGCCACGGATTGCCAATAGTGCGTCCGCAGGTCGGCCCACAGGTGTTTCCCGTCGATTTCGACCATCATGAACGCGGGGATGGTGAAGATGGCGCCGGCGACCAGGGCNNGTGATGTTCTGCTCCAGAATCCCGCCGCCCCAGACGCGGAACACGGCGATGGCAATAACAGCGGCCGGAATGGTGGCGGCGATGGTCTGCCCCGCCTTCATGCCCAGGTAGGCGTTAGCCGCGCCGAAGACCAGCGCCAGCAACAGGCCCAGCCCCACGGCTTTGAAGGTCATCTCGGGAGGGTCGGCGGGATGCTTCATGTCCGGCATAAAGGGGGATGGTATCACGGGCTGGCAAGGGCTAGTTGAGAGCTCCTTGCGGTATCCCGTCCCCACCACATCCCGGCATTAGAGGCGCTTGGCGGTGTCTTCGTCGGCGTAGACGGCCACGATCTCGCCGAAATATACCCGGTGATAATCTCCCTGGGCGTAGAATTCGTCTGCGACGGCCTGTGCCAGCGTGTCCGGCGCCATGTCGTTGCGGTGAAGCGTACGGCACTCGTAGTGCACCACGCATTCCTGGATAATCGGCGGCCGCACCTGCCTGCTCGGTACCGGCGTCAGGCGCGTTTCCAGGAACTTGTCGTGATCTCTGCCGGACACCGTGCCGCAGTGGGCCACGGCTTCGGCCAGCTCGCGGGGCGGGACGTTGACCGTGAAATCGCCGCCGGCTTCCTCCAGGCGGGTGTAGGAGTAGCGCGAGTGCCTCACCAGTACCAGAAAGACCGGCCGCGACCAGATGGAGCCGATGGTTCCCCAGCCGATGGTCATGACGTTGGGCTTGCCGTCCGCGCCGGCGGTCACCAGCAGCAGCCCATCCTCGCGCATGCGGCGTATGGTTTGAGCGAAATAATCCGTATAACGAACCGCTACTTTGGGCATGGTTTTTGGCCTCGATTCTGGTGCTTACATGAGGATTACACCATCAGACCGGCGGTGGCGATGGCCGCCCCCGCAATTTCGGCCGCCGTGCGCGTGATGTTCT
>PLMF01000074.1 GCA_003142355.1 Bryobacterales bacterium
GCCTGAATTTCAACTCGATACCGTAGTCGGCGAGGGTTAACATGCAGGATCGGAGCTGCCGGGAGAGGACTTCGGGGGCGTGGCACGTGACGACCGGCTGGAGGAGTTCCAAGAGTTGGGTGGCGCTGCCGGCGAAGTGGCGGCGCTGCTCAAGGAGGTTACGGACGGCTTCGGCCATGGGGTGGGGGTCGGCAAGAGCGAAGGCCTGGCGCATTTCNNGCGGCTGAGGGCGACGGAGACGGCGGAGCAGAGGGCGGCGACGATTTCCGGCCAGGCGTGTTCGAAAACGGTCAAGAGGCTGTCTTCGGGGAGGGGGGTGAGGGGCGGGAAGTTGACGGTGAGGGCGCGGCGGGCGAGGTCGGCGGGGCAAGACCAGCGGCCGGTGACGGTGAGGAGGATGGGGCGCTTGTAGTATTGCTGGAGGGGTTCGGCGCCTGGGCCCACGGTTTCGCGGAGGGTAGCGCCGAGGCCGGAGGAGAGGCGGCAGAGGGCATCGGAGAGGTGCGGGGAGAGGGCGGAGAGGTGATCGAAGGCGAGAATCCAGTTATGGCGGGCAAGAGTGAGGAGGTTTTGGACGGAGGACGGGATGGGGGTGAGGGGCGAGGTGCAGGGATCGATGAGGGACCGGAGGATGCGGGCGGCGAAGGTCTTGCCGGAGCCGGGGGGTCCCTGAAGGATGAGGATGGGGAACGGGCCATCGGGGCGGAGGGCGGCCAGGAGCCAGGCGAGGCAGCGGAGCCAGTCGGCGCGGGACGACAGATTGAGACAGGCGCGGAGGGTTTCGAGGGGGTTGGAAGGGGGCGAAGAGGGCACGGGCGTGGGGAGGGGGAGAGTGGAGCGGGAGGTCTGGAGGAGGGCATTGGCGCCGGCGGTGGTCTTCCAGCCGGTGGGAGAGATTTCGACAAACTCGCATTCGGGATTGGCGAGGTTGAGGAGAATGTGCGTGGGTACGAGGCGGCCGCCACGGGATCCGACGCGACGCCAGACGGCGAGGCGCTGGTTCTGTTGGTTGTGGTTGGCCTCGGCTTCCAAGTGATTGATGACAGCGTGGAAAGCGTGGGAGCCAGGGAGCGTGTCGAACTGGGCATAGAATTCGTGGAAGAACCACTCGCGGTAGGCGCGGGAGCGGATGGGGAGGATGTAGAAACCTTCGAGGGAGGGGGCATTGAGGCGAACGAAGGCCTGGCCGTCGGAGGCGGTGAAGGGAGTGCCGCGCCGGGCGATGGCGATGAGGGGAGCGAAGGGGTCGCGCATGGGTTTCTCCTAATCCCGGTATAGCAGGCGAAAATCGGGCTAAGGGGGCTGGAAATCCGGAAGTGATTGAAATGATTGAGAAAACTGTGGCGAAAAACTGGTGAACGAAAATCGGGCAATCGGGAAAAGGGCAAGGTGGGGTTCTTTGGCGAATTTGACTGGATATACGTCAATGCCGTATAGTGAGGGAGCGTGATTGCCGAAATCGTAAGCCTGTCGGGATACGAATCGCAGGTCACGGCGTTCCTCGACGAGGAAGAACGCATGGCGATGGAGTTCCACATCGCCTGCGCGCCGGAGGATCATCCGGTCATCCCGGGCGCCGGTGGCTTTCGCAAGGCTCGCTGGGCCCGACCCGGCAAGGGGAAGAGCGGCGGCTTTCGTGTAGTGTATTTCTTCCTGGGCGAACCGGGGCGGATCTTCATGGCAGCGATTTACGCTAAATCGCGAAAAGAGACGCTGTCGGCAGCGGATCGGAACGTGCTTGTAAAACTGGCGGTACAGATCAAGAAAGCGGCGAAGGGAGGACGATAGTTATGGGTGTGCGCAGCTTGAACACGGGAACCAAGCGGACCAAGTTCGGGATGGCTCTGGAACAGAGCGCCAAGGAGATTCTGGCCCACGTGAAGGGCGACGCAAGACTGCCTGCGCGGCGCGTCGTGCTGCCGGACGAGGTGGATGTGAAGCGCATGAGGACCAAAGCGGGGATGTCGCAAGCGGAGTTCGCGCGCGCGTTTTGCATCAATCCGAGGACCCTACAGGAATGGGAGCAGGGACGGAGAAGACCCGACGCAACAACCCGGGCGTACCTGGCGGTAATCGCCAAGAACCGCGCGGCGGTGTTGGACGCGCTGGCGTCTTGAACGGATAGTGATCGGCAACGTCTGTCCCCTGCCGCAAACCGAGGTTTCCGGCGGGATGCGGATGACGATTCCGGGGCGTGCCTTCGCACCCGTGAGAATCAGCCGCTTAACCACTTTATTGCGGCCGCTTCATNNGCTTCGGTGTAATCCGCGGTGTAGCCCGCGCGCTGAACGGGATGCGTCGCCAGAAGGTCGAAAAGCCCTTCCTTGAGATAAGCGCGATTGATGTGTACGCCAACGACTTCTCCGATGGTCAGGTACTGGTCGAGCGGAGAGCCGTCACTGCCATGCAACTGTACAATTTGCACCAGCTTGCATTCAAGCGCCGCCGGGGCCTCTGCGACGCGCGGCGGCATCACCATCCGGCTGGGAGCTGAAGCCAGCTTCGCGAACTCGAATTCGCCGACACCGTGTGGCAGGGCGGCGGATGTCTGGTTCATTTTCTCCGCAAGGGGACGGGTGACAAGATTGCAGACAAATTCGCCGGTGGCTTTGATATTGGAGACCGTGTCCTTCCACCCTGACGAGCTGAACATGACCATTGGCGGCTGGTCACACACAGCATTGAAGAAGCTGTACGGCGCAAGATTGACGTGGCCTTCGGCGTCTCGAGTCGAAATCCAGCCGATCGGCCGCGGCGCAACGATCGCCTTGAACGGATCGTGCGGGAGGCCGTGACCTTTCGCAGGCTCGTAGAAATGAAATTCCGACATTGGGTCCATCATACGCAAGGGGCTGTGCGGCTGCCAAGCTGGAACAAGCGGAGCCGATCCACTGGGGTGGGTTCGCGCGGCTGAGTTGAACCGGCCAGCCGGCTTTTTCGACCTCTCTATCGCGACGCGAACCACCGATATGGCCGCCTCGCGAGGGCTCGTGGATTGCGCTAGAGTCAAGGGGATTCGCATGTCAAACGACGAACTTGCAATCCGCAACCTGGTTGAGACGTGGCGCCGGGCCACAGAGGCCGGCGATGTGGACGCGCTCGCGCCGCTGATGGCGGACGATATGGTCTTTCCGACGCCGGGACGCGAGCCGTTCGGCAAGCGGAAGTTTCTGGAGGGCTCGCGGCAATCGGCGGGCAAGGTGAAGGTCGCTGTGCAGGCAGACGTAATGGAAGTGCGGGCGGCGGGCGATCTGGGCTACTGCCGGCTGAAACTCGCGGTGACGGTGACAACGCCGGACGGCAGCCCGCCGATGCAGCACGCCGGCCAAACGATCGGGATCTACCGACGCGAAGGCGGCCGGTGGGTGCTGGCGCGGGACGCGAATCTGGTGGTGTGAGCGGCTGCCGCGCCCGGCGAGAGGCAATGGCCGTGCCCCGCGAGGAGTAGGTTTGGACCGTCTTGCCGTCCGCGTGCAGACTGGATCATCTGAAGGGATGGGGGCCGGAGGTTGAGCGGCGAGAAGCGACTTGTCGGTCCTAATGGGAGAAGTAGGTTCCGCTCATCGCCCGGCATGCGCGCTGCGTGTCCGAACTGGCATCCGCATTGAACGAATAGCAGCACTGCGGGTTTCTGCTGATATACTCTACCCCGACTGCCAGACTGAAGATCAGTCTGACGCGGTGCTCTCACTGGACAATGCAGCGCCAAAACTAGCACTGTGATAGGATCTTCTGTTGGAAAAGAAAAAGGGGCTTGTGCTCGCCGTTGAACCGAAGTTCGTGGCTGAGGACGTGCCCCTTGTTAGATCGCGGACGTTTGTCCTGTTCTCAATGTACCAGTCCCGATGATTGATGTCAATCAGCAGTATGAGATGCACGTGGCAGAGCGCCTCCTGGAGTTCTTCGGGGCCGCAACCGCCTGGCACCGCAACCTCTGGACCGTCGGCCTGGTATTGACTTTAAAGGAGTTGCTAGAGGTGGCGGAGGCCGTCCGAGGGGGCATCCTCTTCCAAAATTCGATCGAGACTCTCGCCCGATCCGCCATGGCGCTCGCCGGCAGAGATCCTGGAGCAGGGGACTGCGCCCAACTCGGCGTCCTTCAGGCTGCCCTCCGATCCGAGATTCGCCATCACGGGATGGAGTACCGGGTCCTTGAGCAACTGATTGCCGATATCGAACTGAAATATCTGGCGCGGTGGGCGGCAGCCCTTAACGGGCCGACGGTTCCAAAACCAGAGCGAACAGCTCGCGCCATCGCCGGACATCTTCTGGACGCCGGCTTCACAGGCGACTTTCTGCATCGCTGGTGGACATTCAAACTGCGGCACGAGCCTGGACGTCGCAGGCTCTCGGACATCGTCGAAGACGCTCACGCGCTCATGGCGAAGCCCCTTCGCGAATACGACGTGCTCGTCGCGTTCAGCGCGTTCACGAAACAGAAGGACAGCATGCCATCGGGATGGCTTGACGCGCCGCAGGTATCGTCATGGCTCTGCAGTCGGAATTTCGACGTGGCGGGCATTCGCCAAAAAGGGGGCCTGGTCGTGCGCGTTTCAGCCCGCGAGCCTGTCGCGGCAGTTGAAGCAGTTCGCGAACGCCTTGAGCGGCTGGCGGCCCGAGTTCTCATAGGTTCGGATCGAGAATTCATCCTTATCCCGAAGGCATGGATCGACGGCGAACGCCGAGAGTTCCGGCTGGCGCGCACCGGCCGCGATGTTGACGTTCATGCTCTTGAGCGAAAGAAGAAGGTCTACGCGGACCCGCAGTACACGCGAGTGGACGCCGCCATCGAGTTATTGGAGCCTCTGGCGACCGGCTCACCGGCAACTGCGGTGGCTTCGGGGTGGGCGGCGTTCGAGGCCCTACTCAGCGAACCGGGGAACCACGCAGTTGTTGCGGATCGGATGGGGGCCATAGTAGCGTGCTCATTTCCCCGTGCGGAATTGACTGTCCTTTCGTACCAGGCGGCAAAAGCCGACGCAGCGCTCGATACTCGACTACGCGCTTACACGACCAATCGTGACCGCGCGGATCTCATCGCGAGCGACATCAGCGCGGGCATGCCGTTGCTCCTTTCGAACGATGCTGATCGCGCCGCATTTGAGCGAATGAAGAAGCTCCTGGCCGATCCCCACACAGTGATGAAGGATATCGAGTCCTATGCGACAGGGGCGTTTCGCCGCCTCTACCGGCAGCGAAACCTCGTGCTCCACGGCGGCAAAACTGATGGCGTGGCGTTACGGGCCAGCTTGCGAACGGCTGCCCCGCTTGTCGGTGCCGGGATGGACCGGATCGCACATGCATGGTATGTGGACGGATTGTCACCGCTCGAACTTGCCGCTCGTGCAAGGATTAGCCTGGATACCGTCGGCTCTGTAGACGGCCGTAAGTGCGTCGATCTTCTGGGTGGGTAGAGAACAAGATACCCCATCGCGCGGCGATCGCCGATCAGCCGGGGGCCACCGTTCCCGTCGCGATGCCGACTTATGGGGAGTAATCCCGACAAGGCGCGTGACCCATCAGATCACGGAGCGCATCATCGACTTGATCGGACGGTGAGACATAGATTTCGCTGGCGGCTGGGGCAGCCGCTATAGGCGGCGGACCGCTAGCGAGCAGTCCCAGCATATTGGGGCCATATTGCGAGGTCGAGATGAGTCGGCGTAAAATAGGTCGCAGTCCTTGGCGCCGTCGACGCTGTACTCCAAGGAGAGCATTGATATCCCGTGGACCAACGTAGTCGTATTCGTATCCTGTTCCTTTCGTCGAACCCGCCGGACACCGGCGCGTTGCGCCTCGATATGGAATATCGAACGATAGAGGAGCGACTTCGAGGAGCACCCTTTGGAGATAGGTTTGAGCTGATCTCCGGTTGGGCATTGCGAGTCCAAGACCTTCAGGCTAGCCTTCTCCGGCACCGGCCTCAAATTGTCCATTTCAGCGGGCACGGAACGGAGGATGGCTCGATCGCACTTGAGAGTGCTTCCGGCAAACCCCAGCGGGTCACTGCGGAAGCACTTGTTTCCCTGTTCCAGTTGCTTAGGGAAACAGTGCGATGTCTGGTCCTCAACGCGTGCCACTCGGACGTGCAAGCAAAAGCCCTTTCCTCCCATCTCGACTGTGTGATCGGGATGTCCACGTCTGTTGGAGACGAAGCTGCAATTGCATTTTCGAGTGCGTTCTATCAAGCATTGGCATCCGGCGAGTCTGTGAACACCGCGTTTGAGTTTGGGTGTAACCAGATCCAATTGGAAGACCTCCTGGGGGAAGATCTCACGCCCACCCTTTATGTCAAGGATGGACTGAAGCCGCTTCGGTTTGTGAGCGAGCCTACGGCGTCGCCACCATCTACCGCGCCATCGAGCGACATCCTCTCGATAGCTCAGGCCATCGCGGCCACGCTCGTTCAGCAATCGTCACCGGCCACAATACTAGGAACCGAAGTGCTGGCGTCGCTGTCTTTATTGTCGGGCCTTCGTCCAAACACAACGTTGCCCTCACCAGTCGATCGGTATGTTAGCCGGTCTGACAGCGTGCGCTTCATTGCAGCGGAATATGAACATCACTCATACGTGGCGGTACACGGTGGTTCCGGGACAGGCAAAACACAACTCGCGATATTGACTGCTCTGGCGAGTTCTGGAGAGCGAGTTTGGATTCCGCTTCGGCGGCGAGCCGACGGGGTGGCGTTGAAGATATCGCTGGCCATCTTAGGCACAGCCCCTCGATTCCAGGGCAAGTCTCGTATTGACGCGCTCCGCGAGGTGTGCGCATCGCTTCCAAAGGACTCCACTATTGTGCTCGACGATCTGCCGGTATCAGGAGGTCAGGATGATTTCGATGATATCCTGGTCGATCTCTGCTTGGCATGTCAGGAATCTCGGGTCCACCTGTTGAGCACGAGTGCCAAACGCCTCCCCTGGCGAACTCGCGACCGACTGGGTAAGGGCCTTGTTGAAATGCCCGCTCCGCCGTTCCTCGACAAAGAAGTGGAACAACTCTTTCGTTCACACGGAGCCCCGGATACCTTCTTGCGTAGCAAATGGCGGAAGTTCGTTCAGGCGTCCGCAAAACAACATCCCGTCCTTCTTGTCGAAGCTGCGCGATACCTCGAATCCCACGGTTGGTCCACCAGCGACGACGTCTTCGACGATTTCGTACTCGGCCGTTTCGCTCGATCTCTGAGTTTAACCACGACCGAGGATATTGTTCGCAGCGTCCCGGACGCCCGGACGCGGGAACTCCTGTACCGTCTCAAGTTGATCGACTCACCGTTCAACACTCGCCAAGCTAATGACGTGGCGTCCGTCTCCCCGGCAATTCCGGCGCCACACGAAAGGTTGGCTGAGTTGCTGGGCCTGTGGGTTCAGCAGGACAGTGGGTCTGAATTCGTAGTGTCTCCGCTGGTCTCCAGCCTCGATGACAACAACATCTCTCCCGCAGTGAAGACGCTGGTGCATCGCGTCATTGCGTCAGGAGTCATGGGCCGAGTATTCGAAAAGGGAACGTTCGGACCAGAAGAGGCGATTCAGGCCATTGTGCAGTTCGTGAAGGCTGGCGAATTCGACCAAGCTGGAACCGTTCTGATCATGGCGTTGCACGGCTTGTCAACGCAACGGCCGCTGGGCGATCCTTTCGGACTTTCCTCGATTTGGGCGGGGATGCCACTCCCAGCGGCCATGAACCACGAGACGAAAGTGGGCGTCCGCGCATTGCAGATCGTGGTTCGCCACCGCCTCGGGCGAGGCATTGAGGATCTCCTTGATGACTTCGAGATGCTTCTGGGGGTCCCGTCGGCGGGTGATCGCACAATGGTCCGCGTCGGGCTCAAAGCGATGGTGGGCGTAGAGTTAGTATTTGAGCGTCCTGAGACTGCGATTCGCTATTTTCTTGATTGCATCCAAGGCCTTGAAGGGGCCGATCTCGACGCGCTCGGTGCCGAAGAACGACAGTGGTCAGAAGGACTATTGACGTTGTTTTGGATCGCCGGATTCTCGGCCAACACCCCTCCGAGCTTCTCGGCTTGGTTTCGGGCGCTTCAATCGCTCAACCCTGGCCAGATCGCAGCCTTGCAGACGGCACAGTTGGCCGACCGCTGCTGCGACTTCATTTGCAGCCATGTTTGGATGCGCGAGGCTGATCGGCCTACAAGCGAGCGCGACTGGAATGCCGCACTTCAGGTACTCAACGACGTTGCTCGGTGGGCACGTGATGCCCATTTCCCGCTGCTGGAGGCGTGCGCTGTTCGAGGCCAAGTTGTGGTATATGCGGAATACAAGAGCGACCTCGCAGCGGCAATTCGCCTTGGAGAAATCTACTTAGCCGAGCCCCGAGATGCTGTCCTGCGCTTTCTGATTCGTGACATCGTGGCACGTCAGCTAGCGTATCAGGACCGCATCAATCAATCTCTCGAATGGTTTGCTGCCGCGCTGCAGGACGCCCGAGCCGCGCCTATCCCATGGCGCGTTGAAAGCCTGGCAAATGCGGGCTGCGCGGCATCAGAAGGTTGCCGCGACACGGCGATCACTTTTTTCGACGAAGCAATCCGGCTTTTTGAGTCTGCTCCGAGCGAGGTTCCTCCGCTCTGGTGGGTCAAAATCACGGGCGAAACGGCGCTTGCAGAGTGGCGGCTCGGCCACCGTGGTGAAGCATTCCGTGCGTGGTCCCATGCTGTTGAGCGCCTTCTGGCGTTGATGACCGAGGACGAGGATTGGACAATCCTCTATTGCTTCGTCGGCGCATACACCTTGTACTTCGCGCAACGTGCATCGACTGATGGGCCCTTACCCCCCGGCATGTTTGAGCCAACACCTGGAAGATTACTCCTGGCTCCCAAAGGAACTGCTGAAGTCTACAAACGAGGTCAAGAATGGAAACTGGCTGGCATTATGGCCCATTTGGCAGATACAATGCTGGATTTCAACGAGGCGATGGAGTGGGGGCTTCGATTTCTTCGAATGGCTCCACCCGACGAGGATAGGAGTTTCCGAATCTCCTTCAGCCTTTACGCGGTGCCGCGTCAGTTTGGCGCCGAAAATTATGAATCTCTCCTCTTGGATGCAGTCCGCGACGATGAATTCGCTGCGAGAACGATCGGCGAAACGCCGGGACCGGCCGGTCAACAGATAGTCTCCATTTCAAAATCGGCAGCGACAGTCAAGGTCGCCCTTGTGGTGCTTGATCTCGGCCGCTTAGCTGGCCAGGACCGCGAATTCGCGCGGACAGTTGGTCTCAGACTCTCGAATTCCCTTAGAAGCGCGAACACCGTGAAGAGCGCATTTTGGGGGCACGTCGCCACGGTGTTTGCGGAGTTCTTAACCATCGGAAGCGTAGCCAAGCTGTTCGCCGACGCCAATTCCACGCACGATAATGAACTGAAGATTATCATGGGCTTGGCGGCCGTATATGACGCAGACCTCCACCGAGCGGCGAATCTCCACATCACCCTATTGCGCCGCCTACAAGGGTATTGCCCGAATGTCGTCTTTCGGTGCACGGTTGCTCCGAACGTTCGTGAGTTTTGGGCTCGCGCACTTGAGGGGCTGACTCTGCACGCCACGGGACTTCCAGACTCCATCTTCCCGCAGAACGACGACCGCGTTCAGGCGACTCTAGCCGTGGTGCGTTCAATCCTCGGCCTCGCTATCAGCAGCGACGATCACACTTGGTTGACGACGTGATCATTGGCTCCGACTCTACGGATCAACTCTCGTGGACCGCCGCGATGCCGCCCCTACGAACTGGAATCGGCAGTGTTTTGACGGCTCGTCCGGCAAGGTGGGCGATTCAGTTGGGCCTATTACGCCTAGAAGCCGCTGATCTGCTGCGGAGGGTCCGGCGCTCACGACAGATTACTCCCCATAAACGCCCCAGGGTCCCACAATCCACACGGATCGTGGGAAGGGGAAGAATCCGCTTCCGTAAACCCCGCAGGGGCCTAGCGGTCGCAAGCGGGGCCGCGGAGTCGTGTGGCTTGGCGGGGGCTGATTCCGGGGCGTCTACGCGACGCGAAGTTTGGCGGTACCGCGCTTTCCAGCTTTTAGGACGATTTCAACATCGTGCCCCAGCGCGACCAGGAATCCGGGAAAGGCCATCGCTGGCCGGCCGCGCCGGGAATCTCCAAGAGGGGCAACTCAACCACCCAACTCCGCGATCCGCTATTTGGGGGTTGAGGTGCCTCTTCCGAGAATGGGACCTAACTTTAATACTGTTCACTTTGTCGTTGAGCCCGATAGGGCGAAAGAACATAGCCCAAGGCGCCAGCCTTGGGAAAGGGATGAACGACCGGAAAGCCCCGGAACGGGGCGGAAGAACTGGGCCAGAACATCTTACGCCCTTCCAGGGCTGAGTCGTTTTGATGCGTATTCCCACGGCTTGCGCCGTGGGCTACAGTCTACCGCTCCTGCGGAGCTGGCTTAAGTGAACCGTATTGGACCTAACTTGCGGAAGAACTGGGCCAGAATATCTTACGCCCTTCCAGGGCTGAATCGTTTTCATGCGTATTCCCACGGCTTGCGCCGTGGGCTACAGTCTGCCGCTCCTGCGGAGCTACGGGCTAGACCTGCATGATTTTCATGGCCTGCGTGAGACTGGCGATGGGAGCATGGCCCGCCGCGGGCGAATACTCGTGGCCCACGCAGCCGGTGTAGTTCAGATCGGCGATCGCCTGCGCGATGAAGTGGTAGTTCAACTCCTGGGTGTCGTCGATCTCGTGGCGGCCCGGATTGCCGCCCGTATGGAAGTGGCCGATCCACTGGAAATGATCGCGGATATTGCGCACGATGTCGCCATCCATGATTTGCGCATGGTAGATGTCGTACAGGATCTTCACCCGCGGCGAGTTGACACGCTTCATCACGTCCACACCCCAGGCAATATGGTCGAACATGTAGTCCTTGTGATTCACCTTGCTGTTGAGGTATTCCATGCAGAGCGTAACGCCCTTGTCTTCGGCGTGCGACTTAACGCGGTTCAGGAACTCCACACAGTGGCCGGCGCCTTCGGCGTCCGGCATCCCAGCACGATTCCCGGAGAAGGCGATGATGTTAGGGACCCCGTTGGCGGCGGCTTCGTCAATCGCGGCGTGCATCGATTTTTCGAGGGTGGCGTGATTTTCGGTGCGGTTGAGCGCATTCGGGATGGCGCCGCCCGGGCCCGGCGGGTACATGGTCGGGATGAGGCCGTACTTTTTCAGGATCGGCCAATCCTGGGGGCCGATGAGATCGTATCCGTAGCAGCCGGCGCGGGCCGCTTCCCGGCAGGTGTCTTCGAAGGCCATGCCGCGGCCGAAAACGCCGGAGGTGACGCATTGCTTCAGACGTCCTTTGCGCTCCGGTGCGGAGGTTTGCGCCAGGGCGGCGGAAGCCGCCAGGGCAGGCAGAAAGTCTCTACGACGCATATCGGCTCCTGTGTCAGACGTTCCCGAATTCGGCTTTCCACTCCGCGCTACCCTGGCGGTACATGGCCGTCCGGCCCAGGATGGCGAAGAGCGTGCTGATGGCCGAACGCTCGGCGACGTTTTCCGGCTTGCCGCTCTCGATGCGGCCGAGGAAGGCCTCGATGCCGTCGATGGTGATGTCGCGCGGAGAATTCATGGTCTCCACTTCACGCGGCGGCTTGTGGTGCACCATGCGCGAGCGCGAGGTCTCGATCACTCCCTTGGTTCCGGTGAACTCTTCGCCCACCTTGCTGAAGCCCGCCGTCGATATCTGGTTGGCCTCGTAGTTGACGTGGATACCGTTGGGGAATTCGAAGCTCAGACTCAGGTGGTCGGAGATCTCCATGGTGGTACGCACCTTGCGGCCGCTCATGCCGTTGACACGGATGGGCCGGGCGTTGAGGAACCAGTGGAGGACGTCGAAGTTGTGGCAATCCTGTTCCACAATGAAGTCGCCGGAATAGTCTTTGTAGCAGAACCAGTTGCGAATCTTCTCGATCTTGGGGTCGGGATAAGGCGTGCGCTTGAAGGGATCGGCGCCGATCCAGAAACCGCGCGCATTCACGAGGTCGCCGATCTGGCCCTCGGCGATGCGTTTGAAGGCTTCGAGATAGACCGGGCCATAACGCTGCTGGAAGCCGACGGCAACATCCTTGTGCGGATCGGCCTTTCGCGCCGCCGCAATGATTCGCTCGACACCCGCGAGGTCCACACCCATGGGCTTTTCGCAGTACACATGCTTGCGGGCCTGGATGGCCGCCTCCAGCATGCGAGGATGCTCGAAAGGCGGAGTGGCAATGATCACGGCATCCACGTCGGAGGCCAGGAGCTTTTCGAAGTCCTTGTAAATAGCCGGCTTGCCGGCATCGATTCGCTGCGCGGCCGCTTCGATGCGGTCGTCGAAGAGATCGCAGAGCGCGGTGATGCGCGCGCGCGGGTCGGCGTTGACGATGGTGGCATCGTAGGTGCCGCGGCCGCCCGATCCGATCAGACCGAGGCTTATTTTGGAATTGGCCTGGGAACCACGGACCGTCTGCGGCGCGACGATGGTAAAGGCGGTGGCGGCGACCGCGCCACCGTGACGAAACAGTTCCCGGCGGGAGAATGTACTCAAGGTGTGAAACCTCCAGAACGCATTATAGAGCATTATCGGCTCAGGGTCCGCCGACGAGCGTCCGCACGGCCACGGCTGCAAAAATCCCCACGTCAGTCAGTCCGCATTTCTCACACCCGAGAGCGTGAGTTTACGTATCGGGGTGGAAACCCGGGGAGCGTCGGCATGAGTGCCGACGCGGCAGGCACGAGTGCCTGCGCCACGTCGTTGTGGGCCGGGGGGCTGGTTGGCGGCTCTCAGAGGGAAAAACTGCAACATTGAGGCTCGACGGGGCGCGAATGAGTGTATACTTGCCCCAAGCCGGGCGCCAAAACTGGAATCCCGGTTATCACTGTTGCAGGAGGATTCGATACATGCCGATCAATCGCAAGTACGGTTGGGCTCCAGACCTGCCCGACCATCGCGACTACCTGTACTCGGCTCCGCAGCCGGTACTCGCCAAACTGCCGCCGAAGAAGGATCTTCGGTCCGGTTGTCCACCGGTTTACGATCAGGGCCAGCTCGGCAGTTGCACCGCCAACGCCATATCCGGAGCCGTTCAATTCGAGCAGAAGAAACAAGGAGTCACTATGTTCGGGCCCTCCCGGCTCTTTATCTACTACAACGAGCGGGATATGGAAGGGACCGTCAATTCCGACGGTGGGGCGCAAATTCGCGATGGCGTGAAGTCCGTCGCGACCCTCGGAGTCTGCCCGGAAACCGAGTGGCCTTACGACATCAACAAATTCGCCGACAAGCCGACGCCACAATGCTACACCGACGCAACGAAGTGCGAGGCGGTGGGGTATCAGCGGCTCGATTCCAGTAACCTGAACCAGTTGAAAGGCTGCATTGCCTCCGGATTTCCGTTCGTCTTCGGCTTCACGGTTTATGACGCGTTCGAAAGCCAGGAGGTAGCAAAGACAGGCGTTTTGAACATGCCGGGCCCGAAAGAGAAAGTGCAAGGAGGCCACGCCGTGCTAGCCGTCGGCTACGACGATGCGGCGCAGCGCTTCACTGTGCGCAATTCATGGGGAAAGGATTGGGGGATCAAAGGCTACTTCACAATCCCCTATGCTTACCTGACCACGACGGACCTGGCAGACGATTTCTGGACGATTCGAATTCTGAAAGTGTCGTAGTCACGAGGGCACAACCACCCGCAGAGTAAAGGACTGGGCCGGCTCTGCGGGTGTCCCCCAGGATCGCTGCAAGACCATCGCGATTTCACTTTCGCCGGCCTGTATGGTGCGAAATCGCCAGCAGTGAATTCCCTGGCCTCCGACACCGGGGCTGGGACGGAAGTCCTCGCCAGTCAGGGTGCCGACAGGGTCCCCGGCGGCGGTGATTTTCCATCGGAAACCGGTCGCGGGGGTCTCCGGCAAAGATATCTCAAACGATTCTCCCTTAGGGATCTCCGCCGACTTGCCCGTTTGAGAGGCGGTGAATTGAAGCATACGACTACCTGAGCACGTTTCCGGATTGAGAGGAATCAGTCGGCAGGCGGAACCGCCTGCCCCACCTTGGGGGCAAGAGTGGCTTTGGTCGCTCCGGTTGAAATGCCGCCGTCGACCAGCAGCGTCTGGCCGGTGATGTACTGGCTGGCGTCGGATGCCAGGAAGACAACCGCGCCGTCAAGGTCGGCCGGCTGGCCGGGCCGTCCGAGCGGGATGCGGTCGACGAGGTAATCGAGCCATTCCTGGTTGTCGTAGAGCACGGCGGTCTGGGCGGTCTTGAACCAGCCGGGAGCAAGGCAGTTGACGGTGATGCCGTGCGGGCCCCAATCGGCGGCGAGGCTCATGGTCATCTGCTTCACGCCGCCGCGGCTGGCGCAGTATGGAGTCAGGCCCGCGTAGCCGGCTACACAGGTCACCGAACCGATGTTGATGATGCGTCCCTGGCGGCGAGGGAGCATCTTTCTGGCGACCGCCTGCGCGACAAAGAAGGATCCGCGCAGATTGGTATCAACCACCAGGTTCCAATCATCCCAGGTCACATCGACGGCGGGTTTGCGCACGTTACAACCCGCGTTGTTGACCAGGATGTCTATCTTTCCGTAGCGAGCATGGGCGGCCTCCACCATGTGCCGGATGCTGTCGAAGTCACGCACATCGAGCTCGAGGGGGAGGGCTTTCGGCCCCAAGTCCTCGATTTCCGTTTTGAAGCTCTCGAGTGCCGCGAGTTTGCGGCTGGTGATCACGAGGTCGGCGCCGGCTCTCGCCAGGGCCCGGGCAAAGTACTGTCCCAATCCCCGGCTGGCGCCGGTCACGATGGCGACCTTGCCGGTCAAGTCGAACAATGAATGGTCCAAAACTCCTCCTCAGGCGGTAGAATGGGGCGAAAACCGGGGGACAGACGGATGCGTCCACGCGGCCGTGTGACGGGCTCAGAGGGCACCCCGGTGTTTGGCGAGGGGGGCGCGCGCCTTGGGACACATTCGTCAGTCCCCAGGTTTTCGCAGATTAGGCTACTCACGCATGCCTTCCACCCATCCCGGATACCATCGGAAAATGTTACCGGTCAGGCTGCCGATGAAGATATCGCCGTCGAGGCCGAGCGAAAGCCAATGCCCGGGACTTTCCATGGAGCCTAGAATCCTGCCCGTCGCAATGTCGATGCGCATGATCCGCCCGGCCAGGGTATCGTAGGACAGGTTCTCCTGGTTGTTTCTGTGGGTGACGATCCACAACTCGTCCTGGGGCGAGATATCCATTCCCTGGGTAGCTCCGAGATGGTTCCACTGGCGGAGGAACTTGCCATTGGAATCGAAAATCTGGATACGATTATTCTCGCGGTCGCTGACATAGACGTTCTGGTGGGAATCGACGCGCACGGAATGGGGGGTATTGAACTCTCCCTTCGCGGTGCCGCGCTGGCCCCATTCCAGCAGGTACTTGCCCTCGCGGGAGAACTTGACGACGCGGGAGTTGCCGTAGCCGTCGGAGACGAAGAAATCGCCGTTGGGTAAGAACGCAATGTCGGTGGGACGGTTGAATGTGTCGTGGGTGGCGCCGGGCTTTCCCTTGGCGCCAAGAGTGCGCAGAAGCCGGCCGTCGCCGGTGAACTCCATGACCAGGTGAAAGACGGTATCGGTGGTCCACACGTGGCCATTCCTGTCGATGCGCAATCCGTGAACGCTGCCGAACATTCTTTTCCCGAAGGAGCGGAGGAATTTCCCCTTGGCGTCGAAGACCACGATGGGGTCGGCCCTGGGACCGCGTTGGCCGGCGTATACGGTGCCATCGGCGGCGACGGCAACAGCCGACAAGCGGCCATACCTCCAGCCAACGGGCAGGGTGTCGGGTTCCTGTCCGAACAGGATCTGAACCCGGTACCTGAGCAGGCCACCCTCGTGCGGGTACCAGCCCTGTTGCGCCGCACAGACGGCGACGAAGAAGATCGGTAGAAGCCAATGTGACGGGTGCATACGACGGACCCTCCTGCGATTAGTAACCACGCTGCTTGTCGACCACGTTCATCAACGGCAGGCCGGTGGAGTAGCGCCGGACGTTGTCGGCGATCAGCCCGATCAGGCGGACTTGGCGCTGGGGCGAGAATCCGGAACTGTGGCCGGAGACGATCAGGTTGGGGCAATCCCACAACGGAGAAGTCGATGGCAGGGGCTCCTGGCGCACCACATCCAGTCCGGCGCCCGCGATGCGACCCTGCTGGAGCGCGGCAATGAGCGCGGGCTCGTCCACGAGAGCGCCGCGGGAGAGACCGAGGAAGTAGGCGGTCTTCTTCATGGCGCCGAATACTTTCTCATTGAACAGCCCCTGGGTTTCCTTGGTGGAAGGGCACGCGTTCACCAGGATGTCGCATTGGGGAACCATTTCCATGAGCCAGGCGGGCTCCCGCAGAACGTCGACGAAAACGGGCTTGGCCAGGGGTTTGGCATCGGTGGCCAGAATCCGCATGTTGAAACCGTACTTGGCGCGCGCGGCCACGGCCTGGCCGATGCCGCCCATGCCGACGATACCCATGGTCATGCCATCGACCTCGACCAGGTTGCGCTCGGAATTCCACGTCCGCTTCTGGAACTGCGGGAAGTAATACTTGACGTAGCCGCGCGTGAGGCTCAACAGCATTCCGAAAGCCGACTCCGAGATGGCGGGCGCAAATATCCGCGCCATGTTGGTGACCACCACGTTACTCTCGATCAGCTCGGGAAACAGGACGTTCTCCATTCCGGCTTCAACGGCTTGCAGCCAGCGCAAATTCCCGGCCCTGGCGAGCATGTCGGCGTTGAGCGAGCCCAATATGACGTCGGCATCGGGGAGCGCCTTGTCCAGCTCCGCGCGATTCGCAGGCAGGATCATTTGAACGTCCTTGGCCTGGGACGTAATCTGCTTGATTTCCGCCGGCGTGTACCTGGCCGGGCCGACAACGGACGCGGCTATCGCGGTCACGATTCTGATCCGGGCTGGCGGCGGATCGAAGATGGCAATCCGGTCGGAAGCGACCAGAACCGGTGCTGCTGAAGCCGCGGCGGCGGCGGACATAAACAATCGACGGGACACGGAATTATCGGGCATGGTTTCTCCTTGCCGGCATAGCGGTTCCCCCAAATGGTAGTTCGCCTCACGGACTGCGTCAAGAAGACGGGGCTTTCCTAATCGAGGGGGATGCGGACGACGAGAGCGTCTTTGACGCGCGCGATGAGGGCGGAGAAGGAGGTTACACCCTGGCTGTGCATGGGCCGGTAGCGCGGGCCGAGGGGGGTCACATCCACGGACAGGTTCCGGCTGTCGATGGCGACGCGCACGTCGGGGGTTCCGTCGCCATCGAGGTCCACGTCGTCGGAGAAGTGCGCGGGGAGGCTGGCGGCGGGAGTCCAGGCGAGTTGCACGAAGGGGCCGATGCGCTGCAAAGGGGACCTGCGCGGGACGGGGCGGTTCACCACAATGCGGTAATTTGCGCGGTCGATTACGTGGGAGATTTGGCCGCCGGAGTAGGTGGGGTCGATGCGCAAGTGCGCGGCGCCAATGGCCGCCTGGAACCATCCGAACAGGAGGAAAGGGGCGAGCACGGCCAGAGCGAGGGTGAGCACCGCGCCGGTATTGCCGAGAATGGAGCGTAGTTTCTTCATGGTTCAGACCACCAAGCCGAAGAGTTTTTCCAGGGTGCCCGCAATGATGCTTCCGCCGAACATCACGGCGAAAGCCCAGGCGGAGTAGAGGCACATCAGGCGCGCCCGTTCCGAGGATGCGCCCACCTCGGTTCCCTTGATGTGCCACACGGCGGCGTCGCGGACGCAGGCATCCACGCAGGCGCCGCATTTCATACAGGACATCAGCGGCTTGCCGGAGCGGACCGCCTCGGGGGTGATGGACATGGTGGGACACGCCTTCTCGCAGAGCACGCAGGGGGTGCACTTGGACTGGTCGAGGCGGATATCGAAGGCGCCGGTCTTGTTGAAGATGGACTGGAAGGCGCCGAAGGGGCAGAGGAAGCTGCATTGCGTGCGCTTCTTGGTGAGCAGCGGCAGCACTACGACGAGGCCGAGGAATAACGTTATGAAGATCCCCATTTGAACGGCGGTTTCGAAGGATCGCACGGCGGGGTACTCGGTGACGGCTTTGAAGGGGCACAGCCACATGCAATAGACGGGCTCGAGGGTGGCGGCCGAAAGGAGAACGATGGCCGCGAGCACGGCCCAGGGCATCCATCGCCAGCGGGGGTCGAGGCGGCGGATGCGCGGCTTTTTGGGAATGGCCGCGAAGCCTTCCTCAATCCCGCCGAAGAAGCAGCCGTAACTGCACCATCCTTTTCCAAGCACCAGGGTGGCCGCGAACCAGAGGGCGACCATGGCGGCGATAGCGTGCGGGTTGGAGGCGGTGGGGAGAATGGAGCCTGGGAAAATGACCGTCCCGGCGATGGCGGCGGGCAGGATCATCATGGGGATGGCCAGGAAGCAGAAAGGGGTGTCGCCGGAGAGCATGCGCTCGACGGGGATGCTCATGGAACCGCGCAGGGCAAACAATTGCCAGATGAATCCGACCGGGAAAAGGAAGCCGAGCGCCACGAAGAAATAGCGGCGCCAGCGGTTGGTTTCGAGCGTGCGCATCATCTGGAAAAAGAGGGCCACCATGAAGACCAGGGTTGCGGCGGCGGCCAGCTTGGCGGGGCGGCCGGGCTCGATCAGGGTGCGGGAGAACATCAGCAGCGACCATAGCAGGATGGGCAGGGTGAGGAGCAAAGATTTCCGGATGCTCCGGCGAGGGGTAGGTAAGACGCGATCAGGCATGCAAAACGACCTTTCCTAACACGATTAAGGCCAGGTATCCGTAGTAGGCGGCCAGCAGAAACAGGGTGAGGCGGGCGACCACGCCGACGGCGGCGAAGCGGCGCAACAGGCCGAGCCCCACCGAGGGCGCGAACCAGATGGATGTGCCGAAGAAGAACCAAAGAAAGAAGAGGAGGGAATGGGCCAGGCCGCCGCTTTCCGCGGCGCGGACTCCGGCGGCGACGAACGGCGGGCACAAGGTGAGGCCGCTCACAAATCCGAGAGTAACAGGTGCGAAACTCCGGTATCGTTGCGTGAAGAGGCGGGCGCGAGCGGCGGGGCAGGGCTGGCCGCAGGAGGCCGCGGGGCGCGCGCGCATCGCCAAGGCGTATCCGGCCAGGAAGATGGCGAGGCCGAGGTCGGCAAGGCCATAGGTGAGCGCGTGGGCGCGCGGCTGAAGTTGGAGCGAGAGGCCCAGCAGCCAGGCGAGGCAGGCGAAGCCCAGGTAACCGGCCAAGCGGCCGCCCAGGAACTGGGCGAGGAGCGCGCCGGTGCCGCGCGGAGACTTTTGTTCGGCGGCTAGCACGGGGATGAGGACGGGAGTGCACGAGGCCAGGCAGACGGGGCCGGAGGAAACGCCGAGCAGGAGAGCTTCCGTCATGAGGCCGGTCAGCGGCATTAAACCGAAGTATAGAGTACGGTGGGGAATGCGAGAGTGTTTCTGGGTTATGGGATTGCGGCTCGCAGGCGCGTTTCGGCTTCGTCAGGGCTGATGTTCAGCGCACGCGCCACGGCGGGAATGATGGTTTGGTCGTTGCTCGCCTGCCACAACCGGGCGAGGCTTCGCAGAGTGATTCCTAGGTCGTCGGTGTCGGGGTACTCCGCGCTGATCTCAAGGTCCTTCAACAAGTAGTCTTTGGCCTGCGCCCACTGCCGCTGTTCCTCGGCCACCATGCCCAACTGGTGGTACATTGCGCCGCTCAGGGGCCTCTTCGTACTGGCATCCAGGCTCTGGTTACGCTCAAGCATTGCGAGCGCTCTCTGGTAGGATGCCTCAGCGGCCGTGAACTGCTTCAGAGAAAGCTGGCGGCTCGCAATGCCGTCGATAACGCCAACGAGTTCCACGCCAATGCGCCCAGCCAACGTTTCGGGGCGGTAGTTCTCCAGCCCCGCCAGTACGGTCTCGCCCAAGGCCAGTCCCCGGCTGTGGTCGTGAACTGCATCGAGGTAGTTCGACAAGGCGAGGTATGGATTAAGGATCGACACCTGATCGCGCACGACCAGATTAAGGGCGGTGGCCAGATTCTCGTACTCCAGTTTGGCCAGCGCCAGGCCCGTCTGCTTCTCCGGCGCGTTCTTGGATTGCTGAAGCTGGTGGATTTCGTAGGCGAACCCGTCATAGTGACTGCGGAAAGCGGTTTCGACCGCGGCCCGCAGATCCGACTGCTCAGGCGCCTGAAGCCGGCCCCGCAGGAAGTAAGGCAAGATGGGCTGCAACCGCAGGTACTGGGGAGTCCCTTCGGGCCGTAGCAGGCCCCAGTTAATGGCCTCCTGGACCACTTCCCCGAACCGCTCAAACGGCAGCCCAGCCAGTGCCTTTTGCTCCTTCAGTTTGGCTGTGTACCGTTCCAGCAATCCCTGGTCCACGACAGCCGTGAACGGGGCCAGACAGAGCAGAAGCTGCCGCGCTTCCGGGGAGAGGTTGCCGTAAGAGTACTCGATGCATCGGACGATGCTTTCGGTCTTCTTCTGCCGGTCCCGCGCATCGATGATGCGGTCTCCGGCCACCAGGGCAGCCAGTACTTCACCTGGTTTCTGGCGTGCCAGGTTGGCCAGCACGACTTCGATCGGCAACGGATAGCCGTCCAACAACTCGAGGAGTTTCTTGAAATCCGCATCGTCCCGGTAACGCGTGGCGCCAAGCCGAATCAGAATCGCATCAGCCAGCTTGGAGGCCGCTTCTTCATCGAGGCCCGGCAGGTCGTATACGTTTTCGTTGAAGGTGCCCTTGGCGAGCCACTCCTCACCGCCGCGCGAGCCCAGCAACACCAACGTGCGGCCATCCACCAACTCGACGAGGAAACCGCGCAGGGATTCGCGCTCGGGCTCCGGCAGCGTGTTCAGAATGGCCATGGGCGCGCCGGTGATCGATTCGAGGTTGTCCAGGATCAGCAGGTGGCGGGTTGCGCGCAAGCGCTCGGCAATTTGTACCTGCTGGGCGGGGAGAGGCAAAGCCTGGAAGGCCGGGTACTCGTACGGCGTCAGCAGCTTGTGCGCGAGATCGAGGACGATCTGCTCCCGCGTCCACGCGCGCTCGTCGTAGCCGAAGTAGAAGACGTCTTCCACCAGCCCGGTCTGCTGCCACCACGCCGCGACGTGCTGGAGCAAAGTGGTCTTGCCCGCTCCGCCCATGCCGCTGACGAGCACGATGTTGCGCTTGGCGAGCAGGCGCTTTTCGAGCTGGAGAATGTCCAGGTCGCGACCGAAGAAGCCGTAGTCGGGCTGCCGCGGGGCATATCGTGCTGCCTGGCGCTCGTAGTACGCCTTCTGCTCTTCGGGCGTGAAATCGCGCACGCGCAACTCCACCGGGCGGTTTTCATAGACCACGGGTAAGAGCCAGTCTTCCAGGTCGATGGTTTCGTCAAAGTAGGCCCGGCGGCCCTTCCGGTTGTAAAGCTCTCGTCTTCCGCGGCAAATGGCCGTGGAAAGATCGCGGCCGGCAAACAGCTCCGCGTAGAGCGTCTGCATCATCAGCTCCGCCGCGGTGACGGTCACCGAATAACCCATTGCCAGCGCCGTTTGCACGCCGGCTTTTAGCAGCGGGCTGCCCAGGGTGGTCTCCCTGACGCCGACTTGCTTGCCGGACTGGCAGGCGTTCAGCACCACGACCGGGACCTGGTGGTGAATGAGCAGGTTGGCGGCCTCGGCGGCTTCCACGGGGTCGGCCTGGTTGTCTTCGGCGCCCTCGAGACACAGAAAGGCCTTCCGGCCCTCGTAGGGCTGGATATCGCTGCGTCCGTAACGCGCCTGGTAAAGGAAATGGTTGGCCTCGCCGGCTTGCTTGAGTTCCGCATACGTCAGCAGGCCGCCGTGGACGTCGAAGTGCACCACGTGATAGTGACCGGCGCCATGTTGCTCCAACTGGGTGGTAAGCGCTTGGTAGGTCCCCGGGCGCACGATATCCACCTGCACCCGCAGGCCGGCTCTTCGCAGGGACTCGACCAACGGCCGCGAGATGGTGCGGTAACCGACATCGAACGGGCCGCGCGGGCGCGCCACAATGAGCAGAACGTTGATCACCGGCCCGGGCCGCACCTGCGCCCGAACCGTCTGTGGCACGAGGTTCTTGCGCACCATGGGCGCACGCAGGACGAAAGCCTCCGGCAGCTCGGGGTCTTTCAGAGCCTCCCAGTGGAGACCGTGGAATGGCGGCGGGCCGGCAATTTCGAAACGCAGCGTCTCGATGCCTTGTTGCAGGGCTTCTTTGTAACGGAAGTAGGCATCGGGATCGGCGAAGACCTGGCGGAAGAGGTGCTCGCCGTAGCGCGACACGCTGGCGGCGGCTTCTTGTGCCCGCACCTGGTGTACGAAAGGGGCGCAGAGATGCTCTTCGAAATACCATTCCAGGCGGGCTTCGTCTTCCTGGGAGAAGGGGTCGGCGATGGTGACCGGAAACTCTTCGCCACCGTCAAAGGCGACGGATGCGTTGGCGCCCTCGGCGGGCGGATCGCGTTGGCGAATGCGGATGGTGGTCATCGGGGGGGGACCCGTGCGAAACGATTGTCGCATGAATCGCAGCGGGCGCTCACGCTGCTGAGGTTCGCAGAAAGGGCGGGCGCCGCGGCGTTCGTGGATCTCAAATGAGATACAATACGGAAGGGGTGGTTCATGCAAACCCAGATGATTCACGCTCGGATCGACCCCAGGCTCAAGAAGTCGGCCGAGCGGGTATTCCGGGAGATTGGCATTTCGACAACGGAAGCGATACGGCTGTTTCTGAAACAGGTTGAACTGCACCGAGGTCTTCCCTTTCCGGTTTCCATTCCGAACGAGGAAACGGTGGCCGCCATGATGGAGACGAACAACCCCGCGGCGCTGAGACGTTATCGCTCGTTCCGCGATCTGCGCGAGCGGATCTGATGGCTCTTGAGCTCCGCACGACGACTGCTTTTGAAAGGGACCTGCGGCGCGTCAACAAACAGGGCAAGGATCTGGACGGGAACTGTTCGCCACCATCAAGGCCGACAGATGCGTTGGAGCCTTCAGCGGGCGCTCATGTAGAATATCTCCGGGAGATGTGCATGAGGTCTATCGCTTTGAAGCTACCCGAGGAACTGCTGGAAGAGAGCGGCCGGCTTGCGGAGCGGATGCGGATTTCGCGGGCTGAGTACATCCGGGTTGCGATCCGGCGCATGAACCGGAAAACGGCGGCGCGGCTGCGGGCCGAGAGGTTGGCCGAAGTCTCGAAGCGGGTGCGTGCGGAGAGCATGCGGGTGAACGCCGAATTCGCCGCTATCGAGCGAGATCCGGGTGCCTAGCGGTGAAACGCTTTGGCCAGGGGCAAGTGATGGGAAAAATGCGTCTGACCCCTTTTTCGGAGATTCAACATGCAACAGAAGGTATCACGGGCTGCGGCGATTGCGGGGGACATTGTGCTGCCGGGGGATAAATCGATCTCGCATCGCTACGCTCTCATTGCGAGCATCGCGGAGGGGGAGACGCGCATACGGAATTACTCGACGGGGGCGGATTGCCATTCGACGCTGGGGTGCGTGAGGGCGCTGGGAATCGAGGTGGAGGGGGCGGGGACGGAGTTTGCGATTCGCGGCAAGGGGCTCGAAGGGCTGCGGCAGGCGACGGGGGATCTCGACGCGGGGAATTCGGGGTCGACGATTCGAATGCTCTCGGGGATTCTGGCGGCGCAAGCGTTCCGCACGCGCATCGGGGGCGATGAATCGCTTTCTCGACGGCCGATGCGGCGCATCATCGAGCCGCTGGCGGAAATGGGGGCACGCATCGGCGCGCGCGAGGGGCAGTTTCCGCCGCTCGAAATTCAGGGCGCGAGGCTGCGGGGCATCGATTACACGCTGCCGGTGGCGAGCGCGCAGGTGAAGACGTGCGTGCTGTTGGCGGGGCTATTTGCCGAGGGGGCTACCTCGGTGACGGAGCCGGCGCGGTCGCGCGACCACACCGAAATCGCGCTGCGAGAATTCGGCGCGGAGGTCACCGTGGAGAGGCGGAAGATCACGGTGGCGGGGCGGGGGAGGCTGACGGGGCGCGAACTGACGGCGCCCTCGGACCTGTCTTCGGCGGCCTTCTTCATTGTGGCGGCGCTGGTCGCGCCGGGGTCGAAGCTGGGCATACGCGGGGTGGGGCTGAATCCCACGCGGTCGGCGCTGCTCGATTTTCTGATGGGGATGGGAGCGAAGATTCGCATCCTCGATCTCGAAAGCCGCAACGGCGAACTGGTGGGCGATCTGCTGGTGGAGCATTCCGAATTGCGTGGCGGCACGATCGAGGGGGGGATGACGGCGGCGCTGATCGACGAGATCCCGGTGCTGGCGGTGATGGGGGCGGCCACCGAGGAAGGGATCACGGTGAGGGACGCGTCGGAGCTGCGGGTGAAGGAAACCGACCGCATACGCACGGTGGTGGACAACCTGCGGCGCATGGGCGTGGAGGCCGAGGAGCTGCCGGACGGCATGGTGGTTCCGGGGCGCCAGAAGTTCCACGCGGCGGAACTCGATTCCTTCGGCGATCACCGGATTGCGATGGCGTTTGCGGTGGCGGCGCTGAGCGGCGACGGCGAATCGGTCATCGACGGGGCGGAAGCGGCATCGGTGTCGTTCCCGGAATTTTGGGAAACGCTGTCAAGCTGCACGCAGGCCGGCGATTAGCGCATCGAGGGCGATGGTCTTCTGAATGTTGCGGCGGATGAGGCGGGAGATTTCATCCACNNTCGCCGCGGATATCCTGGTTGTGGACGTCGCCGCCGCCGTGGCGCAGGAGCAGCAGGTCGCGCAGCAGTTCGTAGAGCACATTGAGATACAGATCGAGCCTCTCGCTTTTGCTGCGGCCGATGGCCTCGGAAAGCGGAACCCAGGAGCCGAACGGTGCGAGATGAGCGGCCACTTTGACGAGCGCCAGCATGGCGGCGCGGCGCTTGTCATGGGCCTCGAGGTCGAGTGAAACCGCCAGGCCGGGGCTGCCGGCGGCGAGCGCCACGCGGCGCTCGGGCTGGTCGAGATGGCGCGAGGCGGCGAACTGCTCCATCTGGCCGCGGGAGAGCGGAGAGAAGTGGAAGGGCACGGCGCGCGAGCGGATGGTGGGCAGCAGGTCGTAGGCGTTTTCGGCGGTCATGACGAGGATGAGGTAGGGAGGCGGCTCCTCGAGGATCTTGAGCAGGGAATTGGCGGCTTGATCGTTGGCGCGGTCCACGCGATCGATGAGGAAGACGCGCCGGCTGCCTTTGTGGGGCAGGTACTGAGCGCGGTCTTTGAGCAGGCGGGTCTGCTGGATGGAGATCTGGCGGAGGGGGCCGTCGGGGGAGAAGGTGACGAAATCGGGGTGGGTGGAAAAGAGCAGCGGGTCCTCGTTGCGCTTGTCGGCGGACCATTTCTCGCGGGCGGCGACGGTCTCGAGGTTGTGCGGCAGGCTGAGGTCGTCCTCTTCGATCTGCTCGGGGTGGCCCAGCAGGCGGGCGCCCAGGCGGCGGGCGAGGGTGGCCTTCCCCACGCCCTCGGGACCGGAGAAGAGCAGGGTCTGGGCGAGGCGGTCGTGGGCCATCATGCGCTCGAGGGCGCGGGTGACGTGCGGGTTGCCCCAGAAGTTGTCAAACATAGGCGCTCGCAATGCTCCAGACCTGGCGCTCGATGGTATCCACATCGGCGCGGCCGTCGACCAGTTTGACGCGCCCGGGCTCGCGCGCGGCCAGCGCGTGGTAGGCCTGGTAAACCTGGCGGTGGAATTCGATGGATTGGTCGTCCATGCGGGTTTCGCAGTGCGGTTGCGCCAAGTTGCGGGCGCGGGCGCGGGCGAGGCTGGTTTCAGCGTCGATGTCCACCAGCAGGGTGAGATTGGGCTTGAGGCCGCGGCAGGCGATGCGTTCGAGCGCGACGATGGTTCGCTCGCCAAGGTTGCGGCCGCAGCCTTGATAGACCAGCGAGGAATCCGTGAAACGGTCGGCGAGCACGATCTCGCCGCGGTCCAGGGCGGAGGCGATCCACTCATCCACATTCTGGGAGCGCGAGGCGAAATAGAGCAGCACTTCGGTGGTGGGGCTGAGCTCCTGGTTGGCGGCATCGAGCAGGATGCGGCGGATCTTCATGCCGATGGGGGTGCCGCCGGGCTCGGCGGTTTCCAGCACAGTCCGGCCAAGGCCGCGCAGGCGGGCGGCCAGGCGGTGCATCTGGGTGGTCTTGCCGGAACCATCCATGCCCTCGAAGGTGATGAACAGACCGCGGGTTGCCATGGGAACCTTTCATTGTAACGGGGTAGAGCGTCGCAGTTTGGGGGTTGCGTAGCCTGTCACCGAATTGGGCAGCCGAGGTCGGTGACGGCGGATCGAATGGTGGCGGCGGCCATGGGGTCTTGACCTTTTTGATGGTAGAGGAGGGCTACGTTGCGGGAGGCCGTGCAGAGCTGGCTGTGCACCAGGGGACAATCCAGATTCAGGCTCACCGAGCCGGCCACATTGCGAATGGCGCAGGTCTGGGGTTCCGTCTTTTGGTACAGGTCCACCAGCTCGGCGGCGAATTGGGTGCGACTGGGATCTACGCCGAGGCCCTCCATGAGCGTGATGGCGGCCTGTTGCGGGTCGCCCAGGGCGCGGTAAGCGGCGGACATCTCATCGAAGAGATCGGGATCGAGCTGGAGCGTTCGGCCGTACTGGAATGCCTCGAGAGCCCGGCGGGGGTCGGAAAGGCGCAGATACGTGCGGCCGAGTTCCAGGTACAACTGAAACCAACCGGAACTGACCAGGCTCATGCCGCGCGACAAATTGTAGCGCTGGGCATACTGGTTGTTGGCGAGATCGATTCTTTGCCCGCGCAAGAGCGCGGCCAGCGATTTTTGGAACCAGAAGCCGCTCAGCGGCGGGGACAACGTGTCGCCCTTGATGCGATAGCAAACGCCGGCGCCCAAGTAGGCGAGGAAGGCGTTTCGCTGGTCGGGGAGGGGATCGACGATGGCGAGAGAGCGGTCAGCTTCGGCGATGGCGGTGTCCAGCTTCGGCTCGCTGGCGGCGACCGAGTAATAGCCCGCGAGTAACGTGTGGGGCTTATAACTGGCGGGTGACGCCTGGGCGGCGCTGGTCCAGAGGCTTAGATCGTCGAACCAGTCGAAGTTGCGGGTGTAAGTGCGGGCGGCGAAGGCCACGGCAACCAAAGCCAGCACCGCCGGCGCGGCGCGGGGAGAACGGTGGCAGACGGTGTAGACCGCCCACACCAGACAGCCGGCGAATCCGATCGAGGGCAGGTACAGGAAGCGCTCCGCCATGATGGTGCCGATGAGGATCGCGAGGTTGGAGGTGGGCGCCAGGGTAGCAAAGAAAAACGCGATGAAAAAAAACACCGGTTTGCTGCGGCGGTAGCAAACAACGGCCACGGCCGCGAGGGCCGCGCATGCCGCCAGGGCGACCAGCGTCTTCCAGTCGCCCCAGGTGAACAACGGGATCTGGTTGTAAGAGTAGTCGCAGGACAGGCGGCTGGGCCAGAGCAACAGCCACAGGTACTTTCCGATGACCTTGATGGCGGTGAGCCGGGCGGTCCAGAAACCGGCGCCCATCAGGGGATTGTCGACGAAGGGAACCACCCCGGTGGGGAGCCTGGCGAGGACCTGACCGCGGACGTAGAAGAAGACCAGAAACGGCACGGCCAGCGCGAGGTAGCCGGCGGCGCGGGCGCGCCAGGTCTGGCGGAACGCGAGGTCGTAAATCACCATGGCGGCCAGCAGCACCACGGCGCTCTCTTTCGAGAACAGCCCGGTGGTGGCGGCCAGCGCCAGGCCGGAGAGCCATGCGAGTTTGCGCCGGCGGGAGGCAGCCCCGCCGTGGATGTGGCACAGCAGGCCCGCGAGCACGCCGAAGGCAGCCAGCAGATCGGCGCGGCCCACGATGTTGGTGACGGATTCGGTGAGGACCGGATGCAGGGCCCAGACCGCGGCCAGCGCCAAGGCGAGGCGCTCTTTCAACCTGGTCTCCTGAAACACGAACAGGCCCAGCAGGTAGACCAGGGCGATATTGACGGCGTGCAGGGCGAAATTGACCCAATGATAGCCGGCCGGATGGGGGCCGTTGCCGAAGACGGCGTAGTTCAAGAGGTAAGAGAACGTGGTCAGCGGGCGGTAAAGCCCGGTGGTCATCCGGTTGTACCAGTACTCCTCGGTCAGGATGAGGTGGAGATTCTCGGGCGTCGCGGCCCGGATTCGGGAATCCTGCAGAACGGCGGCATTGTCCAACGTCAAGCCGGCCCGGAAGGAATTGGAATAGACCAGGAGTGCGAAGGCCCAGAGCGCCAGCATGAGAAGCGCGCGGCGGACGTGAGGTCTTTCTTTCTTCATCGGATCATGACCATCTTAGAACACACGGTGTTCAACTCCGGGCCGAGCGGGGCAGAGTCAGCTAGACTGGAAACTGGATGAACTTCGATCAAGCCCCGATGCTCGTGATCTGGGAGGTGACGCAAGCGTGCGACCTGGCGTGCGTGCACTGCCGGGCCTCCGCGCAACCGGAGCGGAGTCCGGCCGAACTGAGCACGGAACAAGGATACCGCCTGCTGGATGAGATTCGCTCCTTCGGGGAGCCGCTGATGGTGTTCACGGGGGGCGACCCGCTGAAGCGGCCGGACCTTTACGAACTGATCCGCTACAGCGTCAAGATCGGGCTGCGCACCAACGTGACCCCCAGCGCCACGCCATTGCTTACAGCGGAAGCGATCGAGGGCTTCCAGGCGGCCGGGATCGCGCGCATGGCCATCAGCCTCGACGGGCCGGACGCCGCCACGCACGACGAGTTCCGCGGCATCCCGGGCACTTTCGACCGCGCCATGTTCGCCCTGCGGCACGCGCGGGATATCGGGCTCAATACCCAGCTTCAGACCACCGTCACGCGCCGGAACATGGCGCGGCTGGCGGAGGTGGCCGAGATCGCCAAGGAGGTGCGGACCAGGATGTGGAGCCTGTTCTTCCT
>PLMF01000054.1 GCA_003142355.1 Bryobacterales bacterium
CCGCGCTCTTTGTCCACCACGTTCATGAGCGGCAAGCCGTGCGCGTAACGGCGGATGTTCTCCGCCAGCAGCCCGATGTGACGGATCTGGCGTTCCGGCGAGTATCCACCGCTGTGTTGCGTGAATATCATGTTCGGGCAACCCCAGAGAACGCCAGTCGGTGGATACGGCTCGACGGGCCCCGGGTCCGATCCGGCGCCGGCGATGCGGCCTTCCTTCAGGGCCGAGGCGAGCGCGTTCTCGTCCACCAGCGGTCCGCGGGAGATGTTGATGAAGTAGGCCGTTTTCTTCATTGCCCGGATGACCTTATCGCCGATCATCCCCCGGCTCACCGGTGTGTGGGGGCACGCGCAGACCAGTACGTCCACCTGGGGGACCATCTCCATGAGCCACTCCGGCTCGCGCAGGGTGTCGACGAAGACCGGTTTGGCCATAGGTTTGATATCCACGGCCAGGATTTTCATGTCGAAGCCGTAGTGTGCGATCTTGGCCGTGGCCTGCCCCAGGCCGCCCAAGGCCACGATGCCCATGGTCTTGCCCTGGATCTCGACCAGATCCCGCGAGGGCTTCCACTCCTTCCTGTCGTACAACGGAATGTAGTACCTCTGGATCCCGCGCGTATGGGCCAACAGCATCGCCATGGCTGTCTCCCCGAGGGCCGGCGCGTACATCCGCGCCATGTTTGTCATGGCACAAGGATGGGCCACCAGCTCTGGAAACAGCTCCCTCTCCAATCCGGCTTCCAGGTTCTGTACCCACTTCAAGTTCTTGGCCCTCGCCAGCGAGGCCGCGTTGAGCTGGCCAAAAACCACGTCGCACTCGGGCAGCAGCCTGTTCATTTCCTCCGCGGTGGCAGGCATGAAGATCTCGACGCTGTTCTTGCCCCCGGCCTTGAGCTGTTCCAGCTCCGCCGGTGTGAAGCTGGCTGTTTGTCCGATACGTGTACACAGTATCCGGATCCTGGCGGGTGGCGGGTCAAATATCCTGATTCTGTCCGAGGTGTCCGCGGCCAGCAGGGCGGGCGCCGCCGGAGCCGCGGCGGCGGCTGCCATGAACAACCTTCGAGATACCGAATGATCGGCCATAACCTTCTCCTTCCGTCTGCATCGGTCGCGATTCCCGCGACTCCTCAAAATAGCAATTCCGGGAACACGCTGTCGAGGGCCTGCGAACCCGCTCACCTTACGCCCGGCGAATGAGGCCAGTATGAGAAGAGGCGGGGATCGCCGCGGTATACTGAGTTGACCCTGTGAGGCGGCTCCCATCATTGCGATTCGCGGTCGTGG
The DNA here is from genome assembly GCA_003142355.1 of Bryobacterales bacterium. The sequence continues at coordinate 1,287 of PLMF01000054.1, forward strand.
CGATGCTCCTGCTCGGGACGGGCGCGTCCGCCTCCGGCGGCGAGTTGGAGCGCATTCATGGCGAGCTCCGAAGGGCGTTGCTGGATCTTTCAGAGCACGTTGAGGGGAAGTGGCAAGCGGAATTGCCGGCTCCAGCGGCGGCCCCCTCATCGCCGGGTTGCGCGCGCGTGTTGGTGGTCGCCTTCACCGGCGGTTTGGTACCCAAGGTCCATCCCAGATCCGGAGTCGCAATGTTGACCCATCGGATCAACGGCATGGGCGATGACGGAGTCGCCGCGCTCCTGTATGGCCGCGGCGATTGGCGCCGGGCAGCCGCGGAAGTGCTGAAACTCGCGGGTTCTTCCGCCGGCTCCCCAGATCGTCTCCGCCAGCCGCTGATCGTCGCCTGTGGGCACAGCCTGGGGGCCAACGCGATGGGCAAGTTTGCGCGCCTGCTGGACCAATCGGGGATCGAGGTCTCGCTGGCAGTCTATATCGACGCGTTTTCCCCGGAGAAGTCCGAGGTGCCCGCCAATGTCGCTTGCGCCGTCAACTTCTATCAACGGGCCGGTCTCCTCAAAGGGATCCCGGTGCGGGGGCAATCCGGTCTGGTCGCCGCGGCGCCCGCCCGGACCACGCTGCTGGGCAGCTACCTTTTGAAACCGCCGGGCAAGCGTCCCCAGGGCGCACCAAGGCCGTACCGTCTCCCGTTATACAAACCGCACCACCTGCTGGCCTATGACACGCGCGTGCAGGGATATGTTTGCGACTCGGTCCGCATCCTGTTGCAGTTGTCGGCGGACGGGGCGGGCGATGGTGCGCGGCGGGGCGCCGAAATCGGCGCCAGATAGGCCAGGGCCCGCACTCCGGGCAAGACCGCCGAAGTGGAAGGCCTCATCTGGGAACTTCCGGGAAACTACGCTCCCGTTGGAGAGCCTGCGGATGGCGCAGGCGGCAATCGCCAGGTCCATCTCGCGGCCGCAGGGGCGGCGGACCGAACGATAGAGCTTGGCGCTCACGGCGGCCTCGGCAGGTCCGAAGACGATGGCCGATTCCCTCGGGAACAGGCGTTCCGCCAGGGCCAGTTCCTGCGGCAAACGCGGTCCTCGCAACCATAAGTAGTGGACCACCGTCGGGACCACAATCACCTCGCCCCGTTCGAACACGCGCCGCAGAGCCGGCGAGGAACGCTTGTCGCCGGTCAGGCTGTCGACCAGAACCGAAGTGTCCAGCACGATCACGCCGGATTCCTGGAAAGCGACCGGCGCCGCGGCCTCGCGAAGGGATCAGCGGAAGCAGCGTGTCGAGCAGGCGGAGCTTCTCCAGCCGCTCGCGCCCGCTGTACCATACCAGTGGTGGCGGCGCACCCTGCGCTACAATGACCCTTCGCCATGCAAGTACTCCAGGCCGGCCAACATAAACTGATATACCTGGAACTCCAGCCGGTGATGGTCGCCAACATCGCGCGGCAGGCGGGGTTCGAGCCCCGGGCCAAGGATGGCCAGCGAAGCATCCAACTCGAGCTGAGCGCGCCGGGAAGGGAGGCGCCGCTGTTGCTGTTCGACGCCGCGGATCCGGCCAACCTGGGTTGGTTCTCGCGCTGCCAGTTCTACGTGGATGGGCGCTCCGGGTCGGT
>PLMF01000262.1:0-43572 GCA_003142355.1 Bryobacterales bacterium
TCCACAAGATCCACACCGGCGAGAAACTGGCGGCGGCGGGCCTCAGCTACATCATCGTCGGAAACGGCGGCAGCCACAACGACTTCTCCGACGTCCGCTATCCCACCATGGGCCCCACCGGAACCACCGGCGACACGGCCAAGTGCTACGTGTGCCACGTGCAAACGCCGGCCCCCACGGAAGCCATCTTCCCCATCGGCAAGAACAATGTGGTCGATCAGCAGGGTCTCCTGAACCCGGCGCCGGCCACCACTTCGGCCTGTACGGCCTGCCATTTCACCAGGTCCGCCATGGCGCACTCGGTCTCGCAAACCGATCCCAAGTTCGGCGAGAGCTGCGACGTGTGTCATGCTACCGGCACCGACTTCGACGTGGATAAAGAACACGCCGGCAAGTAATATATAAGGAGATGACCGACATGTTCCGGCCGGTCAAAAACGCGCGCGGAGCCATGTTTCTGGCCGTGGCCGCGCTGTTCACCGCCACCATATTATGGGGCGCCCAGGATAAGCCTGGCGCCCCCGCCCCCGCTCCCCCTCCCGCTGCCACCCAGCCCGCGGAATACGTGGGATCGCTAGCCTGCCAGATGTGCCACGAGGACATCTCTAACGCGTTTCAGAAGAACCCTCACCACCAGGTGGAAACCGGCAATAAGCACGGCTGGGCAACCAGGGCCTGCGAATCCTGCCACGGTCCCGGAAGCAAGCATGCGGATTCGGCCAGCGCGGCCGATATCCGGCAACCCGCCAAGCTCAAGCCCGCCGATGCCGACAAGATCTGCCTCACCTGCCATCTGAACCAGCCCACGCATGTGGGACGCATCAACAGCAGTCATGCCCGGAACCAGGTGAGCTGCACCGCCTGTCACTCCATCCACAAGAACGGGCCCAACGGCCTCGTGGCGCGCAAACAGGCCGACATCAACAAGCTGTGCGCCGGGTGCCATGCGGACGTGTGGGCCAGCTTCCAGCGGCCCTACAAGCACCGGCTGCCGGAAGGCGCCATGTCTTGCGTGGACTGCCACAACCCGCACGGCAGCTTCCTGCCGCGCTCCATCCAAACCGTGCGCGCCAACGAGCCGGGCTGCTTCAAGTGCCACGGCGATAAGGCCGGGCCGTTCACCTACGAACACGCGCCCGTCCGCCTCGAGGGCTGCACCGCCTGCCACCAGCCGCACGGCTCGGCGAATCCGCACATGTTGACCCGTCATGAAGTGCGCTTCGTCTGCCTCGAGTGCCACTCCAACCTGCCGACGCCCGCCGCCACCCTGGGCACGGTTCCTCCGGCGACCCATGACCTGCGTGCTCCGCGGTTCCAGAACTGCAACCTCTGCCACCAGAAGGTGCATGGCTCTTATGTGAGCCGGGACTTCCTCAAATGAGATACCTGCTGGCCCTCGTCCTGATAGTTCCGGCACTGGCGCAGCAGCCGGAACAACCTGCCAAGCCCGACGCCCAGGCTGCCGCGGCGCCGGCGAAGACCGAATCCCCCGCCCCGCCGGCAACCGAGAACTGGCTCACCGGCAGCGTCGATTTCGGCTACCGCTGGGTCACCGACGCCGGCAATTTCCAGGCTTANNCCCAAGAAGCGCCTCTTCGACCGCCTCGATGCGCGCGCCAATGGATGGGGCGGCGATCCCTACAGCACCGCCCACGTGGATGCTCGCAAACAGGGCATTTACGATTTCAGCTTCGACTACCGCAACATCGCCTACTTCAACGCCCTGCCCTCGTTCTCCAATCCGCTGGCGCCCGCGGGCTTTAACGAGCAGGCTTTCGACACGCGCCGGCGCAACACCAGCTTCAGCCTCGATCTGCGTCCGGGGAAAGCGATTGTCCCGTACCTGGCCTTCGACCGGAATTCCGGCTACGGGCACGGCATCGAAACGTGGGTGCAGGACTCCAACGACGAGTTCGCCGTGCCCACCCTCCTGCGTGATTCCACCAATAATTACCGCGGCGGCGTCCGCATGGAGTGGTGCAATTGTGTCCACGTCACGCTCGAAGTAGGCGGCACCACTTTTAAAGACGACGACCTGGCATCCGCCAGCGGAACCAATTACGGCGACCGCACCTTGCCCACGTTCGGCCAGACTCTGGTTCTGAACAGCCTGCAGCAGGCCTACGGCATCCGCGGCAGCAGCATTTACACCAAGGCGTTGGCTACCGCCAGCCCGTTCTCGTGGCTCAACTTGTACGGCCAGTTCCTGTACAGCGAACCGAAGACGACTGTGAACTATACGGACTTGGCGACGGGCAACTTCGCCCTCCTCAGCTCGCTGCTGTTCTACAGCGGCCAGCAGAATCTCGGCACCGGCGCAGCCAATCAACCGCACACCTCCGGCAACGCCGGCTTCGAGCTGCGGCCGTTCCGCCGGCTTCGGATCATCGAGTCGTGGATGACGGACCGGTACCACGATGCGGCGTCGCCGGTCCTGGCCGAACAGATCCTGGTGCCGATCCCCAATGCGCTCGGTCCGGGCCTGATTACCGCGAATAACTACAGCCAAGTGGTCAACTACAACCAGCAGCAGACCGACGTGCTGTTCGACCTCACCTCGAAGCTCACCCTCCGCGGCGGCTACCGCTACGTCTGGGGCGACGCCACAGTCCTCGCCGGGCAGCTCAGCCAGTCGGGCACTCTTTCTTCGGGCCAGTTGAGCCGCAACGTGGGGCTGGCGGGTTTGACCTTCCGTCCTTCGCAGAAGCTTTCCGTCAACCTGGACTACGAGGGCGCCTCCAGCGACCGCATCTACTTCCGCACCAGCCTGAACGACTACTACAAACTGCGCGCGCGGGCGCGGTACCAACTGGTCGCGTCGCTCATGTTGCAGGCCAATTTCCAGGTGCTGAATAATCAAAACCCGGCCGCCGCCATTCAATACGATTTTGGGAGCCGCGACAATTCCCTGGCCGTTTACTGGACTCCCGCCGGCGGCAAGCGCATCACCCTGATGGGCGAGTACGACCGCTCCAGCCTCAGTTCCAGCATCAATTACCTGGGCCTGTTCCTCAGCCCGGCGGTTTCGTACTACCGCGAGAATGCGCACACGGCCAGCTCCACCATCGATATCGCCCTGCCCGGTTACGCCGGCCTCACGCCCAAACTCACCGCCGGCGGATCGCTGTTCCTCTCCGCCGGCAGCCGGCCCTCGCGCTACTACCAGCCATTGATGAGGCTTTCCCTTCCGCTCCAGAAGCACGTATACTGGAACACCGAGTGGAAGTATTACGGTTACGGGGAGCAGTTCTACCTGTACGAGGGTTTCCGGGCGCACGTGTTCATGACCGGGCTCCGGTTAACCAGATAGGAGACCAGCCCATGGGGATGCTTCGAGTGGTTGTCGCGGGCACACTCGTCGCCTGGAGCGCGCTGGCGGCCAATATCGTTCCCGGCGACGCGCGCCGCGGCGAGCAACTCTTCCATAGCGAGCAGTGCGTTCTATGCCATAACTTCAAGGGCGTCGGAGGAACGGCCGCGCCCGACCTGGCCACCCGCATCGACCGCGATTATACGCCGGCCGTCATGGCCAGCCTGATGTGGAACCACGCTCCCGATATGTGGGAGGGCATGAAGAAGCGCGGCATCGTGAAGGCCGAGCTGTCGCAGGAATCGGCGGCCGACCTGTTCGCCTTCTTCGTTTCGGCGCGCTACTTCGAAAGGCCTGGCGATGCCGCCCGCGGCAAGCTCGCGTTCACCGCCAAACATTGCTCCCAGTGCCATGGCATCGCCACGCCTGACGCCGGGGGCGCGCCGCCCGTCGCCAAGTGGGAGTCCCTGGCCGACCCGGTGGTGCTGGCGCAGCAGATCTGGAACCACGGCGCCCGCATGCGCGAGGCCTTCGCCGCCAGGAAGCTGGCCCGGCCGCAAATCTCCGCGCAGGAGCTCACCGATATGCTGGTGTACCTGCAAAACCTGCCCGAGACCCGCCACCTGGCAACCAACTTCACGTTTCCACCTTCCGATTCCGGCGAGGCGCTCTTTGAGTCCAAGGGATGCTCCGGCTGCCATACCGGCAAGCTGGCGCTGGAAGGCCTCTTGCGCAACCAGACCCTCACCGATATTGCGGCGGACATGTGGAACCATCAGCCCAGCATGAAGCAGCCGCCTCCCTCGCTCTCGCAGGAAGAGATGCGCCAGATCGTCGGCTACATCTGGGCGCGCCAGTATTTCCTGGGCAACGGCAACGCGGAGCGCGGCCACAAGGTCTTCGCGGAGAAGAACTGCGCCGCGTGCCACAACGACCCGTCGAGCGGCGCCCCCAAGCTGGCCCAGGGCAAAGACGCGTATTCGGACATCACCCTGGTGGCCGCCCTTTGGGATCACGGCCCCCGCATGTTCGACCTGATGAACCAGAAGAAGCTCGCCTGGCCGCGGTTCACGGCGCAGCAGATGTCGGACCTGATCGCGTATCTGAATTCGCTGCCGCGTCCGTGACTTTTCGACCTCTCGTGGATATATATCACGGAGGCAGTCGTGGCAACGGCAGTTCTACCAGACATCGGATCCGCTCCCACCAAGGCGGTCGCGCCGTCTCTCCATCGCGATCTATGGCGTACTCTTCACCCTGCTGGCCCTGTGGCGGAAGAGCCTGCGGCCCGGTGTGATTGCCCATGCCTGGACGGATATTGCGGGCGGCCTTCCGGGCTGAGCGCCCGCAGGTTGCCATGACCGATTTCAGCGCTCTGTATGAGAAGTACGCGCCGGATGTTTTCCGATTCGCGATGTATCTATCCGGCAACCGCGGCGAGGCCGAGGATATCACGTCGGAGACCTTCGTGCGCGCTTGGACCGCGCCCGAGCCAATCGCCATGGCGACTGTGAAGGGGTACCTGTTGACCATTGCGCGCAATCTCTTCCTGCGAGGACTGCGGAACAGATCCCGCGCCGTTCCGCTCGACGAGAGCATCCGCGACCCTCATCCGGGGCCTGAGGCCGAAGCCGAAAAGAGGGTCGAGTATTACGCGGTATTGGCCCGCCTGCAGCAGTTGCCGGAACTCGATCGCGCCGCGCTTCTGATGAATGCATTTGAAGGCATGCCGTATGCCGAGATTGCGCGGGCCCTGGGGATTTCACTGGCTGCCGTGAAGATGAAGATCCACCGCTCGCGGCTCACGTTGAGCCGCCTGGAGGAACCCAAATGAGTATTCCAAAGGAAGTGATTCTAGACCTGCTGCCGGTTTATCTGGCGGGCGAAGCCAGTCCGGCAACGCGCGCGTGGCTGGAGGAGTACCTGGCCCAAGATCCCAAACTGGCGGACCAGGTTCGCCGGCAGCGAACCGAGAGCTTGGACCCGGCTCTGCCGCCGCTCCCACCTGAACTGGAGTTGCGCGCGCTACGGCGCACTCGGCGCGTGATGGCCCTCCAACGCTGGCTATTCGGCCTCGGCATTGCGTTCTCGGCGGCGGCTTTGTCCTTTCAGATCTCGTACCCGCCTTTCAGCTTCCGCCTTCTGCTGCTGGATTATCCGGCGCAGCTTGGACCATGCCTGATTGCCGGAGCGGCTTGCTGGACGGCGTACTTCCTGTTGCGCCGGCGGCTCCGGACGACCAGGGTATAGCGCAGTCTCTCACCGGCCGTTCGAGCCGGCGATCCTCGCAATTTCCGCCAGGGCCAGCTCGTAGGAAAGCCGGGCCCCGAGTTCGTCCACCTCCGCGCCGCGGGTTGCGGCCTCCGCATCCGCGTTCTTGGCGTTCGAGGTCACGCCGGCCTTGAGCTGGTCTCCGCTGATACGCTCCGCTTCCCGCCGGAGCGCCAGAGCCTCCCGCGCCACATCCACCATCATCTGCGTCCGCTCCAGTTTGCGGTACGCTTTCTCCACGTCGACCGCGATACGGTCCGCGATCCGGTGGAGGTTTTCTTCCGCTTGCGTCAGTTGGGCGTCGCGTTCGCCAATGACACCCTTCCGTTTCCCCCAGTCGAAAACGTTCCAGCTCATCTGCAGGCCGAACGTGCCGAAGTTGTGAGCCACGAAGGGAACGCCGCTCTGATACGTCTGGCGGGCGAACGCGCCGAGATTCGGGATGTACTCGTAGCGGGCGGCCGTCAACGCGCTCCTGGCCTTGGATACCGTTTCCTTGGCCGCCTGCAATTCCGGGTTGCGATCGAGCGCCGCCTTCAGGTATTGCTCGCGGGTGAGCCGTTCGCTCGGCGATGCGCTCACCTCCACCAGTTCCAATTCGGTATCGAGCGGCAGCCCGAGCAGGTTATCCATCTCCGTATTCAGATCCGAGACCTGATTCTCGGTGGCGAGGAGCGACTGCTTGCTCTTCAACAGGGAAGCTCGTCCGCCGATCGCCGCCACCTCCAGCGCATTGCCCGCTTTCACGGCGTCTTCACCTTCCCGCAGCGTCTCCGCCGCCGCTCGGATCTGCGCCTGGATCGCGCCCACCTGTTGGCGCGCGGCCAGCAGGCCGTAGTAGAGTTGGTGCACACCGAGCACTACCTCGTCCTCCGCCTTCTTCAGCTCGGCTTCGGAGATGCGTTGATCGGCAGCCGCGACCCGCACGCCCTGGCGAATTTTGAGCAGTTGCGTGATGGGCTGGCCCAGCGTCGTGTTGGTCAGCAGAAGGGTGCTCGATCCCTGGTTGAACGTGGTCGTCTGTGTGGGGAACGGCCCCAGCCCCGGCACCACCCCCAGCGACCCGGCGGGCACCGTAACCAACCCCTGATCCGAGAGGGCCGACAGGCTGGTGCTGTTCGACAGTTGCGGGAAGTAGTCGGCCCGCGCCGTTACGGTTTTCTGTTGATTCTCGCGGGCGTGGGCCCGTGCGATCTTGAGCGAGGTGTTCTGCTTGAGGGCCAGGTCGACCGCCTCGGGCAACGTGATTCTGCGCGTAGCCGCTGGCGCCGGGACCGCGCCAAGACAGAGCGCCAGCAGGATCATCCCCACCGCCGCCGCAGCCGGCGGCTTCGACACGCGCGATTTCACTAGCACGTACAGTACCGGCACCACGATCAGCGTGAAGAACATGGAAGAGATCAGCCCTACCGCGATCACGCTCGCCAGCGGGCCCCACAAGCTCGACCCGGAGAGGATCATCGGCGTGACGCCCACCGCCGCCGCCATGGTGGTGAGGAAGATGGGCCGCAAGCGGCGCTCCCCGGCCTCCATGGCGGCCTGCTCCAGGGAGCGGCCATCCCGCAACTTCTCCCTGGTGTAGTCCACCAGAATGATCGAATTCCTCACCACGATCCCGCACAGGCTGATCAACCCCGTAAACGCCGTGAACCCGAAGGGATAATGGGCCAGCACCAGGCCCAACATGGCGCCGAACAGCGTCAGCGGAATCGAAGACATCACGATGAGCGGATCGGACAAGGTGCGGAACTGAATCAGCAGCACCAGAAAGATCGCGACCAGGCTGATCGCCAGCGCCGCTTCCATCGCCGGCATGGTCTCGCTGGTGTTGGTCCTTTCGCCCCCATACTCCATGCGATACCCGGCCGGGAGCGCCAGCGACTGGATCCGGGGATCGATTGCCTTGAGAACTTCCGAGGCGTAATGGCCGCGCCGCGGGAACGCGCGTACCGTCAGCGTCCGCACGCCGTTCCGCCGCACGATCCGGCTGGTCTGCCATTGCGGCTGGAGGCCGGCCACCGAGCGCAGCGGAACGCTCGCATGGGTGATTGGAGACGTCACGTAGGCGTCGCGGACATCGTCGAAGGATTCCCGGTATCGCGGGTCGAGCCGCAGCACGATATTGACCGCCCGGTCTCCCTCCCAGAATGTGCTCACCGGCGCTCCGCTGAACGCTCCCGCCAACAACTGCGAGATCACCGCGTTGCTCAGCCCGAGCCGGTTGGAGAGCTCGTTATTCACGTTCACATCCACCAGGTAGGAATCGTTGAAGGAGTCGTTGTGAACCATCTCGGCGTAGGGCACCTCGCGGACAATGTCCTCTACCCGCTTGCCGAGCTGTTCGAGAGTGGCGGTATCGTAACCGGAAATGCGGACCTCGACGGGCGCTTCCATAATCATCCCCTGCTGCAACTCCTTGACGATCACCAGCGCTTCCGGCGCTACGCGGGCCATACTGTCGCGCAGCTCGGATACCATTGCCGGCGTCGCCTTTTCCGATTTGGTGTTGACAATGAACTGCCCGTAGGCCGTATCCGGAAGCTGGGGGTTCACGTTGTAATAGAAGCGCGGAGCGCTCTGGCCCACGAAGCTCGCAAAGTGGGCCACTTCGGCACGGGCGCGAAGGCTGCGCTCGATGCGCCCCATGGCTTCATTGGTGGCCTCGATGCGCGTACCCTGCGGCATCCACACATCCATCACAAACTGGTTGCGCTCGGCCGAAGGAAAGAACTGGTGGGGAACGAACAGGTAGAGCGACACTCCCGCGACGACCGCCGCCAGTCCCAGCGCCACCGCCAATGGCTTGCGATGCATGAAGAAGACGATCGTCCGGTTGTAGACCGTCTGCAGCCTGTCCAGCGCTCCCGGCTTGCGCGTGGATCCGGCCGGGCCGGACGCGCGATCGTGAAGCCCCTTACGGATGAAGAACCGGCACAGCAGCGGCGTCAGCAGCACGGCGACTACGAAGGATACCGAGAGCGCCACGGCCACCGTGACCGGCAGAGCTCCAATGAACTCCCCCACCGAACCCGTGAGAATCAGCAGCGGCAGGAACGAAGCGACGATCGTCAGCGTCGCCGTAAGCACCGGCACCACCACCTCGCTCACCGACTGCCAGGCAGCCTGGCTCCGCGGTATGCCGCGGTCCAGGCAATCCACATAGTTGTCCGCGATGACGATGGCGTCGTCCACCACAATGCCGAGCACTACAATCAGGGCCGCGATCGAAACCTGGTGCAACTGAATGCCAATCGTGTTCAGAACGCCGAGCGAGGTGCAGATAGTCACCGGAATGGCCACCGCCGCAATCACGGCGACGCGAAGCGGCAGCAGAATGATGGTCACCAGAATGACCGCGCCAATGGCGAGCAGAAACTCGCGCCCCAGGTTGGCCATGCGCTCCTTCACCACGGCCGGCTGGTTGGCCACCAGGTCGAGATGGATGTCCGGAGGCAGAACCGTCTTGAGCGTGTCGAAGACGTTGCCGATCTGCTCGCCAAGCTGCACGATGTTCCTCCCCTTCTGCATCTCGATCGAAAGCAGAACGGTCGGCTCGCCGTCGTATCGTACGACGAAGGTGGGGTCCTGATAGCGCCGTTCCACATCGGCGAAGTCGCGGATATAAACCGGCTGCCCGGTTCGCGAAACGTCCACCAGCACACTGCGGATCTGGTCTTCCGTGGTGAACAGGCCCGTCGTTCGCAGCGGCACCTTGACCGTCTCGGCGTCCAGGCTCCCGGCGCTCCGGACGATGTTTCGCTGCTGCAGCGCCTGAATCACGCGCAGAGGATCGGCGAAGTACTGCGACAGCCGTTCCAGGCTGCTGGTGATCCAGATCTCCTCGTTCTGCTCGCCGTAGGTGGCCAGCTTACCCACGTCGCGCACGGCGCGCAGTTGGTCCTTGATGCGGTCCGTATAATCGTGGAGTTCGCGATATCCATAGCGCTGGCCGTGAATGGCAATGAGCATTGCCACGGTGTCGCCGAAGTCGGAATTGACCAGCGGCCCGATCACGCCTTTGGGCAGTTCCATGGCGCTCGTCTCGTTCATTTCATGGCGCAGCTTGGCCCAGAAGGCGCCGGCGTCCTTGACGTTGTCCTCCAAGTCCACGACGATGAACACGAGCCCGGGCCGGCTGGTGGAATACGTCTTCTGCTTGTGTACCTCCGGGAACTTGAAGATGTGTTCTTCCAGCTTTTGGGTGACCTGTTTCTCCACCTGTTCGGATGTGGCGCCGGGGTAGGCCGCCAGCACCATTCCCTGGCGGATGGTGATGCTCGGGTCTTCCGTCCGCGGCATGGTCAACAGGGCGTTCACACCGACACCGACGGCTAACGCCGTCAGGATGAGGGTAACGGCGGGGTAGTGCAGGGAAGCTTTGACGGGGTTCATGAGCGCTTACCTCGCCTCGGGCCCGCGGGCCGGTGTTCCGGGTGTCTGTTCCTCCACCACGGTAACCGTGGATCCATCCCGCAACTTGTTCTGCCCCGCCAGCACGAACAGTTCCGTCCCGGAGAGTCCCGTCTTGATCTCGACCTCCGTTCCGTACACCGTGCCCACTTCCACGCGCCGGGAGTAGACGCGCCCCTGGTCGGGGAAGTAAACGAACACGATGCTCGCCCCTTGCGGGTCGTGAACGATGGCGTCGCCCGCGAGCGTCGTCACGTCCAGTTGGCGGTCGCCGCGAATCCGCGCTTCCGCGATCATGCCCAATCGCAGCATGTGCTTCGGGTTGGGAACGGCGATCCGAACCATGTAGGTCCGGGTGCTGGGGTCCGCCGCGACATTGATTACGCGCACCACGCCCTGGAACGCGGCGCCCGGCAGGGCGGGGATCTGGATCGTGGCAGTCTGGCCCGTGCGCACCAGGTGGATGTCGGTTTCCGGCACTCCCACGCTGATCTCCACCGGGTCCAGTTGCACGATCTGGAACACCGGCCTCCCGGCGCCTGCCATATCCCCAACCTCGATGGAGCGATTTGCCACGAAGCCGTCCACCGGCGCGGTCAGCGTCGCGTCCGCCAGGTGCTTTCGGGCCATGTTCTCGCCGGCGGTGGCCTGCTCGAACGCGGCCTGTGCCTGGGCCCGGTCCTCCTTTTGCCCGCCCGCGCGCGCCTGCTCGTACTGCTGCCGCGCCGCTTCGTAAACGGCTTTGAACTTCTGAAAATCGTTGGGAGGCAGGCTCTTGGATTCGTAGAGTTGCTTCATCCGCTGGTACTCGTCCTGCGCGCGCTCGAGTGCCACGCGGGCTTGCTCCAGCAGTTCCGGCCGCACCGGAGACTCGGCCTTCTGGAGCACCGCCTTGGCGGCCGCGGCCTGGGCCACGGCGGCGCTCACGCCCAGCGAATAGTCCGTCGGGTCGATTACGGCCAGCACCTGCCCCCGCTTCACGGAATCGCCTTCCCGCGGACCGACCTGGATCACTTTGCCCGATACCAGGAAGGCGACATTCGAAGGATTCTCCGGTGAGACCACGGACCCGCTTACCGGCACCGTAGCGGGCGCCTGAAGGTGGTGGGGCCGCCCCACTTTGACCGGTATCGCCGTGGGAGCGGGCGTGCCCGCGGGGCGGGAGGAGCATGCTCCCAGAATCGCCGCCAGAGAAATCGCAACTGCCATTTTCCTGTCCATCTTTCCGGTTCCTTTATCTCGCCGCAGCCGCGGCCGTTTCGATCGTAATCAGCCGGTTGAACACCAGGTCGCGAGCCTCCGCGAAGCGGTCCCCGGCGTCGCCATCCGTCTCGATCAGCGACAAGCGGCCCAGGCCCTCCAGAACCGCCATCAGAGAGACGGCAATCGTCTCGGGCCGGACAATCGCCGGAAGCCCGATTTCNNGGGCGACCAGCGCCGAGTAGCTCTCCAACTCCTGCCGCCGCATTTCCGTCAGGCGCACCCTGACGGCGCGATTGCGGATGGCGCGCAGGGTGAACTCGGTTTCAAGGACGATCCACTGCTTCTGCTGCTCCTGGTTCACGTACCAGTCGCGCGCCGCCCGCAGCCGTTTTGCGGCGTTTGACTCACGGCGAAAGATCTCGCCGAGCGCGCTGGCGGTATCCAGCCGTCGCTTGTTGAGCACCGCGATGAAGAGCTCGTCCTTATTCTGAAAATTCGAATAGAAGGCCCCCCGCGAGAATCCCGCCGCCTCCGCAATCCGCTCGACCGACGACGCGTCGAATCCGCAACGGATGAAGGTCTTCTCCGCCGCCTCGATCAGTCTGGCGCGGGTCGCCTCCTGGCTCTCGCGGCGCGTCAGCCGCTTCCTCTGTTTCACAGACATTAGTGTATCCAGATACATTAGTGAATGTCAATCATGGGTCCTGCCGTTTCCAGTGGAGCAACCGGGCCGGGGCCGGTTCGGCCGGTTCGCTTTTTTCTTGACACCACAAACCGTGCGCGGTATTTTGGAAATGGATGGATGTGGTTTGCAGTTCGGGCCAATCCACCTGATTTGCATGGATCCTCGGTAGGCGAGGCGTCCGCGCGGCATACAAGCCACTGCCCTCCGGCGTCGAAAGATGTTCGTCAGGGTGGACCAGGGACTCCCGGGTTAAGGGTTTCTCTAATGTGGCTGAGGTCTTCGGATCTCTCACGGCGTGCGGTGCTGAAGCTTTGACCAGTGGGGGAATCCGTCAGCAATCGTTCTGCGATAGTTGGCCATTTCTTCCGCTGCGGGGGGAATGGCTTTTTTGTTCCCCTCGTAAGCTTCGAACTCGCCTCCAGAAAGGTATATGGGACCAAGCGACGATAGGCCTTCGGGCAGTGAAAGCACCCCGGAGGACGCGGCGTGGAAGTTCCGGCGGTAATCCGATAGTCTTCCTGCTATCGCCTCGGCCGCCGCTTCTTCCACAAGTATTTTGGTGGTGAACGCGGAGGGCTGAAGGCGAACGCTCCGGCTTCCAGGGCGGTGCGGCTTTCCCTTTCGACACTCGTGTTGTTTCTGCGCGGCGGAAAGGAGATGCTCCCATGAGCAATCGGGCAATCACCGTGCCCGCGTCCGGCTTGGAGACGGAGGTAATGCCGGTCCGCGGGCGGGTAGTGAAATCCAAGTGGACCCGCGATCTGCTCACCTTCCTGATGGTGGTCGGCCCCGGCCTCATCGTGATGGTGGCGGACAACGACGCGGGCGCGGTATCGACATACAGCCAGGCTGGGGCGCAATACGGCACTCATCTGTTGTGGGTGGTTCTGCTCTTACTACCGGTTACATACTTCATACAGGAAATGGTGGTGCGGCTCGGAATTGCCACCGGCAAAGGCCATGCCGCCATGATCTACCAGCGCTTCGGGAAGTGGTGGGGCCTGTTTTCGCTCGTCGATCTGGAATTGGTGAACTTCCTTACCCTGGTGACCGAATTCGCCGCCATCGACCTGGCCCTGAACAAACTGGGGGTGGACCCGCGCATCGGCGTGCCGCTGGCGGCCGCGGCCCTGGTTCTGATCGCGGTGACCGGGAGCTACCGGCGGTGGGAACGCACGGTGGTTCTGCTATGCCTCCTGGACCTGGTTTGGTTCGCGCTCGCGTTCGGGCTGCGGCCGCCCATGGGGCAGATCGTGCGCGGGTCTCTGGCTCCCTCGATGCCCGCTGGAGGTCTGACGCCGGACCTCATGTTCCTGGTGATCGCCATCGTCGGAACCACCATCGCGCCCTGGCAGCTCTTTTTCCAGCAGAGCTGCATCGCCGACAAGCGCCTGCGCTTTGCCGACGTGAAGTGGGCGCGGCTGGATACGTTTCTGGGCGCCTGCGTCACCATCACCGTAGCGGGATGCATGATGATCGCCGGCCATGCTTCGCACGTGCACGGTTTTGCGTTTACCGATCCGGCGCAGATGGCCGTGGATATCGGCCGCTTCACCAATGGGTTCTTCAAGAACGCCATCCTGCTGCTGATGATCAACGCCGCCGTGCTGGGAACCACGGCTATCTCGCTGTCGAGCGCCTGGGCCTACGGTGAAGTGCGCGGCTGGCCGCACAGCCTGCAACTTCCGGTCCGTAAAGCGCCGGGCTTCTACGTGGTTTACGCAGCGTGCGTGGCCGCCGCCGCCGGGCTCGTGCTCATTCCGCGCGCGCCGCTGCAACTGATCATTCTGGGCGTGCAGGTGCTCGCGGGAGTGATGCTGCCTTCCGCCATCATCTTCCTGCAACTGCTGCTCAACGACAAAGAACTGCTGGGCGAGTACTCCAACAAGCCCTGGAATAATTGGGTGAACTGGACCATCATAGTGATCCTGTTCGCTCTGTCCTTGATTCTGGCCGCACAGGTTGCGGCCCCCAACCTGTTCCCGACCGGAACTGCGTGAAGAGGAGAAACGACCATGGCCACCAACCATTTCGTGGTGATTCACCCGCTCGACGACCTGCCGGAGCAAAAGGTGGACACCGAGGGCCTCGGCCCCATGACCTTGACGATGAGTGTGCGCATTTCCTTGCTGAGCCTGCGCGCGTACCTGGTTTTGATGATGCTGCTGGTCTTCTACCACGTGTTGGGCCTGGCCGGCCTGTTCGGCCATCGCGGGTAGAGGTTCACACTACCGGGTTGCGCAATACGCCGATCCCCTCGATCTCCACTTCCACCACATCCCCCGGCGATAATTTGCGGGTTGCGCCCGGCGTTCCCGTGTAGATAATGTCGCCGGGCATGAGGGTGACCCAGCCGCTGACCCAGCTCACGATGCTCGGGCAATCGAAGATCAGATCCGAGGTGTATTGCCTCTGCACCACCTCGCCGTTGAGCCGCGTCTCGAGCAGCAGGTTGCCGTAATCCATGCCGGTGGCGATGGCGGGTCCCAAGGGCGCGAAGGTGTCCGACCCCTTGGCTCGCCACCACTGCAAGTCCTTCTGCGCGCCGTGCTGCCAGTTGCGCTCGCTGACGTCGTTGCCGCAGGTGACGCCGAAGATGGCGGCGCGCGCCTGCTCGGGCGTTGCGTTCTTCACCGGTTTGCCGATCACCACCACCAACTCGCCCTCGTAATGAACGTCGGCGGCGCCGTTGGGGATCGCTATGGGCTCATCCGGGTCCTGGAGCGCCGTCACCGGCTTGTAGAACATTTCCGGATGCGAAGGCTGCGGGCGGCCGCCCAGGTGGCTCCTGTAATTCAGGCCCACGCCCATGATCTTGCCCGGCTGGCAGGGAGCCAGCAGCTTTACATCGGAGAGCTTGTGGTGGGCGCCGGTTTCGGCGTGGCTGCCGAAGAGGCCGCCGTGGATCTCGCGAACGGCGTCACCGTCGAGGATGCCGTAGGACACGCCCGCCGCGGAACGATAGCGAATGAATCTGGTCACGCTCCGAACATTGTAACGCGGTGGCGCCGGCGTTACCGGCAAGCCTTCCGCACCTGTCTCCTTTGCTCTCAACCCTCGGCATCTCCGGAGTGGTACGGTGAATCCGGGTGGGTTGCGATCCTGGCGTGAGGGGATAATCAGTCTACCGCTGCCCAGGCGCTGAACGCCAGAACACCGGCGGCGTTCTCATCGATAACCACACTCACTCGGTCCACGACAACGTCGATCCGGCCGCGGCCACGGTCGAAGGCTATGGCATCGGCCTGATTTCGGGCGTCGGCATCGATGGCCACTTCGCCGTCAACGCGCGCGCCTACGCCCGCATGATGTCCGAGTGTATCCAGCGCTACCTCGGCCGTCAGGGACGGCGGAACCGGCACCCCGCTTCGCCGATGTGGCGTGCCCCAGGACGTGGCCGACGTCATGGTCTTCCTGGCCTCCGACCAGGCCCACTGGCTCACCGGACAACTCCTCTATGTAGGCGGAGGCTGGAGAATGCACCAGTAGTGCGCCACCACCGCCGCCGCACGCTATACTTGTTCTCGATCCGGAGGACTTATGGAATCGCACGTGAAAATACTCGGCACCTTGCACATCGTCTTCGGAGCGATCGGAATACTCGTGGCTGTCGGGTTCCTGCTCCTGTTCGGCAGCATCGCCAGCGTGGTCAGCCTCTCCGACTCCACCAGCGCCCGCGACGCGGCCATCGCCATCCCCATTCTCGGCGGCATCGGCACCATCCTTTTTGTAGTGATCGGCGCCATCTCGCTGCCCGGTCTCATCGGCGGCATCGCTCTGCTCAAGCTCGCGCCCTGGTCCCGCATCTTCATGATCGTGATCTCCGCCCTCGACCTGCTGAGCGTCCCCATCGGAACCGCGCTGGGGATCTACGGCATCTGGGCGCTGACGCGGCCCGAGACCGAAGCGCTCTTCGCGCGGCGCTATCGGCCGGTTGCTTGACTGCGTCGCGTCGATCGCGCTCGATGGCGCTCGATTGCCGCGCGTTTCTCGCCGCGATGAGCGGCTCGATGCAACCCGAAACACGCCGAAAGATGGCGCGCCTGCATTTTTCTCTTGACTTTCAGCGCGAACAACCTTATATATGAATCACATTGCGATTTTTTTCAGTCGCAAAATTTGATGTTTAGGGAGAATCAATCGATGAAGAGCGCAACTAAGAAAGCCCCCGCCAAGAAAAAGGCTGCTCCGAAGAAGAAGAAGTAGCTAGGGCGCTGCCCTGAGCAAGGGCAAGCAAACAGGTTTTACTCCGAGGCCCCGGTTTCCGGGGCCTTTTTCATTGTTTCAGGCTTTTCCCTCCCGGTTCTCCCGCGTGCCGCTGCAACAACACCCGGTACGTCTCCCCCATCCCGAACAGCAGCGTCTTGAGCTGCATGCGCCGCCGCAACTCCCCCGCGGCGTCGGACTTCAACGCGGCGGCGAACTCGTCGGCCTCGCCGGCGGTGAGGAGCGTCCGCGCCAGCGTCTCGAAGCGCTCCCTTCGCAGACCGCACGCGGCGCCGCATTCTTCGAGCGCCGTGAAGTTGACGTGCGCCGTGATGTCCCGGGCGCCGGGATCCTCGAGCACATCCTCCCGCGCCATGTGCCTCCGGTATCCCATCAGCGTTCCCGCCGGGAACCGCACGGACTCCGCGCGCGTGTAGCCGTAGTCCACCGTCAGCGCGTAACCGGATTCGAGCGCGCGGCCGATCCGCTCCATCCAGCCCAGCGCCTCGAGATTGGCTTCGTACCAGCGGCCTTCTTCGGGCGGTGCGAACCAGCGGCGCAGGTATTGCTCCACTTCATCGCGGACCACACCGCCGGTCTGCCATCGGAACCGCCCGTCCTCGAACGCCACGCGCTGCTCGCGGAACCCGCCGTCCCGATACACCGCCACCTCCACCGGCAGTGCATCGAAGAACTCGTTCGAGAACACCACGCCGCGAAACTTCTCCGGCAGAAGGCCGGAATCGAGATCCACCGGGATGTACGCCCACTCCGAGAACGCCTCCGCCATTTCCCGGCGCCCCGCACCCAGCTCCACCACCGTGAACTCCCGCGGTTCGCCCATTTCCCGATAGAGCTGCCGGATGCGAGCCGCCATCAGAATGCCGAAGACCGGCTGGATCTGCTCCGCCGTGAAGAAGTCGCCGTGCTTGCCGAAGAGATCGCTGGGTGCCCTCTGGGCACGGCGATAGTAGCCGTGCTCGGGGTGGTAGAGCGCCACCTCCATGAAGCGCCGGAAGGTCACCGGCCCATCGCGCCCGATCTCCCCGGCCAGCAACTCGCCCGCTTGTGTCGTCACGGACTTATGCTAGCGTGAAATCAAACCATGGCGCTGCCCCAGACGGTCCGGGTGAAACTCAGCTCCGAAGTGGCCGAGGCCCTCTCCATCACACCCGTCGTGCTCCAGGAGCTTCCCGTGCGCGACCTGGTCGAGCACCTGCTCGGCATCGCCGGAAAGGATGAGTCGCGCATCCGCGAGATCCTGCTGCGCGGCACCCTCATTATCGGCGCTTCGCGGTTCCGCTGGGCGGGCTGGGATGCCGATGTGGCGAGCCTCCGCGAACTGCTGGCAACTTTTCCCGACGCCGATCCCGCCCGGCCCTTTGCCACGGAGAGCTGCATCCGCGCCATCCTGCGCGGAGGCCGCCACCCCATCGAGATCCCGCGCGAGGCCGCTGCGCGCAAATCTCTGTTTCAGCGGAAAACCCTCTGGGACCTGCTGATGGAAGTAGTCGCCGCCTCCGGCCCGGCCTATTCCGGCTACTCCTACCGCGACTGCGCCGACCGCTACCTCCGCCCGTTCACCCCCGCCGAAACCGAACGCGTCCGCGCCGCCGCCTCCGCCGCGCGCTACAGCGCGCTCCGCGACCAGATCCGGAGCGCGGGGTTCGTGCAAGCGGAGTTGTACGTGACGCGGTGATCCGCTACTCCTCCGCCACCTCTCCCGTGTCCTCCGCCCGGTTCTCGAACTTCGTCTGCGCGTGCAGAAAGACCAGGTTGACCGTTCCCACCGGCCCGTTGCGCTGCTTGCCGATGATCAGCTCGGCCAAGCCCCGCAGGTTCTCGTTCTTCGGTTGGTAAACCTCTTCGCGGAAGACGAAGGCCACCACGTCCGCGTCTTGCTCGATCGAGCCCGACTCGCGCAGGTCGCTCAATTGCGGCCGGTGATCGCCCTGGCGGTTCTCCACCGCGCGGCTCAACTGCGAAAGCACCATCACCGGAGCATTCAGCTCCTTGGCCAGCATCTTCATGCCTCGGGACAGTGCGCTGACCTCCTGGTTGCGGTTCTCGAAGCGCGCGCCCGCGGTCATCAACTGGAGGTAGTCCACGATCACCAGCCCCAGGTGATGCCGCTCGGTCTGCAAGCGCCGCAGCTTGGCGTGCATGTCCATCAGGTGCGCGCCGGGGGTGTCGTCGATGTAGAGCGGCGCTTGCACCAGCTCGTGCAGCGCGTGGTTGAGCTTGCGCCGTTCCTCCTGGGAGAGGTACCCCGCGCGAAACTTCTGGCTGTCCACGCGCGCCGCTGAGCAAAGCATGCGCGTCAACAGCGACTCCTTCGACATCTCGAGCGAAAAAATCGCCACCGTCTGCTTGTTCTTGAGCGCCACGTGCTGCGCGACGTTGAGCGCCAGGGCCGTCTTGCCCATGGAAGGCCGGCCCGCCACGATGACCAGGTCTCCGCCATGCAGCCCGCCCGTCAATTCATCGAACTTCGCGAACCCGGTGCCGATCCCCTTGATCCGCTTGCTGGGGTCCAGGAAGGCGTTGAGGCCGCCTTCGTAATCCTCTAGGATCTGCCCGGCGTTCAGCAGCCCGGACTTCATCCGCGCCTCGCCCAGCTTGAGCAGCGTCTCCTCGGCGCCGGCCAGGATCTCGTCCGGCTGCTCCTCGCCCGCGAGCGCCCGGTTCATCATGTGCTGCGAAGCGAAGATGATGCGCCGCAGCACGGCCTTGTCCTTGACGATCTTCAGGTACGCATCGATGTTGGGAAGCGTGGGCAGCCCATCGTCCAGCGAAACCAGGTAGCTCAGCCCGTCGCAGGCTTCCAGCTCACTGAACTTCATGAGCTCGTTGGCCACGGTGATGCGGTCGATTTTTTCGCCGCGCTCCTGCAGCTCGCCCATGCGCTTGAAAATGCGCCGGTGCTTCTCCAGGCTGAAGTCGTCCGCCTCCAGCGTGCCGGCGGCCTGGACGTACAGAACGTCGTCGAGCAGGATTGAGCCGAGCACGAATCGCTCGGCGTCTACATTGGTGGGAAGACCCTTTTCAATCGCACTGATCGCTGGCATGGCGTGAACCTTAGCCTAAACTCCGAGGCGCTTGCCGGTCAACACCTAGAACGCTCCAGGCCGCATATGTCTGTGCACGCTCCAACCGCTTTGGAATCACTCGATGCGCACCGATTTCCGCAGGCATGCACAAAACATCCACAGCCTTTCGACAGGCCAAAACATCCCCTACCCTATATGTTTTATCAAATCCGTGGAAATCCTGCATAATCGGCATTGAGGAGGAAATGACAAATGCCCGATTGGGCCATTTCGAGCGGCATGTGGAACGCCATCTTCGGCCTGGGAGCGCCCCTGGCGGAGAAGATTCTGCGTCCGGCGATCGTGTATATCTTCTTGGTCGTATTCCTGAGGGTTTTCGGCAAACGCGAACTGGCGCAGCTCAACCCGTTCGACCTGGTGGTNNCTCTCCAACACCGTGCAGAACGCCATCATCGGCAACGACAACTCGCTAACCGGCGGCCTCGTCGGCGCCTTCGCGCTGATGGCCATCAATTACCTGGTCGTGCGCTTCCTGTTCCGCCACCGGCGCCTCGACCAGGTCTTCGAGGGGAAACCGACGGTGCTGATCGAGGAGGGCCACGTTGTGGAGCACGCGCTAGCCCAGGAGCTGCTGACGCGCGCGGAACTGATGACCGTCCTGCACCGCCAGGGTTTTTCCGAACTGGAGGAAGTGGAGGAGTGCGTCCTCGAGCCCGGCGGAATGTTCGCCATTCGCGGGAAAAAGCCGCCGCTCGAAGAAGTCCAGCACCAGGAAGTGATGCGGCGCCTCGACCATCTCAGCGGCAAGCTGGATCTGCTGCTTCAGCAAAGAGGCGCCTGAACCGTGCCATCGCCCGTGGCTTGTTGGCCAAAGAGTGTATGACATTGTATTGTAGAGTATGCGCTAAGGAGCCCTATGAGGAACAGCAAAGTCGTGTCGATCACCTTGCCGCCGGGCATGGCCGCGGAAGCCGAAGAACTGGCCAAGCAAGAAAAACGCACTATGAGCGAGCTTATGCGCGAGGCCTTTCGGCGCTACCAGCGGCAACGGGAGTGGGACGAAGCCAATGCGTACGGACGCGCCAAGGCGAAGGAAAAGGGGATTACCGAAGCGGACGTGGTTCGGCTGATTAAAGAGTTCCGCGCCGAAGAGGCCCCCCGGAAGGAAACCGGGCGCCGCCGAAGGAAAACCGGCTCGTGATCGCCGCGGTCTGCGACAGCAACGTCTACATCTCCGCCATCGTCTTTGGCGGATCCCCCGTGACGTCGTCATGCTCGGCGAGCACCGGCAAATCCAGCTTGTCGTTTCGCCAGGGCTGGTTTCCGAGGTCGAACGCGTGCTCGCGCGCAAGTTTGAATGGGAACAGCGCCGTGTGCGGCGGGTCTGCCAGCCCCTTTGGGAAGCTGTCCGACTCGTGAAACCGGTCGCCGGCGTAAGCGTTTGCCGCGATCCCAAAGATGACCATCTCCTAGCACTGGCCATTGACGGGGAAGCTCGGTACCTCATTACCGGAGACCGTGACCTTCTGGTACTCAGCCCATTCCACGCCATCCAGATCGTGACGCCCGCCCGATTCCTCGACAAGAAGCCCTGGGCCGCTCTCCCCCGCTTTCCTTCCCCACCCAAATCCGGGCAGTGACAGTCGCTGAGATTCGGGGAGATCAGGTAGGATAAGAAATGGAGGAATGGCCGAGCGGTTGAAGGCGGCGGTCTTGAAAACCGTTAACGGGGAAACTCGTTCGGGGGTTCGAATCCCTCTTCCTCCGCCATATAACTTAGAGCATACGCGGTTGCAACGTCGAATACTGTCCGTCGCCTGTGGCCTGTCAGACGCCAGAAACGCCCTCGGTTTTGGCGAAAATCGGCCTGGCGTTCAGCGGTAATCTTTGTCGGCCACTCTGGAGAGATCCAGATTGTCCGGGAGCACGCCCAGCGTCACCGCCGCAAAGGTGAATACGGTCGTCTCCGGCTCCAGATGTCCCCCGAAAGCCTTATCCGGTTCGGCCAGCGTTATATGCGCGTGGATCTGGCCATTCAGGATGTAGCCGTTCATGGAGGTGATGTCGGCGGGGCCGGTGGGATTTTTCACGAACACGTTTTTGGAGGGAAATGCGCGGTTGCTGACCTGATGCACCTGGAAATTCCGCACCGATCCGGCGCCAGCCAGGATAACTGCATTTCGAATCTTATTCTCCTTTACCATTTGCTCCAGCCCGCCGAGCAACTCCGCTTCGTACTTGAACCGCAGAATCAGCACGCGCTCAAACTGCGTTGGGATGGCGTAGACGGCCGGAACCTGCTCGCTGTTCGCCTTCCGGTCCCCCGGCGAGTTCTTGGTGATTTCGTGGCGGGTCTCCTGCGCACCCGCCAGGCAAGCCAGCGCCGCCGCTATGATGACGCACTCTTTCATGCGGAGATTGTGGCATCGCGTGCCAACGAGTTCGTTTTTAGTGAATTCCCGTTCCTTCATGATTTGAATTAACTCCGGTTTTCCAGCGCCTATCGCAGCGCATTTCAGCTTCTTACACTCGAAACCGCTAACTTGGAAGAGCTCCCGTGTCAAGAGTCGCCAGCAACTGCTCGCCGGGCTTTCTCCACGGGTGTCTCTTCTGCCCCGCGGCACCCGGCGCCTGTTGCAGCGGGTCGACGTTTTCCGCCAGCGCTTCGCGTGTAACGGTCACGGCGCCCTGGGCGTTCCCTACCAGGATCGAATCACGCAGTTTTTGAAGATCCGCCATCGTTTCCTCCCTGCAACCAGGCGCGCAGCGCCCCTGTGCCGGACCATGGCATCATGTATGGGACCAGGTCGTGTTCGATCTCTGTCTGAGCCGTCATCGCGTCAAAGTGGCGTCGCGGCCAGGGACGCGTAGCTTGTATTGGTGATGGTATTGATCATCGCCCAGAAGTTCTCCATGGGCGTGTCCAGTTGAACGTTGTGGGTCGGTCCGAGGATCAGCCCTCCGTTCCTGCCCACCGTCTCCAACCGGCTCAGGACTTCGTTCCGCACATCCTCGGGACTGCCGAACGGCAGCGTGCGCTGCTCGTCGATCGAGCCCCAGAAGCAAAGGCGACCGCCGTATTCCCGCTTCAGCCTGGCTGGATCCATGCTGGCCGGCTGGATCGGGTTCAGCACGTCCAGCCCGATTTCGATCAGTTCCGGAATGATCGGATAGATGCACCCGTCGGAGTGATAGGCCACTTTCAGGCGCGGATTGATTGCCTTGAGTGTGGCGATGAAATGCGCCAGCCTGGGCTTTAAGTATCGGCGCCAGTGCGAGGGGGAAATCAGCATGGCTCTCTGCGTGCCGACGTCGTCCCCGATCCAGATCATATCTACGCCCATGCGGACCAGCCTCTCGGCGGCGGCCAGGTGATAACGGTAGGGCATTTCCAAAATGGACTCGGCTAGGTCCGGGTCTTCCACGAAGTCCATCAGCAGTTGCTCAAGCCCCCGCAGCGCCCAGGCGGTCTCGAAAATCGTCGTCTTCGTAACGCCTACGATCCAATACTCATGCTTGAAATTGCTGATGAGGCGTTCCGCTTCTTCATACAGTTCCGGCCGGCCGGGGTCCGGGGGCTTGTATGTGCGCAGCGCCGCACGATCGGCGAGCGGACGCCCGACCGAGTCGGTATAGTGGCCAATCCCGAACGGCGTCGTATATGGAACGGATTTCCACGTGACCCCCCACTCGTCCACGTAGCTTCCCGCCTGCTGGTAATAGGAGGTGAGCCATCCCACGGAGGTGAGGAGCATGTCTTCGCCGAGCGAGCGCTCCAGTGCGTACGTGTTTTCTCCGCCATGGGGGTTGTCCAGTTTGTGGCCTTTTATACTGAGGTCGGCCCGCAGTCGCCCGGCAAACTCCGGCGTGAAACTCGCCTGCATGGGGCAGCGGTCCGGTTCCTCATGATTCAGCGCCGCGATCACGCGCTCCCGATGCGTCATAGCGTCCTCCTTGGACGTCACTCCGGCCACCGCGCCTCCAAGAGTTTCAGTTCCGGAGATCCATTTTATGGCCGAACCGCCGGAGAATCAACTGGTTGCTTGCTGATTGTCGCGTAAGATTATGAAACATAATGACAAATAACTTGGTATTACCTCATACCTCAAACCTCATTTGGCTTGACAGACTGACTTTTCAGGTCCTACACTGATGGATCGACGATGCGACTCCACTCCCAGCGCCCGGCTTCCATGCCCCACTTTCGTTCCGTTGGGCGAAAGGACTGCCTCGTGACTCGGGTGGTGCGGGCGATTGAGGGCCAGATCCTCGACGGGCACCTGGCGGTCGGAACCCGGCTGCCCCCTGAGCGGGATCTCGCGGAGAGCCTTGGGGTAAGCCGGCCGGTGGTTCGGGAAGCCGTGCGGATTCTGGTTACCAAGGGCCTGCTCGAAACGCGCCATGGCATCGGCACCACCGTGCGTGCCATCACCCGTGCGGAGGTCGTCAAGCCGCTGAACCTGTTGCTGCGGACCTGCGGGCAGGAAGTCAGCATCGAGCATCTGCACCAGGTGCGTTCGATCCTGGAGATCGAGAACGCCAGCCTCGCCGCGGAGATGGCCTCCGAGCCGGATCTCCAAGCTTTGCGCGCCGCGTGCGCAGCCATGCAGGCGTCGAGCTCCGACCCGCAGCAGTTCGTGGTCAACGATGACGAATTCCATCGGCGGCTGGCGCAGACCACTCACAACCCGCTGCTGATGCTGCTGCTCGATTCGATCCATGACCTGATGTCCGAGGTGCGGGCCGAAGTAGCGCATGAAACGGGATTGTTCGAGCGGGTCATGCCCACGCACTTGCGGATTCTGGAATGTATCGCCGCCCAGGACAAGCGAGGCGCCCGGCGCGCCATGCGCGAACATCTCGAGATCGCATTGGCGATTCAGAACGAATTGCTGCTGCGCACCGCTCCATAGCGGGCGGCTGCGCGGCCACTGGAGGAATCATGGCCGTAGCGGCCACAGCAGTGAGGCGCCTGGTGCGGGGAGTGGAAACGTGAAGATCGGGCTTGCTGTAGCCGCCGCCAACGCGCTGCCGAGCGCGTTCGTGGTGTTTCGGGACGACCTGTGCCGTTCGGTGGACCGCTGCGCTGCGCTCGGCTACGACGGCGTGGAACTCGCGCTGCGCCATGCCTCTGAGGTCAACCTGCCGGAGTTGAAGCGCCGCCTGGCCGTGACCGGGCTGGAGGTCCCGTGCGTCTCGTCCGGGCAGGTCTTCGCGGCGGACCACCTCTATTTCACCCACCCCGACCCGGCAGTGCGCGGCGCTGCGGTGGAACGTATTACGGAGATGATCCGGCTGGCCGCGGAACTCGGGGCGAAGGTCAATACGGGCCGCGTGCGCGGCATCGTGCACGAAGGCGAATCGAGCGAGACCGCCGCCGCCCGGTATCTCGAGTGCATCCGACGCTGCGCTGGCGTCGCCGAGTCGCTGGGCGTGGAACTCCTGGTGGAGCCGGTCAACCGCTACGAAGTGAACTTCATCAATAACTGCACCCAGGGCCTGGAAATCGTCAGGCGCTCCGGACTTCGGTCCGTGAAGCTCATGCCCGACCTGTTCCACATGAATATCGAGGACGCCTCTTTCCGCCGTGCGTTCGAAGCGGCGCGCGGCGAGATCGGCTACGTCCACGTGGCCGACAGCAACCGTCTCGCACCAGGCTGGGGGCACATTCCGT
Source organism: Bryobacterales bacterium (assembly GCA_003142355.1). Next base: position 24,810 of record PLMF01000262.1, read on the forward strand.
TCGACGAGGTTTTTCGAATCCTCGCCGATATCGGGTACGACGGCTATCTCACGGCCGAGATCCTGCCCCAGCCGGATCCGGATTCCGCCGCCCAACAGGCCATCCGGTTTTTGCGGGACCGGCTGGCCGCGCGGCCGGCGGTGCCGGCCTGAGCACCCGCTAATCGCATGTGGAGCCAGAACTACACACCAGTGGCGGGGAGCCTTGGGTGGTCGGCCCTCGCCGCTTCCCTCCCCTTAGTGGTACTTTTCTACCTGCTGGCTGTCAAGCGCAAACCCGCCTGGATATCGGCGGTGGCCAGCCTGGGCGCGGGGGTCCTGGTTGCGGCATTTCTTTACCGGATGCCTCCGGTCGCCATTCTGGCCGCGGCGACCTGCGGTGCGGCGTTCGGCCTGCTGCCCATAGGCTGGATCACCTTCAGCGCCATCCTGCTGTATCGGCTCACAGTCGAAACCGGCCAGTTCGAGATGATTAAAACGACTCTCGCGCGGCTGACCACTGATCGTTGCGTGCAGGCGCTGCTGGTCGCGTTCGCGTTCGGGGCGTTTATCGAGGGAGCGGCGGGGGGCGGAGTGCCGGTGGCGGTGGGGGCCGCGATCCTGATGGGCCTCGGCTTCAACCCGCTTCAGGCTGCCAGTGTGTGTCTGCTGGCCAACACCGCGCCGGTGGCATTCGCAGCCATCGGTACACCGACCATCACGCTCGCACTCATCACCGGACTTCCGCTCCACCTCGTGAGCGGAGTGACGGGACGGGTCTGCGCGCCCCTCTCGCTGTGCGTTCCCGCGTATATGACGGTGCTGGTCGGGGGCCGGCGCGGCCTCAGACAGACGTTCCCGGCGGTCCTGGTTGCCGGGGTTTCGTTCGCCGGCGTTCAACTGGCGGTTTCCAACCTGATCGGACCGCAAATGGCAGCCCTGCTGTCCTCCGTGGCGACGATGGCCTGCCTGGTCCTGCTGCTCCAGGTATGGCGGCCGCGAACCGGAAGCGGCGATTGCCTTCCGCAGACGGCGCCTGCGCTCGGCAACGCCGTAATCTGGCGCGCGTGGCTGCCGTATATGCTGCTCGCGGCTTGCGTGCTGATTTGGGGCCTGCCTCCGGTCCGGGCGCTGCTCGCGAAAACGACTTTCGTCTTCGGGTGGCCGGGGCTCGACGGCCAGGTGCTGCGGCACGTGCCGGTCGTCGCCGTACCTGAACCCTATCCGGCCAGGTACCAACTGGAATGGCTTGCCTGCGCGGGGACGGCCAGCATGTTGGCGTGCCTGATGGCCGCCGCCTCCGCGCGCATGCCGGCACGGAAGTTCGGCTGGGTCTTCCGACAGACGACACGACAAATGGCTCTTCCCCTGCTCACCATCGCCTCCGTTCTGGGCCTGGCATTTGTGATGAATTACTCCGGCGCCACCGCCACATTGGGTTTGACGTTGGCGGCGACCGCCGGGTTATTTCCGTTCTTCAGCCCCATGCTCGGATGGGTAGGCGTGTTTCTTACTGGCTCGGACACTTCCTCCAATGCACTCTTCGGCAATCTTCAAGTGGTCACTGCCGGGCGCCTGGGCCTGAGTCCTGTCCTGATGGCAGTTGCGAACTCGGTTGGTGGAGCGGTGGGTAAGATGATTAGCATCCAGAGCATCGCCATAGCTGCCGCCGCCACCGGAATGAAGACCTCGCAGGAATCGGAGCTGTTTCGCTCAACATTCCGGCACAGCGTAATCCTGATCTGCGCAATCGGTCTGCTCACGGTATTCTACGCGTACATAGAACCCGGTTGGGTCCGGTGACGCGGGCATTCACTCCCGCTGAGGCGCGCAACACCCCGCATCCAAAAGTCCGCGTGTGAATTACGTGCGAAATCTTCGCGGAAGGTGCCCAAAGTGGGTACCATGCGTCAAGTAAAATAAACAAGTTATGTGTTCTCAACGGGCGGGCGCCATCCGAACCCCTCTTCCTCCGCCATCCGACAGTCGACTGACGCTCGCCGCGATCGGCATCCTGGCCTACGTCTCGTGCGACCTCCTCCATGAACTGATTGGACACGGCGGTGCATGCCTGGCCACGGGCGGGCAGCCGGCGACATTCTCGACGGTTCATTTTCAGTGTCTCGGAGGCTGGCAGCCAGGCGTCTGCGCGGCCGGCATTCTCGCCAACATCGTCGTCGGAGTGGCGCTCTGGATCGCCGCGCGGCAGAGCGCGAACATCTCCATCCACGTTCGATACTTCGCATGGCTGGCGATGGCCTACAACCTGTTCACCGGATGGGGCTATGTCGTGAGCTCCAGTCTCGGCAATTCCGGCGACCTGGCCAATGCCTTCCGGGCAGCCCCGCCGGCGTGGCATTGGAGGGCGATGGCAGCACCGGTGGGAGTGCTTTTCTACGTGCTGTCCACCTGGATCGCAGCGGCGCAGATGCGCCCTCTCATCGGCCCAGGATATCCGGCGCGGCTCTGGAGGTTGATTCTGATCCCTTACTTCGGCTCGGCCGTGGTGGCGTCCGCCGCCGGAGCGCTGAACCAGATCATGAGTGCCCGTCTGGCGATCACCTTGGCCGTCGGCACGACTTTGGGCAGTTGGGGATTCCTGCTTGTGCCGCTCTTTCTTCTAACCAGCCGCACCGCTCCCGCACCGGCGCCACCGGCGATCCCGCGAAGCTTCGGCTGGATCATTGCGGCGGTTCTGGCCGCCGCCATCTTCGTGGGCGTCTTAGGACCGGGTCTGCGGCTGCACTGAGTCCTGGTTCTTCGCCGGCAGGTCTCACAGGCTCAAGCTCGATAGCCGTTTTCGCCTCGCTGTGCCTGCCCAAGAGCCACAAGGGTTTCAAGAATGGCCACAACTTCAGGGGAGCGAGCGCGTGTGAAGCTGCGGGCGACGGTCTCTGAGGAAACCGGGGTCGGGGTTTGAACCAGATAGTCGCGGACGGCGCGAACGCGGCCCGGGAGCGAGGGTGGCCATGGGGGGCGTGCGGCGCGGACGGGTTGGAGTCCCTCTACTTCCGTTTCCACATCCAGGCCGGTTTGGGTGGCGGCGGTGCTTTGGAACTCGGGGCGGATCCACCGAATCAACCCGGAGCGTTCTTCGGCGGCGCGGGCGGCGTTCAGTTCGACAAGGCGGAAGAGAATGTCCTCGGCGGAGAGATCCGGTTGCCAGCCGTAGGCTTCGGCCACCGCGCGATCGAGGTCGTCGTGGATATCGCGGAGGACGGAAACGAGGCCCTGATCGTGAATCGTCTGGCTGGAAGCATCGAGCGGTTGACCGGCGCGGAGTTCCTCCAGGACGTTGTACATTTCGGTGAGGGTCAGGTTGGGGTGAGCCTCTTGCTGACGTTTGCGATGCGCGTCGAGTTGTTCGCCGAGGAACCGGATGCGTTCGCGTTGGGTCTCGGAGGCGTCGGGAAAGGGAAAAGGTTCGAAGCAGCGAGTTTTGTTGTAGCGGGGATCGTTCCCGAAACCGAGTCTGCCACCTGCTGAGAGCGCCCACGTGACATGAATTCGACTGGAAAGAACGCCCAAGACAAAGGCATCGCTTGATGCGATGTTGATGAGCATGTTGTCCGGGAGGATGGATGCATCGAGGAAAACGAAGAAGCGGTGCTTAGCTGTTTCCGGGGTCGCGATGTACCGGCGAACACTGCGTAGGGCTGGCCGGAAGGTGTTGATCGGTTCACCAAAAATCCACCACTTTTCTCGCCGAGTGGCACGTTTGTTTTCGTCTCTTTCCGGTTTGACGTGATCAACGATGTGTTGATAGACTGCGGGGAATCTCGTACGCACTTCCTCGGCAGTGAGGCCAAACAGGTCGATCACCATGACGCCCCGGGGCCGGGAGGTGATGTCGCGGCCGTTGCGGTAGTGGCGGATGTGGTGTTCGAGGCCATGGACTCTGCCCAACCCGAGGTCACGAGCCTTTTCGGGGGTCACGATGAAGCCGGCACCGTGCAGTTTGACGCCGGGGCAACTGAGTCCTTGGTTGGCTTTGAGCGGGACAGCAACAGTCGTGTCGGGTCCGATGGTGAGGTCAGGGTGTATGAAACCGTAGCGTTCGGCGAATTCAACTTTGGCTGCGCCTTCGTCTTCGCCGGGTTCTTCAGCGACCACGCGAAGGAGGCGGCCTTCGCGTCTACCTGCCTCAACAACGGTCATGGCGATTCGCACCGCCGCTCCGTCGGCGGAGTCCACCCAGGGGTGGTCGGGGATGGCAAACACGAGCGATGCCGGAGTGGTCGCATCGGTCAGGTGCGGGGTGATGACGCGGCGCTGGAAGGTCTGACGCAGACTGTTTGTGGTGATAAAACCGAAGCGCCGGGTCTGCCCGGCGCGAACGCGTTCAGCGCCGCGATGCCACCAATACATGACGTAGTCGGCCGTCTCGGGGACCTCGCTGTAAACCGAGCGAAGCGTCTGGGTGTAGCCATCGCCGAGTTCGCCGCGCATTCTCCAGTTGCCGAGGAACGGCGGGTTGCCAACAATGAACTGGGCGGAGGGCCACTCGGCGCGGCGGGCGTTGACATAGGTCAGGATCGGCCGGCGTGCCGATTCGTCCGGTACTTCCTCTCCGGTAACAGGGTGCCTTTTCGTAGTGACGCCGTCCCAGGTATCGCGCGCGTTGCCGTGCTCGTCAACGGCCGGCTCGACCCTGTCGTACGCGAGCAGAGCGTCCCGGTGCTCGATGTTGTGGAAGCGTTTGATGACGGGTTCGGGCGGAACCGATGATGCGCCCCAGGTTCGGAAATACCATTGGAGGTAGCCGATCCAGAGGACGAGATCCGTGATGGCCGCGGCCCGAGGATTCAACTCGATTCCTTTCAACTGGTGGGGATCGACCGTAAGGCCGGTCTCGTGGAGAGCCTGCTGGCTTTCGCCGAGTCCTTCGAGCGCATCGTTGATCTCGGCTTCCAGCCGCTTGAGGTGTTCGAGGGTCACATAGAGGAAGTTGCCGGAGCCGCAGGCCGGGTCGAGCACTTCGATGGAGCAGAGTTGGCGGCGAAAGTCAGTGAGCAGGGAGATGGCGTCGTTGGTCTTGCCGGCACGCTGCAATGTGTGGGCAGCGGCCTGAACGTCGCGCCAGTCGTGGCGGAGCGGCTCTACCACAGTCGGTATGACAAGGCGTTCGACATAGGCGCGAGGGGTGTAGTGGGCGCCCAAGGAGTGGCGCTCGCGCTCGTCAAGCGCCCGTTCGAGCAAGGTTCCGAAGATCGCGGGCTCCACGTCCTTCCACTCGGCCGCGGCAGCGAGGCAGAGAAGGTCGAACTGGTTGCGGTTCAGCGGCAAAGCTTCGACGGATTCGAATAATCCACCGTTGAACCGGAGCACATGTTCACGCAAGATGGGGGAGAACCCGCCAGCGTTCATACTCTCCCATAGGGACTCGACCATGGGCCTAAAGTTCTGGAGGTCGTCTCTGAGACTTTCCAGAAGATTCGAGAAGCTGTCCTTGGGCAGGAGATGGATGTCTTCGGCGAAGAACGTGAATATGCAGCGCATCAAGAAGGACGCGACGGCCTCGGGCGGGTGGTCCTTTTCGAGGTCGCGGGCCAAATTGGCCAGTTGATATGCGACGTCCCGGGTGACCCGGGCGGAAATGCGACTGGGGTCGAGGGCGAGCGGGTCCAGCCAGATGGCACGCAACCGGGTACGAATCAACTCGGTCTCAAGGTCGCCGAGGAGGATTCGATGGGTAAGGGAGTCGGGGAAGGGGACGTAGGCTTTGCCGGTTCCGGAAAAGTCGGCAAACAACTCGATCGAGTATCCAACGTCGACCACAACAAGGAAAGGCGGCCATCCGTCGACAGTAGGGAGGGCTTTTGCGTATTGCTCGGCCTGATTGCGGGCGCGCAGCATCGCTTCGTCCCAACCGGACGTGCCACGCACGCCGACGCCGCGTCGGCGAGTCGGTTCGAAGAGCAGCGAAGGCGCTGGGGCGTCGCGGCCCTGCTTGGCTTCAAGGACGAAGGAGCCACGCTTGTAGAGATCGATGAATCCCGTGCTGGTGAGCCCGCTGGGGTGGCGGAAAATGACCGGACGCTCGAAGACGTAGTCGTCCAGGCGATCATCGGCAACCGCGGGATTCGGACGGGCCACGTCGAGATAATCGCAGAGTTCGGAGAGAAAGAGCTGGTAGTTGGCTCGCTCGGCGGCGCCTGAATTCTGCCATCGTTGGATGAATGCGTGCACGTTCTGCTCAATGCAAGTTTAGCTGGTGGACTGGGCTAGGGGTAGCGTGGTGCGCAATTTGGCGAAGTCGATGTCATTGGCGGCGCTGAGACGTGTGGGGGTTCGGTGCAAGTTCGATAGATTGAAGGCGGCTGTGGATGAACAGCTTCCCCCAATTCTCGGCCGATGCGGGGCTCCGCCGAAATCTCCGGCGATGTCGCTGTCCGTGTCGGCGAAAAGTGGAACGTGGATGAGTAGCCCATAGCCGCCGCCAAACCGGCAGGTTTCTACCCCGCCACCCGCTCAATCGCTTCCGCCCCGCAGATCTCCTCGACCAGCTTGCGGAATTCCCAGTCTCGCCAGCGGGCCGGTGTGTCCGGTTATCAGGAAGCTTCGATTGCGACCAGCGGCGGCTCAGGAGGAATCTCCCACTTGGCTTCGCGCGCGAAACCGTTGGCGATCGATTGCCGCTTCTTCCCGATCACGAGGCCGTGAGCCGGGTCACGGGGAGGTTCCGTGTCGTAGATGACACCCTGTTCCAGTTGCCTCGCCAGACCAGCGGTTACGGAGCAGAGGGAACTGTCCGGGTATCCTTTGAGCGCGTGTTCTTTCGGGCGTCCCTGCTGCTCCATTAGCGACAGGAAAAGAATCGAGAGTTCGAAATTCTTGAAGGCGGCGGATGCGATCCGCATTCGGCCCCGATCGCCAGGCACAACCCAATCTGCAAGGAGCCGTCTCAACAAGACCTCGTGGTCGGCGATTGCCGGGTCATTCGTGATTTCGCGGTCCGGCATCACCAAATCCGGTTCAGATACTCCTTCACCGTGGCGAACCACGGTCCGACTCGCCCCTCGTGTTCCTCTCCGCTTTCAGCGTCGAAGTAGTAAAACGTGGCGCTGCCAGTCGGATCGAACTCGATCTCGATGTCCTTGCCGTTCCGGTGCCATTCTACCTGGAGTCCCGAGTTTTGCAGAGGGACAATGCTCGGTGCAGACGCATCATGGGGCAGAACTTCTTCCATCGCCGCCAGGCCGCGATTGATCGTGGCCGGGTCTATCCGGCGCGCTCCTTCGCCGTCCCAATTGTCGTTGAGCGTGACCAGGTTCGCGAAGCCTTGAAGCACAGGTCCGAGCCACGTGGGTCTGGGTTCGCCGTCGTCCAAATACCGGAATGCGACCTGCCTTCCCCTGGATGTGCGACGAATAACAGTAGCGACAGGCTCCGGCCTGCACGAGGAGGCCCCTGTGTCAAGGCGGCGCTCCCGTTCGGTCAGCTCTGCGAGCAACCGAGAAAAGTCGGGAGTTGCGACGAAGCTCCGCTCTAGCCGGGTGAGTTCAGGAGTTGCCACTTTTGTCTACCCTTTTCCAAACTGCGTGCATGTGCGGCGTCGTCAAAACTGCGAAGGATCGGACGATCCATTCGCGGCCCAGATCGAAGAACTCGAACGAATCTCCCACCTGGCCTCTGGCAGTTAGTTGAAAGACATACATGGGCTTGTTATCGGAGGTCTGGAGGGCGCGCTGCACGTCTACGTGCAGCCGCCCGACCGGCCTCCCGCCAACGCCCGGGATCACAAAACGGCCAGAACACCGCCAATCTTCCGCTGCTCCCGGGATTGCCACTTTTGGCGACTTCCAGAAAGTGAAGACCCTCTCCAAATCGCCGAAGGAGTCCCAGCCTTCACCCGAAACAATGTGGTTCACGTACGTCACTTCACATTGGTTGACGTGCGTCGCGCCCAACTCGTTCTCTGTCAAAAACTTCTGGAAGATCGCAAAGTCCCGCTCGAAGGATGCCCTGACCCTTTCGTAGTGTGGGTACTTCTCGGCCCCGCCCTCTTTTCGCCAGTTCTTAATGAAGCGGTCCGTCTGGATCTGGATCATCTCATTTCCCTGAGCATTCACGAACCACAATCGCGGAACCGGAGGGGCCTCGTATGCCTCAAGCCGCAAGCCAAGGCGTGCCCGCTTGATCTCTCCGAACTGCTCAACCACTGGGTCGAGGGGCGGCCGCTCCTCGGTCTTCGGAAAGCCCTCGCGAAACCTCTCCCAGAGCAGTCCCAGGTGCGCGGTGCGAATAGCCGCCAGCGGCTCAAACTGCACCGACAACACTGTTTCAATGACAGGCGGATTCTCGAAGTCCGGCAGATCTTCAGGGCGCGCCGTCACCATAGAATCCCAGCCCGAAACAAATTTTTATAGAAATGTTCCGATCCCGCTCGATATTGTAAGGCACCGAGCAGGCTGACGTCAACGTTCTCCAATGACGCGCCAGCCAACATCTTCTCCTATGCCCAGCATAGCGCGATCCCCGAACGGGCATGCACAGAAGCCTTGCAGGCGGGACTCGCCCTACCCCGCCACCCGCTCAATCGCTTCCGCGCCGCAGATCTCCTCCACCATCTTGCGGAATTCGCGGTCGGGCCGCACTTTCGCCGGCACGTCCAGCAGCACCGAAAAATCCCGCGGCGCTTCGAGGCGCAGCCGCACTTGCGTCTCGCCCGGCTTGCGGCGGAATAATTCCTCGAGCGCTTGCGCCTTGTCCACGCTTCCGTTGCGCCCCAGCCACACGCGGATCGAAATCACCGTCGGCAGATCCACGCGCGCGTTGTCCAGAGCCACAATCTCCTGCACCGAGATCTTCGGCGGCCCGCTCTCTTCGGGCAGCGCCAACCCGCGCACCATCACCGCCTGGTCTTCCACTACTAGCGGCGCCAGCCGCTCGAAGCTGGCGGCGAAGACCAGCGCCTCCACCGAGCCGTTGCGATCCTCGAGCGTCATCGCCGCCCACGGCTTGCCCTCGCGATTGCGCTTGCGCGTGATGCCCGTCAGCACGCCGCACAGCGCCACCTCCGCGCCCTTAATGAGGCCCTCCAGGTTGCCGCTGTCGTGGGTGGCCAGCTCCGCCACTTTATCCGCGTAGCGGTCCAGCGGATGCCCCGTCACCCAGAACCCCAGCATTTCTTTCTCGCCGCCCAGCTTCTCTTTGTCGGTCCAATCGGGGACGTTGGGCAGCGGGACGGCGTGCGCTTCCCCGGCCATGGCGTCGCCGAAAAGTCCCACCTGCCCGCTCTCCCGGTCGCGCCAGGCCCGCTGTCCCGCTTCCATGGCGCCTTCCACGGCCGCGAATTTCTGCGAGCGCGTACCCTCGAGCGAATCCATGGCGCCCGCGCGAATCAGGCTCTCGATCATGCGCCGGTTGATNNACCGCCGATTGCCCCAGGTTCTTCACCGCTCCCAACCCGAACCGGATGCTCGGCCCGTCGGGCGTGAAGCTCCAATCCGAGTGGTTCACGTCCGGAGGCAGAATCGTGATCCCCATCTCGCGGCACTCGTTGATATACTTCACCACCTTGGCCGTGTTCCCGGTTTCCGAGGTGAGCAGCGCCGCCATGAAGTCCACCGGGTAGTGCGCTTTCAGGTACCCCGTCACGAAGGCCAGGTAGGCATAGGCTGCCGAATGCGACTTGTTGAACCCGTATCCCGCGAACTGCTCCATCAGGTCGAAGATCTTCTCGACCTTCCTCTGCGGGAACCCGCGCTCCAGCGCGCCCTGGATGAAACGCTCGCGCTGCCGGGCCATCTCTTCCGCCTTCTTCTTGCCCATGGCGCGGCGCAGCACGTCGGCCTCGCCGAGCGAATAGCCGGCCAGCCGGTTGGAGATCTGCATCACCTGCTCTTGATACACGATGACGCCGTAGGTCTCTTCCAGCAGCTCTTTCAATTCCGGAAGATCGTACTGCACCGCGCGCCGTCCCCATTTGCGCTCGATGAAATCGTCGATCATGCCGCCCTGAATCGGCCCCGGCCGGTAGATCGCGTTCAGCGCCGTCAGGTCTTCGATGCGGCTCGGCTGGTAGCGCCGCAGAATGTCGCGCATGCCGCTCGATTCGAACTGGAACACGCCGCTGGTGAAGCCCTTGGCGAAAGTCTCGTAGGTAGCCTTGTCGTCCAGCGGCAGATCCTCCGGCACCACTTCCACGCCGTGCCGCTTCTGGATCAGCCGCAGCGCGTCCTGGATCAGTGTGAGCGTCGTCAGCCCCAGAAAGTCCATCTTGAGAAGCCCCAGCTTCTCCAGGCCGTTCATATCGAACTGCGTCACGATTTCATCGCGGTTGGTCTTGTACAGCGGCACCAGTTCCGTGAGCGGTTGGGGCGAGATCACCACCCCCGCGGCATGCACCGAGCAGTTGCGCGCCAGGCCTTCGAGGCGCAGCGCCACCTTCAGCACGTCGTCCACGCGCGGGTCTTTCCGGGCCGCCTCGCCGAATCCCGGCTCCATCTTCATGGCGTCCGGCAGCGAGATGTTGAGGACGTTCGGCACCATCTTGGTGATGCGCTCCACCTCCGCGTACGGCACCTCCAGCGCGCGGCCCACGTCCTTGATGGCCGCCCGTGCCCCCAGCGTGTTGAACGTGATGATTTGAGCTACCTGTTCCCGGCCGTACTTCTCGGTGACGTATTGGATCACCTCGCCGCGGCGATTCATGCAGAAGTCGATGTCGATATCGGGCAGGTTCACGCGCTCCGGGTTCAGGAAGCGCTCGAACAGCAGCCCGTATTGCAGCGGGTCGATATCGGTGATCGCCATGGCATAGCTCACCAGGCTTCCCGCCGCCGACCCGCGCCCCGGCCCCACTGGAATCCCGCGGCTCCTGGCGTAGCGGATGAAGTCCCAGACAATCAGAAAATATCCCGAGAACTTCATCTTCTCGATCATCTGAATTTCGCGGTCCAGCCGCTCCGCGTATTCCGCGACGTGGTGCTTCAGAGCACCCTTGACCCGCTGCGCCTCTAGGCGCGGGCGCCGCTTCTCGAATCCCATCCGCGCGACATATTCGAAATAGGTGTCCGTCGAGTGGCCTTCCGGCACCTCGAACCTCGGGAAAGGCTCCTTTACCTCTTCCAGGCTGACGTTGCAGCGCTGCGCGATCTCCCAGGTCCGGTCGAGCGCATCCTCCAACTCGCCGAACAGCTCCATCATCTCCTCGCGCGACTTCAAATAGAACTCGGGAGCCCCCCAGCGCATGCGCGTCGGGTCGCTCATCCCCTTGCCGGTCTGGATGCACAACAGGATCTCGTGCGCGCGCGCGTCTTCCCGGCGCAGGTAGTGCGAGTCGTTGGTGGCCACCAGCGGCAGCCCCGTCTCTTGCGAAAGCCGGTTCATCTCCGGGTTGAGCCGCCGGTCCTGGTCCAGGTGATGGTCCTGGACTTCCAGGAAGAAGTTGTTCCTCCCGAAAACGTCCGCGTAGGTGTGCGCCAGCCGCCGCGCGTCGTCGTACTTCTCCGCCAGCAGCGTCTCCGGGATGTGCCCGCGCAGGCACGCCGACATCGCGATGAGCCCCTTCGAGTGCTTCGCCAGCAAATCCAGATCGATGCGCGGCTTGTAATAAAACCCCTCCAGGTACCCCGTCGAGACCAGCTTGATGAGGTTCCGGTACCCCTCCTGGTTCTCGCACAGCAGAACCATGTGGTTGTAGCGGTCCGTATCCGACCGCATCTTGTGCCCCTGTTGCGAAACGTACACCTCGCACCCGATCACCGGATGCACTCCCGCCGCCTTGGCCGCGTTATAGAACTTGACCGCGCCGAAAAGATTTCCGTGATCGGTCATAGCCACGGCCGGCATCTTTTGCTCGACCGTCGCCTTCATGAGCTGGTCGATATCGCAGGCCCCATCCAGCAGGGAGTAGTCGGTATGGCAATGCAGGTGGACAAACGGCATGGTACACCGCCATCTTAACAGGCCCGCCCCGCCTGAAACCGCATCCGGCGTGTCATAATGGCGGACATCATGCACCGGCTGTCCGCGGTTCTCCTGGCGGTTGCCTCCGCCCTATTCGCGCAAGCGCCCGCTGCGCGCATCAAGATCGATATCGATCGCACTATCGGTGAGGTGCACCCGCACCTCTTCGGCAACTTCGCCGAACATCTCGGCCGCATGATCTACGGCGGCATCTACGAGGAAGGCAGCCCCCTCTCCGATAAAGACGGCTATCGCACCGACGTCATGGAGGCGGTGAAGAAGCTCGGCGTCTCGATCCTGCGTTATCCCGGCGGCAACTTCTCCTCGGGCTACGACTGGAAGGACGGCATCGGCCCCAAGGACCAGCGCCCGGTGCGGCCCGAGCTGGCCTGGAACGACCTCGAGACCAATCGCTTCGGCACCGACGAGTTTCTGCGCTACTGCGAGCGCATCGGCGCCGAGCCCTACATCTGCATCAACGGCGGCCTCGGCACGGTGGACGACGCCCGCTATTGGGTGGAGTACACCAACGAATCGCGCCACACCTACTGGGCCGACCAGCGCCGCAAGAACGGTCGTGAAGCCCCTTACAAGGTGACCTATTGGGGGCTGGGCAACGAGCTCGACGGCCCCTGGCAGCTCGGCCATAAGACCGCCGGGGAGTACGCGAAATTCGCGCTGGAAGCCGCCAAGGCCATGCGCCTGGTGGATAACTCCATCAAGCTGGTCGCCAGCGGATCGAGTAACTACGGCGCCGATTGGATCGGCTGGAACCGCACCGTGGTCACCGCCTTGCGCGACCAGATCGATTACATCTCGCTGCACACTTATATCGGCAATCGGGAGAACGACCTCGAGAAATTCCTCGGCCAATCGCAACAGAACGTCGACCGCTATATCGAAACCACCACCGCCGCCATTCGCGATGCGCAGGCAGGCCAGCCCAAGCCCCGGCCCATCTACATCGCTTACGACGAGTGGAACGTCTGGTACCGCGTCCACAACGAGGGGCACCTGGAGGAGATCTACAATTTCGAGGACGCCCTGGCCATGGGCATGTTCTTCAACTCATTTTTCCGCCACGCCGACGTGGTCAAGATGGCAAACCTGGCCCAGATGGTCAACGTAATTGCGCCCATCATGACCAACAAGCAGGGCTTGTTCCTGCAGCCGACTTACTTCCCCATTGTCGAGTACGGCAAGCAGCGCGGCAACGTGGCGGTGAGTGCCTGGGTACAGGCCCCGTCCTCTTATCTGGACGTCTCCGCCACCTACAACGCCAAGGATCGCAGCGTGTGTGTCAACGTACTCAACCGCAGCAAGTCGCAGGACGTCTCCACCCGCATCGAGAACCAGGAAGGGATGCTCGCGAAGACCGTCGAGGTCTGGCAGATGAACCATCCCGACCTGAAAGCCACGCACACATTTGGCGACGACAAGAAGGTAGTCCCCACCACAAGCCAGTTCACGGCCGCGCTCGAGAGGAACGGTTTCGTCTACACCTTCCCGGCGCATTCGCTGACCATTCTCAAGCTGCGCCTTCAATAGCCCGGCGCCACTCAGGCCGCGCGCTCGCGCTCGAAGAATTGCGGGCCGTTCTGGCGGAAGTCGTCGAGCGACGGGAACTGCTTGTCGCTGGCGCTGGTGATCCGGGTGCGATCCTTCTTCGTGATGCCGCTCTCGAAGTCCTGGTGCACCATCACGCCCTTGAACGGGATGCGCCGCCGTTGAAACTCCAGGCATGAAATGGTGGCCAGCCGCGCCTTATCGGTGTCTTTCACGCCGAACAGGAAGAGCGGACGGGGGCCGATGTCGAACTGGTAATCCACCTCGTACTCGTCGTGGTCCGGAATCGGCCACGTGTTCCGACGCGGGTTGTACTCGGCCAGTCTTTCCTCGACAAACTCGGCCAGTTGTTCGTAGAAGAGGTTCTGGATGACCTCGCGCTTGTAGTACTGCATACTGGAGACCTTGGCCACGGTCTGCGCGAACTGAAGCAGCGCCGGGTACAGCCGTTCGGGTTCGGCCTCTATGAACAGCCGCCCGTCCTGTTCCTGAATCCGGTTCTCCGACAAGATCCGATTGAAGATGCGCTGCTTGTTCTCGGTGTCCAGGTCGTAGTTGTAGGTGAGACGCATCAGCGTCAGCCCGTGGTCGCCGATGCGGACCTTGCCCGATCCGTTGACGGGTTCATCGAGGAAGATGTCCACCATGTCACCGTCTTCGTGAAACAACGGGGCCAGCACCTGGAGCACGCCCGGGCGGCGTTCCCGGAACGCCACGCGGCCGTTGAACTGCTGTTTCAGTAAATCCAAGCCGGTCATTCGGTTGGCTCCTCGTCGGCGAAGTGCAGTTTCCCCTGGGCGAGATCCGCGAAATGTGTCCTCGCGTCCGTGATGTTTGTCGCCCTAAGGAAATACTGTACCGCCTCTTCATAGGATGCGAAATCCCTGTTGATCGCCGCCGCTCTTTCCGGCCGCAGTCCGGCCTCGATCATCTCCGCGCTGGCGCGGTGGACGTGGTAGTCCCAATGCGGATGGTCGGGACTGAACGAGTCGTTGTATCCGCCATGCGGCCCGTTGCACCGGAAGAGAACTACTTCTCCCGACCCGTCCTTCGCCAGGAACGCCAGGCCGACAGAGAAATTCTCCGGCAGGTCCTCGCTGCGCCTCATGAACACGCGGAACTCCAGTTTGTCGTCGGTCGACTTCAGCCGCATGTCGTTGCGGAAGTGTCCGCGATCCAGTTTCATCTCGCGCTTCGGCGGTTCGGAAACCACCTTGGGGCAGGCAATGAGATCGTCGATCTCCTGCTGGGTATAACGGCGTGGCAAGGTGGCCATTTCAAAGTTCTCCTCGGAGAGCGGGGTTGCGGTCCAGGCCGGACCGCACGGATTCTGCCCGCGCCAGATACCCCATCTCTCTGTCCAGCAACTGAGGGTTCCGGCAGACGTGGAAGGCCCACCTCTGCAACTGGCCCCAGTTGTTCACCGCCTCTACCCAGCGCTTCGCCGCGGTGTGCTTGGCTTTGTCCTGGTCATCCTCGTAACCCTTGATCTCCAGCACTACGGTCACGCCGTCACTCAGCCGCACAAGGAAATCGGGTTCGTAGGAGTGGTCGTTCCCATCGTGTTCGTACGGGATGGTCAGGCCCATGTGGTCGTTGCGGGCATAGAACTGCACCGCATCGCTCGATTCCAACCGGAAGGCCGAGCTCGATTCCCACACCAGGTTGTCCGGCACGACCTGGTCGATGTGGCTCTTCATGGTCGCATAGCAAGGGCGCGTGGTCTTGAAATCGACCTCAGCCGTGGAGCCGATCGGCTTGTAGCGGTTCGCGATGGCCATGGTCGTAATCGATCTCTACGATTGTAGTCCGTTGGTACGCCGTTGTCCGCATTCGTCGATGCCTTCCCGGCGAATTCCCCGAATTGACGAAACGAACCCAATTGCCCGGCCGGGGGCCGGGAGCGGTCCTCCCCAGGGCCGGAAACGAAAATGACGAAACGAACCCAAATGAGGCGTAACTCCCAATAAATCAACGGACCGAAAACCTCTTTCGACACAGCGTCCCGAACCGACCACCACCTGCCACCAGGGTAGCACCCGACGATACGGACCTGCGCAGAAGTGACTGAAACGGTTGAGGAAAGTGCTTGTGATCGGGTTTTAGGCCAGGGACCCGATCAGGACGTTTCCCGGGCCGTGACGATTGCCGAATCGGGAGGCGGCGACTGCTATACTGCCAGCAGGAAGTCAGGAATCCCGACCGCGGCCCGGCGGCAGGCCGGCCTCAACAAGGGTGACTTGGTGAACTTCGCGTTCCAGCGCGGCAAGATCGTCATGACCCCGAAATTGGTAATCGACGGCTCCAGGTTCCCCGCCGCGGACGACGAGTACACGCCGGCGCAGCGCCGGATAATCGATGCCAGCCTGGCCAGGGCCGATGCCGACATCAAGGCCGGCCGCGTGTCCAAGGTCTTCTCGGACCACGCCGAGTTTATCGCCGCCCTGCACAAGGAAGCCGCCAAGCTCTCCGCCAAGAGCAAGACGCCAGGCCAAATGAAGCTCCGCTGGACTTCGCGTAGGGGCCGACGGGCCAAGGGGGCCGCAGGGCCGAGGGCAAGAATGACGAAACGAACCCAATTGGAAGGTAACTCCCATTGAATCAACTGGGCTGAGACCCTCTTGGGACAGCGTTCGGAGCGGAACGCTACCTGTCACCAGGGTAGCACCCGACGGGCCGGACCTACGCGTAAGTCACTGAACCGGTTGAGGAAAGTGCTTGTGATCGGGCTCAGGCGATGGGGCTGGTGAACAGGTGGACCTCTTCGTTAGCGAGGGCAGAGGCGTAGGCCAGCGCCTCCCGGATGTCTTCCGGTTCAGGGTCGGGGTACTCGCGGACAATCTCGCCGGCAGACATACCATTGGCGACGAGGTTAACGACGAGCGAAACCGTGATGCGCATGCCTCGAATACAGGCACGCCCGCCCATCACGTCCGGATTAAAGGTGATCCTCTCGAACAGAGTCCGGTCCAGACTTGCCATGTTGAGTCTACCAGCTTACATTCGGGCTGGACCATATCTGTCAGGCATCGATCTCGTTGAGGGCGAGGTCGAGTGCGGGGACCAGAGCAGGTAGATCCTCCGTGACGGTCGTCCATACGATATCCAGGTCGATGTCGAAGTATGCGTGAACGAGACGGTTTCGCATGGACACGATGCTTGCGAAGGGAATCACAGGAAAGCGCAACCGGGTCTCGGGGCCTATCTTGGAAGCCGCTTCTCCAAGGATCTCCAGACATCGCGTCAGCGCCATTGCCAGCATCAGATTCCGCGAGAGGTCCAGCCGCTCGCGGCCGTTTGCCAGTTCCAACGCCGCAGCCGCGGCCTCCCGCATGTGGCGGAGCCGGATGGCTTCAGGGTTCGGCATAAACGGGCACGGCGGTACCAAGGACGTCATCGCGGAAATAGCGGCTGAGATCCATGGGAGTCCGCAGATCGATCCTCCGTCCGCCGAGAAGCCGGCTCAATTCCGCCTCCATCTCCGCCAGACGAAAGAAGCCCACTCGCTCCTTTGGCTGGAATTCCACCAGGATGTCGATATCGCTCGAATCGGAGAAGCGATTCGTCAGGACTGAACCGAAAAATGCTAATCGGCGGATTCCGTTACGGGTGCAGAAATCGGCGATCTCAGCTTCGGGAACGTTGATTTGAGCGAGCGTCATCCTGGTCCAATTATGACGCATCCGCCCCGCGGCCAGAAGGGCTGCTTCACGCTACCTCTGTCCGTAGTACGCCTTCGGCCCGTGCTTGCGGAAGTAGTGCTTGTCGCGCAGCGCCTCGGAGATGGGCTCCGCGGCGGGGTTGATGGCCAGCGTCTGNNCCGGCTACCAGCGCGGCGGGGCAGCCGAGCGGGTCGCGGCCTTCCATCAAACGGATGATGGCTACGCCCGTGTTGGCTTCGTATTCGGATTCGATTTCCGCGGGTGTCAGCGGGACGGTCACCGGCACCGGGCCGTAGAAGTAGTCCGCATGCGTGGTGCCGAAGCAGGGNNACCACGCCGCCGATGGAAGGGAACGCGCGATAGAGCGCGACGTGCGTCGCCAAATCCGACGACGGGCGCAGGCTGCCTTCCACCACGCGGCCTTCGAGATCCACGATTACCATGTCGGCAGGCGTCATCTTTTCGTAGGGAACGCCGCTGGGCTTGATGGCGACGAGACCCTGTTCGCGCGAGAGGCCGCTGGCGTTGCCAAATGTGTAGAGAACCAAGCCGCGGCGCACCAACTCGAGATTGGCTTCGCAGACCTCAGTTCGCAGCGCTTCCAGCACTCGTGCCTCCTCGCGCGCGCGCGGCGATTCTGCGCAGATCGGGCAAAACATCGCCCATCTCGACGGCCTTGGCCCGCCGCTCGCCGAAGGCAAAGTACAGCTTGCGGAAGAGCGGGTACAGCTCCGCATACGTCGCGGCGCCCGCTTTTTCCGGCTCGATGGTGACATAACCGGGGCACAGCGCGTCCTGCGCTTCCTCGATTGTCCGAAACGCGCCCGCCGCCAGAAACGCGAAGATCGCCGAGCCCAGGCTTGTCACATCGCCCTTGGGCACCAGGATTGGCTTTCCCATCACGCTGGCGTACACCCGGTTGAGCACGGGATTCTTCTGCGGGATGCCGCCGCCGTTAATGATGCGGCGCACCGGCACGCCGTGCTCCTCCATGCGCTCCAGAATCACGCGCGTGTGGAAGGCCGTGCCTTCGATGGCCGCGAACAGTTCATCCTGCGCCGAGTGGGTCAGGCGCCAGCCCAGCGTGACGCCGCTCAGCTCGGGGTTCACCAGCACGGTGCGGTCGCCGTTGTCCCAGGTGAGGCGCAACAGGCCGGTCTCCCCGGCGCGGTAATTCTCCAAGCCAACCGACAACGCAGCGACCGTCGTGCCGGCGCGCCGCGCGATGGCGTCGAAAATGTCGCCCGTGGCCGACATGCCGGCTTCGATGCCGATGCGATGCGGATGGATGGACCCCGGCACTACGCCGCAGACGCCGGGGATCAGCTCCGGCTTCTCCCCGGTTGCCATGATGCAGGTGGAGGTTCCCACCACGTTCACCACGTCGCCCAGCCGCACGCCGGCGCCGATGGCGTCCCAGTGCGCGTCGAAGGCGCCTACCGGAATGGGGATGCCGGGGCGCAGGCCGAGTCTCGCCGCCCAGGCCGGAACCAGATGTCCGGCGATCTGATCGGAGGTGGCGTAGCGGCCGCCCAGTTTGGCGCGCACGCCGGCGAGCAGCGGATCTACCGCCGCTAGGAACTCCTCCGGCGGAAGGCCGCCCAGGCTCGCATTCCACATCCACTTGTGGCCCATGGCGCAGAC
>PLMF01000262.1:43582-44026 GCA_003142355.1 Bryobacterales bacterium
CCCCACTCGGAGGAGTAGATGCCGCCGCACCAGTCGATGGCCTCGAGGCCCTGTTTACGGGCCATGGCGGTGATTTCGCCGGCTTCCTTCCAGGCGCGATGGTCGCACCAGAGGTAGTAGTCGTCGATGGGCTCGAGATGCGCATCCACCGGGATCATGGTCGAGCCGGTGGTATCGAGAGCGATGGCCTCGATGGCGTTGCCGTCGAGGCCGGCGGCTTCAATGGCGCCGTGCGTGGCCTCGGCCAGCGCCTTCATATGGTCGGCGTGGCTTTGCGTGGCGTAGTCGGGGTCGTCTTTTTTGCGGAGGAGCGGATATTCAGACACGCCAGAACCGAGACGGCCCTTGGCGCTGTCGAAGATGGAAACCCGCACGCTCAGGGTTCCGAAATCAACACCGGCGACAACGCTCATGTTCTTTTCCCCGGCCCCCGGCCCCCGGCCC
>PLMF01000392.1 GCA_003142355.1 Bryobacterales bacterium
CACGAGCGCAATCGCGATTCCGAGGCGCTGCTTCAAGCCCCCGGAGAGGTTCTTGTACTGCTCTTTGGCTTTGTCCTTGAGGTTGACGAGCTCTATCAGCCCGTCGATATCGGGGCCTCTGCGGCGGAAAAGCCGCGAGTAGTACTGAATGGTCTCCCTGACCGTTATCGTGTCGAACGAGCTGAACCCCTGCGGGAGGACACCGATGCGGCGGACGATGTTGTGCTTCTTTTTCGTGACGTCCATTCCCAGAAGGCCCACCTTTCCCGATGTGGGCCTGCGGAGTGTATCGATTATCTCGACGAAAGTGGTCTTACCGGCGCCGTTCGGTCCCAGCAGTCCAAACACTTCGCCGGGACGGATCTCGAGCGAAATGCCGTCGAGCGCCTGGACTTCAAACTTCTTCTTCTCTTTGCGGCCGGCGCGCGCGCCGCCCCAGGAGAAGCCGGCGCCGCGGGCCGCCATCGGCGGCGGCGTATCGTAGACCTTGCGAAGCTCCTCAATGCGAATGCCGATTCCCATGCAGCCCCTCCGTCGCGTGTCCCTGTCAGTGGAAGGCCATCCATATCATGAGCCAGGAATTCCGATCACACCCTGAAGGCTACTCTACTACATCTTTCTCGAGGGGAGTGAGGGGCGCCGGTTGGCATGCAGGAAGGCATATCGGCGTTGCTGGGGAAGCGGGCGCGGCGGGCGCTCTCCGCCGCAGCCGGACGGGTGGAGGATAATAGCTACAAGGGGTTTCATGGACTTCGTCGAGCAGCTCAAGTCCTCGGTCGATATTGTCAGCGTCGTCGGGGAATATGTGCGGCTGAAGAAGTCCGGCACGCAGCGCTACATGGGGCTGTGCCCTTTCCACAGCGAAAAGACCCCTTCCTTTACCGTCCACGTGGTGCATCAGTTCTACAAGTGCTTCTCCTGCGGCGCGGGCGGGGACGTGGTGAAGTTCGTGATGGAGAAGGAAGGCATCAGCTTTTACGAGGCCCTGAAACTCCTGGCCGAGCGCTACGGCATTCCGATGCCGAAGCGCTCGCAGTACGCCGACGAGGACTCGAAACTGCGCGGCGCCATCTATCAGATGCACGAGCTGGCGCAGGAGAATTTCCGCGCCCATCTCGACGGACCGGCAGGAGAGGCGGCGCGGGGCTACCTGGCGCGGCGGGGCGTGACGCCGGAAACGGCCGAACAATTCGGGCTGGGGTACTCGGACCGCTCGGGACGCGCGCTGCTGCGACTGTTGGAGCAGCGCAATTTCCCCGCGGCGCAGATGGACCAGGCGGGCCTGGTGGGCAAGCGGCAGGACGGAAGCATGTACGACCGTTTCCGCAACCGGCTGATGTTCCCCATTCATAACGAATCGGGCAAGATCATCGGGTTCGGCGGGCGCGCGCTGACGGCCGAGGACGAACCTAAGTATTTGAACTCGCCGGAAACGCCGATCTATAAGAAGAGCTACGTGCTCTACAACCTGCACCGGGCCAAGGAGGCCATTCGCAAAGACGANNACGGCGCTGACGGCGCAGCAGGTACAGACGCTGAAGCGCCACACGCAGAAGATCGTGGTGAACTTCGATCCGGATGCGCCGGGCGCCAACGCGGCGGAGCGGTCCATCAGCCTGTTGCTCGAAGAGGGCATGCAGGTTCGCATTATGGAACTGGACGGCGGTCTCGATCCGGACGAGTACTGCAAACAGCGCGGCGCGGCGGCGTACCAGGAGCGGCTGGAGGGGGCCAAGGGGTACTTCTACTGGCTGGCGGACCGGGCGCGCGCCAGGTACGACATGCGCACCACGGAAGGGCAGG
Source organism: Bryobacterales bacterium (assembly GCA_003142355.1). Next base: position 1,804 of record PLMF01000392.1, read on the forward strand.
TGGCGGTGCTTCAATTTCTGGTGCCTGCGGTGCAGCGAATCCCGGACCGGCTCGAGCGCCTGCAGATCGCTGTGGATGTGGCGGGGTACGTCGGGGTGGACCAAGCGAACCAAGGCAGGGTAATCGACGCGTTCAAGAAGGCCGCAGTGGATAGACAGGAGAAGACGCTCGAACCTCCGAAGATTCCGTTGCGCCACGACGAGCGCGTGCTGTTGAACGCGCTGCTGGCGGAGCCGGAGATGTGGAGCGAGGTCATTGGGGAGTTGAAGTCGATCGAAACCATCGACAGTTTTTCTTCGCGGCGCATCTTTCAGGCGATATTCGCTTTGCATGAGGCGGGCGGCCGGTTGAGCTTCGAAGAAGTCCATGCGCGCCTGGAGGAATCGGACCAGAGTTTGCTGGCCCAGGCGGTTCTGAGCGAGGATGCGCAGACTTCGCGCGAAGAAGTGCTGGCGGCCATCGAGAAAATGCGCCGCACTGGGGAGCAGCAGCGGCGGTCGCAGTTGAAGGCGCGCATTTATGAATCCGAGCGCGCGGGCAAATGGGAAGAGGCGCTCCGGCTGACCGGAGAGCTGCAGGGGTTGGATCAGGCGGCGCGGGGGCGAAGGTGACATCCTCACCCCCCAGAAGTGGGACGCGCCGTGGTGTACAATAATCTCGATTCCGTTACGTGGGGAGTGTGGCGGGGCTTCAGTGGCGCTTGACGACAAATTCGAAGGGCTGAGCCGCCTCGTACAGATGGGCAAAGAGAAGGGCTACGTCTTGTACGACGAGGTGAGCGAAGTCCTGCCCGGAGATCTGGCCGGAGGCGCCGAGCTGGAAGACGTGCTGGCCGGTCTGGACACGGCCGGGATCGAAATTCTGGAAGAGCCCAAGGACTTCGAGAAGAAGCTCGAGGAGGGGGAGGAGCTTCTCGATCTGGACCTGCCCGCGGGCGTCGGCGAGAAGGTCAACGACCCCGTGCGCATGTACCTGCGGGAGATGGGCACGGTTCCGCTGCTGACGCGCGAGGGCGAGGTCGAAATCGCGCGCCGCGTCGAGCGCGGCCAGAACACGGCGCTCAAATCGCTNNCTGACCGACGAGCTGGTGGAGGAGAAGCGCAAGGAGTTCTGCAAGTGCGTCGATGAGATCGCGCGGCATTACAGGAAGATCCTGCAGTGCCGGCAGAAACTCCAGGCGATTCCGCGCGGCATGAAGCCCAAGCAGTACCGGCGTCAATCCTGGGAACTGGGGCGGCTGACGGTGCGGACTTCGCGCCTGGTGCGGCGGATCAAGTTCCAGACACCGGTGATCCGCCACTTGATCGACCGTATTCGGGAGGCGGTGGAAGAGCTGAAGCCGCTGGAGCGAGAGATCGCCGGCGTGCAAAAGAAGCTCGAAACGTGGCGCGGCGGGCGCGCCGAAGGCGTCAAGGAGCTGCGCAAGGAGCAGCGCAGCCTGGGCCAGCGGCTGCAGCAGAGCGAAGAACGTTTCGGAGCATCGGCGGCGGAACTGCGGCGGACGCTGGAGATCATCACCCAAGCGCACCAGGAGGCGGAAGCGGCCAAGAAGGAGCTGATCGAGGCCAACCTTCGGCTGGTGGTGAGCATCGCCAAGCGCTACACCAACCGCGGGCTGCAATTCCTGGACCTGATTCAGGAAGGGAACATCGGGCTCATGAAGGCCGTGGACAAGTTCGAATACCGCCGCGGCTATAAGTTCTCGACCTACGCCACGTGNNCCGGTGCACATGATCGAGACCATCAACAAGCTCATCCGGACCTCACGCCAGATGATCCAGGAACTGGGCCGCGAGCCCACCAACGAGGAGCTCGCCAAACGGCTGCAACTGCCGGTTTCGAAGGTGCGGAAAGTGCTGCGCGTGGCGCAGGAGCCCATTTCGCTCGAAACGCCCATCGGCGAAGAGGAGGAATCGCACCTGGGCGACTTCATCGTGGACCACAACGGAATTTCGCCGTCGGACGCGGTGATCAATCTGAACCTGCGGGAGCAGACGGCGCAAGTTCTGAAAACCCTCACGCCGCGCGAGGAGAAGATCATCAAGATGCGGTTCGGCCTGGACGACGGAAGCGAGCACACGCTGGAGGAAGTCGGGCAAAACTTTGCCGTGACGCGCGAGCGCATCCGGCAGATCGAGGCCAAGGCGCTGCGAAAATTACGCCACCCCAGCCGCAGCCATCGCCTGCGGGCCTTCCTGGAGAACGGGACCACCAGCGTCTGAATGAAGCTGTCAGCTTTCAGCGATCAGCTAAAGCAACCCCGGCGGCGCTGTCTTAGCTGAAAGCTGAACGCTGACCGCTGAAAGCTATCTACCAGCGCGGTTCGCGGCGTCCGCCGCGAGGACGGTTCCCACCGCCGGGACCGCGTCCGCCGCCGCCGCCCGGACGGCCGCCGCCACCACCGCCGCCGCCGAAGCCGCGATCCGGTTTGGGACGCGCTTCGTTCACGTTGAGGGCCCGTCCCTCCAGGGTGTAGCCGTTCAGCGCGGCAATCGCCTGGTCCGCTTCCGATTCATTTGCCATTTCGACGAAGGCGAACCCGCGCGAGCGGCCGGTGTCGCGATCCGTCATGATCCGGGCGCTGTTCACCGCGCCGTGACTCTCGAAGAGGCTACGGACCGCCTCTTCCGTAACGTTGAAGTCGAGATTGCCAACGAAGATGTTCTTCACTCAATTCTCCTGACAATTTGAAAGCGGGCCGATCGGGGAGAGACACAAGCGGTCCGACGGTTTCGTCGCTCAGAATACTCGGCCGGATTCGCGGCAGCTATCAAACGCGCTCCAAATATACCACGTACGCCAGCCAGCGGCAAACGGCGAATTGGGTCGAATTGGGTCCTGGCTACCCGCGCCCTGGCGGCGCGGGTAGCACTACAATCGAAGTTATGATCGCTTTGCTGCACGGCGTACTGCTGGAGAAGCATCCCAACCAAGTCATCGTCGAGACTGGCGGGGTGGGATACGATGTCACCATCCCGGTCTCGACGTTCACGCGCCTGCCTGAACCCGGCCAGGAGGTGCGGCTGCGCATCCATACCCACGTGCGGGAGGACGCGCTGGCGCTCTACGGCTTCCTCACCCAGGATGAGAAGGCGCTGTTCGAGAAGCTCATCGGGGTGAGCGGTATCGGGCCGACGCTGGCGGTGAAGATTCTCTCCGGCCTGGCGGCGCCGGACCTCATCAACTTCATCCGGCGCGGGGAAGTGGAGCGGCTGGTGCGGATTCCGGGGGTCGGCAAGAAGACCGCCGAGCGCATGGTGCTGGAACTGCGCGACAAGCTGCCNNTCGGCGCTCCTGAACCTGGGCTGCGGGCGCCCGCAGGCCGAGGCCGCGGTGCGCAAGGCCAAGGCGGCGGGCGCGGCGCCGGAGTTCGAACCGCTCTTCCGGCGCGCTCTCGAACTGGTACGCTAGCCCGTGCCTAATCCGGGGTAAGCTGGTAGCACATGCCCGACCGGCAACTGATTTCCGGCGAAAGCCAGGCCGAGGATTTGCAGTTCGAAGCGGGACTCCGCCCGCGCCGCCTAGCCGATTTCACCGGTCAGACCAAGCTGAAGGAGAACCTGGGAATCGCCATCCAGGCCGCCCGTATGCGCGGCGAAGCCATGGACCACGTGCTCCTCTACGGGCCTCCCGGGCTGGGCAAGACCACGCTGGCCGCCATCATCGGCGAAGAACTGGAGGTGACGTTCACCTCCACCTCGGGGCCGGTGCTTCAGAAAAAGCTCGACCTCACCGGGATTCTCAGCAACATCCGCGCGCGCCAGGTTTTCTTCATCGACGAAATCCACCGCCTGCTGCCGGACGTGGAAGAGATGCTCTACGCGGCACTGGAGGATTTCCGGGTGGATATTCTGGTGGGCGCGGGTCCGGGCGCGCGCACGCATTCGCTGCCCATGCCCAAGTTCACCGCCATCGGCGCTACCACGCGGCAGGGTCTCGTCAGCGCGCCGCTGCGAGGCCGCTTCGGGCTGGTGCTGCGGCTCGATCCCTACCACGTGGATGAACTGCAGACGATTGTGAACCGCTCGGCGCGCCTGCTCGGGGTGGCCATCGAGGAGGGCGCCGCCGAAGAGATCGCGCGCCGCTGCCGCGGGACGCCGCGCATCGCCAATCGCCTGCTGCGGCGCGTGCGCGATTACGCGCAGGTGCGGGCCGACGGCCGCATCACGCAGCCGGTGGCGCAGACCGCGCTCAACCTGCTGGACGTGGACCGCTACGGCCTGGACGAGATCGACCAGAAGATCATGCTGACCATCCTCGAGAAATACCGCGGGGGGCCGGTGGGTGTGAACACCATTGCGGCCTCGATCTCCGAGGAGCCCGACACCATCGAAGAGGTGTACGAGCCGTACCTGATCCAGCTCGGGTTTCTAAACCGCACGCCGCGCGGGCGCACGGCCACGGAACTGGCGTTCGACTACTTCAACGTGAAGCCCAAGCTGCGCGACGACGGCCAGCCGGCGCTGTTCTGAGTGGTGAAGACCATCTACCTCAGTCTCGGCTCCAACGTGGGCGACCGCGAAGCCAACCTGCGGGCGGCTATCGAGCGGCTGGCGGCGCCGGACGTGCGCGTGCTGCGCACCTCGCCGGTGTACGAGACCGAGCCCGTGGACTACACCGAGCAGCGCTGGTTCCTGAACCTGGTGGTGGAAGCCGAGACCGGCCTGTTCCCCATGCAACTGCTCGCGCGCATCGGCAAGATCGAGCGGGCGCTGGGCCGTATCCGCACGGTGGCAAAAGGGCCGCGGACCATCGATATCGATATCCTGCTCTACGGCCGGGCCGTGGTGCGCAGCGCCAGGCTGGAAATCCCGCACCCGAGGATGGCCGAGCGGCGCTTCGTGCTGGCGCCGCTGGCGGATCTCGCGCCCGGCCTGCGCCACCCCGTGACGCACCAGACGGTGCGTGAGATGCTGGAGGCGGCGCCGGCGCAGACGGTGCGCCTGATACACTCGTAGGTCTACGGTGCCCGACCTCTACGCAGCCCTGAAGAAGTACTGGGGCTACGACTCGTTCCGCCCCATGCAGGAGCGGATCGTCCAAAGCCTGCTGGCCGGCAGCGACGTGGCCGTGATCATGCCCACCGGCGGCGGCAAGTCGCTGTGCTACCAGTTGCCCGCGCTGGTGCTGGGCCAGACGGTGGTGGTGATCTCGCCGCTGATCGCGCTCATGCAGGACCAGGTGGCGCAGCTCGGCGACATGGGGATTCCGGCCGCCGTCCTCAACAGCACGCAGGCGGCCGAAGAGCAGCGCGGGGTGATGCGCGCGGCCGCGCAGGGCGCCTTCCGGCTGCTGTACCTTTCGCCGGAACGGCTGGCGCGGCCGGATACCATCGGCTGGCTGCGGAAGCTGCCGCTGGCGTTTTTCGCCATCGACGAGGCGCACTGCATCTCCGAATGGGGGCACGAGTTCCGCCCCGAATACCGCCAGCTCAGCTCGCTGCGCGAGAACTTCCCCGATAAGCCGATCGCGGCGTTCACCGCCAGCGCCACCAAGCGCGTCCGGCACGACATTCTGGAACAACTCCGGCTCCGCGAGCCGCACAAATACATCGCCAGCTTTCACCGCGCCAACCTGCGCTACGTGGCGCACCAGTGCGATAAAGAGACGCACCCACGCCTGCTGCTGGCGGCCCTGCGCGCCTACCAGGGCGAAAGCGCGATCGTGTACGCCCCCACCATCGCCACGGTGGAACAGACGGTGGATTTTCTGGCGGATCGGCGCATCGCGGCCGTCCCCTACCACGGCCAGATGGAGTCCGTAAGCCGCCGCCGCAACCAGGAGCGCTGGATGAACGACGAAGTGCGCGTGCTGGTGGGCACCATCGCCTTCGGGCTGGGAATCAACAAGCCGGCGGTGCGCGCCGTCATCCACACCTCGCTGCCGAAATCCATCGAGCAGTTTTATCAGGAGGCGGGCCGCGCGGGTCGCGACGGGCTGCCCGCCGATTGCACGCTGCTGTGGCAGCCGAAAGACGCGGGACTCCTAGCCTACTTCATCGAAAAGCTGAACGACCCAAGCGAGAAGGAGCGCGCCTGGCAGCGGTACCACGCCATCCGGCGCTTCGTCGAGAGCGGCCGGTGCCGGCATTTGCAGATCTGCACGCACTTCGGCCAAACCCCCAAGTGGCAGCGCTGCGAGATGTGCGACGTCTGCGGGAACATTCCGGAGTGGCTCAAGGCGCCCTCGGAGAAGCCGTTGGTGGCCGTGAAGAAGAAGCGCAAGCCGAAAGCGGCGGCCCGGTCCACCCCGCCGCCGGTCACGCCGCCCGCGCCACCGCGCGAGCAACCGGTTCCCGTAGGGGCCGGGCAAGCCCGGCCCCCGGCGCCGAAAGCGCCGGATCGCGACCTGGTCGAATTCTTCAAGGAATGGCGCCGCCGCACGGCCCAGCGCGCCGCGGTTCCGGCCTATGTCGTGCTCAGCGACGCCGCACTGGAGGATCTGTGCGGCAAGCAGCCTTCGAATCTCCGCGAGTTACTGGGCGTTGCCGGGATCGGCGAGCGCAAGGCGGAACTGTACGGAGGCGAAATCTTCGCGGCCTTCGAAGCTTACCGCAACGGGGTCCGCGCCGCCGTGCGCGAGGTGTCGCAGGTTTCGCCCGCCGAAGAGACCATGCGCCTGCTGGCGGAGGGCAAGAGCTTCGGAGAGATCGCGCAAATTCGCGGCCGGCAGTTTCAGACGGTGATCAACATGGTAGCCGACTTGGTCGAAAAAGGGCGGCTGGACTATCGCATGGAGTGGGTGGGAGAAGCGAATCACCGCCAGATTGAAGAAGTGGTGCGCCGGCTCGGCGCGCAATGGCTGAAGCCATTGCGCGAAGCGCTGCCGGCGGAGATCACCTATGAGCAGATTCGGCTGGTGGTGGCATTCGTGCGGCGAGAGGATTCGGCTAAGCAAACATAACACGCTTAGCTGTATAAGCTTTAATGCTATGCATGTTTATGCTAATCTTGAAGCATGGGCCAAGTCAAGTACGCCGATCAAGTACGGGAACACGCCCGCCATGAGTACATCGAGCCGGCCCGCGGGCGTGGCGATTCAACGGTGAGGATCGTAGCTGGCGAAGTGCAGAAGGCGGTGCGCCTGGTTAACCGGACGGCGCTTGTCTGCCAAGCTCTGAAATCCCATAAGTTCCTCGAAGAAAATCATTTGGCTCTGGAAAAGTGGGATGGTCCGCCATCGGGGATGAGCACAACTGTGACGTTTACTTATCGACTGGCGGGCCAGCAGCCGGCAGCCGGTCAGCCACCGGGTGAATCGCCGCTCCTTCGATTGTGGGGGATTGGGAAAGAGGTTTTCCAGAGCCTCGGCGGAGGAGAAGCGTTCATCCGAAGCGAACGGGAACAATGGGGACCCGGAGAAGATTCGTGAGCCGAATCTACTGGGACTCTATGCTGTTTGTGTACCTGATTGAAGCCCACCCCAAGCACGGGGTCCGTGCAAAAGAAATACTCGCAACCATGGGACGGCGCCGGGACACCCTCTGTACGAGCGTCTTCACGGTCGGCGAAGTCCTCACGGGACCTTACAAACGGGGCGCGTCCGACTTGGCTCTGCGGGTCCGGGAAGTGATCCGCCCACCCGCGGTGGAACTACTCCCGTTCACCGTTGAGACGGCCGAGCGTTATGCGCGAATTCGCGGAGACAACCGGGTATCACCACCCGACGCGATTCACCTGGCCAGCGCCGCGCACGCCGGTGTAAATCTGTTTCTGACCAACGACCACCGTTTGCAAGGGCTGGTGATTCCGGGGATCGATTTCATCGCCGGGATGGATGTCAATCTACTCTGACGGCAATCAGATAAACATCTCTTCGTCCTGCGTGGCTTGATCGACGGAAGGCTTGCGCGAGTGGTGCACCAGGGTGGAAACCGCGGCAGAAATCCCGGCCGCCAAGCCGTTTGCTTCGCGCACCGGCCGCAACACCGCGCGCTTCACGGCGTCGCCCACTAGCCCGACTTGCTCGACGGTGCTGTCGACGGCCTGGTCGATCTGCGCGAGCCGGGTGCGGGCGCGATCGCCGGCGTCATGCAGGAGTTCGCCGATGCGCTCCACCTGCTGCCTTCCCGATCTGGCGATCTCCAGGGCTTCGCCGGAAAGCTCGGAAATCCGCGGGCGCGTCTCTTCCATGATCCGGTTGGCGGCGGCCAGAACCATCCCCACTTCATCGACCAGCGGCGCCACTTTGCCGGCTACGACTCCGATTCTGTCGGCTACCGGTCCAAGGTTGTCGGCCGCCAGTCCGATCTTGTCGATCATCGGCCCGAGCCTCCCGATTACAGGCTCGGCGCGGTCCGCCAGCGGCCCGACCTTTTGCTGCATCCTTCGGGTAACGCGGTAGAGCGCGAACATCGCCAGGGCCTGCACCACGAACGCAATGCACGCCAGCGCCACGGCCGCCGCCACCACCATGCGAAACGTGTCTTCAGTCACGCGCGAGGACCCTTCCCCCAGTCCCTGGTTTACGTCGCTGCGCCTTCGCCGCCAACGGCGTCGCGATAAGCCTGCTTACCGGCCTCCACGGCATCGGAGATGGTATCCTTCTGACGGCCGAGAGCTTCCTTGCCCTTCTCCACCCATTCCGTGGCGGTCTGCTTGATCTCCGTGCCGCGCTGCTTCACATAATCGGTGCCTTCGCCCGCTTTGTCCTTGATGATCTTGCGGGTCTCCTCTCCGGACTTCGGCGCGAACAGCATGCCGATGCCAACACCCACGCCGAGTCCCAGCAAAAAGCTGGAAAGCCCATTCTTATCCATGTATCCTCCCATTCAAGCCAACAGCTTGAACCAGTTTCCAGTATACTCCCCAATGAGAATCCTTTTGATGGAGGAGCGCAAAATACGCCGGCTGGATGGCGGCGCATTATGGACATACGCCGTCAAGGCGCTCGCGGGAAGGGCCCATTCCACCGGCGAACTGCGGGAAAAGCTGCGCCGCCGGGCCGAGCGCGCCGCCGACGTGGATGAAGTGCTGGCCCGGCTCAAGGACGTCGGCTACCTGGACGACCGCCGCTACGCGGAGGCATTCGCCGCCGCGCGTCTGGCCAACGAGAAACTCGGCCGGACGCGCGTCATCCAGGACCTGCGCCAACGTCGCGTGGCGCCGTCCCTGGCCGAACGCACGGTGCAAAGGGTCTACCAGGACGTTGACGAGGAAGCCCTGATTGAAGATTTAATCCGCCGTAAGTACCGCCTGGCGCCGCGTGAGGGGCTTTTTCGAGAGGACAAGGACTTGGCCGCAGCCTATCGCCGGCTGCTGCGCGCCGGTTTCCGCTCGGGCGAGATCATCCGCGTGCTCAAACGCTTCGCCCGGAACCCGGACCTGCTGGATGCACTCGAGCCGCCGGAAGAGGAAGAGGTTTAGCCGCCCCAGCGGCGGCCACGGCGGCCGTACGTCCCGGTGTGATAAGCCACCAGCAAGACCAATCCGACCAGAACCACGATCAAAAAGGCGCTCATATGACGGATGCTTTGGGGATCATCACCCATTTTATGCCGGTAATGTGACAGTTTCGTGACAGATCGCGTTACAGCTCCGTTCACAGCAATAGATCCCGCGCCTCGATCGCGTTTCGCCGGCCCTTCAGCGATGCGGTCAGAAACCCCAGAAACGGCGCCATGGCCCGAAAGCGCTTCACGATTTCCCCATACAGCGCGGGCGTGGTCGCGAGATCCGGCGGAAGCTCAACATACAGAGTGAGTTGCTTGAACCGCAGCAGGTCCGCCGCGGGATGCTCCGCGCAAAAGCCTTTCGGCACGCGCGAAAGCCGCTCCCCTTGCAACTCGCCGAACAATTCCCGTACCGCGCGCGCCCCCACAATCCGGCGTAACTCCTGGTGCCGCGCGGCGATGTGATGGCGAATGGCCAGCAGGGTTTCCGGCGCCGGCATGTACACGCCGCCGCCAATTCCGACCTCCTTGTGCGACACGGCAAAGTAAAAGCCCGCGTCGGAGTGGGCCACCGTGCCGCGGCGGTGAAAGCTGGCCGCAATGTGGTCCTTGTACGGCGTCTTGTCCTGGCTGAAGCGCGTGTCGCGATAGATCCGGTAAATGGCCTTGTCGGGATCGGTGACGTATTCCGGGGCGAACCCCATCATGGCCGCGTTCAGCTCCGCCACCAGCTCGCGCATCGGCTGCTTCACCTGGGCTTCGAAAACCGTCTTGCGCGGCAGGAACCAGTCGCGGTTGTTGTTGCGCGCCAGGCCGCGGAAGAATTGAAGGGCCTCGCGCGAAAAGCCTGGAAATGCGGAACGCATGGAATGCCTCCCTTATAATTGAGGTGATGCCGGCCACGGAAGAAACGCGCGTGCGTCTCGCCGCGATTCCTAATTTAACTGTTTGCGCCGGCGCTCCGCTCTCCCGTTATACGCGATTCGGGATTGGGGGTCCCGCCGATCTCTACGCCGAGACCGGCAACGTCGAGGCTTTCATCGCCGCCCTCGCCGCCGCGCGCGCGAGCGGCATTCCCACCATGGTGATCGGCGGGGGCACCAACCTCGTGGTTTCCGACAGCGGCTTCCGTGGCATCGTGCTGCGCTACCGCGGCGACCGCCTCATGGCCGCCGGCCGGCGCGTCACGGCGGACGCCGGCGCCGTCTTCCAGGACCTGGTGGATTTCGCCATCGAGCGCGGCCTCCAGGGCCTGGAAACCCTCGCCGGCATTCCCGGCTCCGTCGGCGCGGCCGTCTACGGCAATGCCGGCGCGTATGGCCACTCCCTCTCCGAGCGGGTGACGAATGTCCGCTTTTACGATGGCCGCGAAATCCGCGTCTTCACCAACGAAGAGTGCCAGTTTCACTATCGGGAGAGCATTTTCAAGCGCCACAAGGACTGGATCATTTTCTCGGTGGAGTTGCAACTGGAGCCTGCCGACGCCGGTCGACTGCGCGAGACCGCCGCCGGGATTATCGAGGTCCGCAACGAAAAGTTTCCCGTTACCATGAAGTGCGCCGGCAGCATCTTCAAGAACCTGCTGCTCGAAGATTTGCCCCCGGCGGTGGCGGCCGAAGTCCCCGCCCACGCGGTGCGCGAGGGCAAGGTCCCCGCCGCGTGGTTTCTGGAGCAGGTGGGCGCCAAGGGGGTTGCGCGCGGCGACATTCGCGTTGCCAGCCATCACGCCAACCTGATCTACAACGCCGGCGCGGGAACCGCTTCCGACCTTTGCGCGCTCATTGAGGACCTGAAGGCTCGCGTACGCGCGCGTTTCGGCATGGATCTCGAAGAAGAAGTCCAGTACGTAGGGTAGGGGCAAGATACCGCCGATCCGCTATACTGGCAGCGATGCTCAACCTGCCTGTATCCACCATGAAGGATCCCGTCACCTGGCTCTACCCTCCCATCGAGCCCTACAACACGGGCCGGCTCCAGGTCTCACCGGTGCACGAGATCTACTTCGAGGAGAGCGGCAACCCGTCCGGCAAGCCGGTGGTCTTTCTGCACGGCGGTCCCGGCGGCGGTTCCGATCCCAAGCAGCGCCGCTTCTTCCATCCCGAAAAGTACCGCATCGTGAACTTCGANNGTCGCCGACATCGAGAAAGTCCGCGCGCACCTCGGCATTGAGCGCTGGCAGGTGTTCGGCGGATCGTGGGGCTCCACCCTCGCCCTCGCCTATTCCCAAACTCATCCCGAGCGCGTCACCGAACTCCTCCTCCGCGGCATCTTCCTCCTGCGCAAGCAGGAAATCGACTGGTTCTACCAGCGCGGAGCGTCGGTCCTCTATCCCGACGCGTGGGAGCCGTATCTCGCCCACATCCCGGAGGCTGAGCGCGGCGATCTGCTCTCCGCTTACCACCGCCGTCTTACCAGCGATGATCCGGCCGTGCGGCTCGCGGCTGCGAAGATCTGGAGCGGGTGGGAGGGCGCCACCTCCAAGCTCATGCCCGACCCCGCTTTCGCTGGCCACTACGAAGAGGATGAGTTCGCCCTCGCCTTCGCGCGCATTGAGGTCCACTACTTCTCCAACCAGGGGTTTTTCGAAACCGACGACCAGTTGCTGCGCAACGCTGCGCGCATCCGCCACATCCCCGGAGTGATTGTCGAGGGCCGTTACGACGTCGTNNGGCCACAGCGCCTTCGACCCCCCCAACAGTCGCGCCCTGGTCGCGGCCACGGACAGATTCGCCTGACCCAAAGCTAAGCCCTACAGGGACAGACCGAGATTGCCGATGTTGTGATTGGCCAACATGCCTCTCACCAGCCGGCTACTCACCCCCGCGGCTCGCCGCCACGTGGCACGCATGCTCCGCGCCATCGCTCCCGCGGCCGGCCGCCTGGATCGCCGCTTGGCGACCCTGCTGCGCCAGCGCCGCTATGATGCCGCGCAAGTCCGAGCCTTCCTGGCCATCACCCCCGCGGCTGCTTCACGCCTNNGTTCCCCCGGCCGCGGTGAACGAAGTCCTGCGGGAGTTCGGCGGCCTCCTGGACCCGGTGCTCGCGGGCCACTTCGAGCCGGCGCGGGAGCAGCTCCAGTTGGCCACCGTCCTCATCCTGAACGACGCCTTCTATCAGGTCCGTGAGGCCGAGTGCCAGGCCTTCTTCGGCCTTTACCACGCCGAAACCGAGGCTGCCGGACTGGAGGACCTGCTTCGCCGGATCGTCCGCATCCTGACGCCGGCATTCCAGGCGAGCGCCGGCCGCCTCTTCCTGCTCGACCGGCCCGCGGCCGGAAGACTCTCGCGCCCGCTCTACATCGAGCGCGGCCAGCCCGATGAGCGGCTCATCGCCGATCCGGAGATGCGCGGCCGCTACGCTTCCTACTGGTCGTACCCCATAGGCTCTTCGCAAACAGGTCCTGACCGTTCCCCGGTCTCAGGGAGCACCGCCTCTGCGCCAGAGGCGCAAGGCCGCCCTGCCAGGGGCTCGGCGGCGCTGGTTCAGTTCGGTTTTCGAATGCGCTATCCGTGGCTGCCGCGCGAACTGGCGCTGCTCGTGGCCGTGGGCGAGCGTTGCCACGAGGCTCTCGAACGCGCCCGCGTGGAGGGGGAAATCCGGCGCCTGGAGGCCGAGGCGCGGTGCGCGGAGGAAGAAGAGCGTCGCCGCATCGGCCGCGAGCTCCACGACGAAGCCGGCCAATCCATGCTGCTATTGCGCCTGCAACTGGAGATGATCGAGCGCGACGCTCCCGCGCCCTTGCGCTCACGCCTGGCGGAGACCCGCGCCATCGCCGAGCGAGCGGTAAGCGAGTTGCGCCGCCTGGTGGCGGCGCTCAGCCCCGCCGTGCTGGAGCGCCTGGGCCTCGAATCCGCGCTCCGTCAACTGGCCGCGCGGTTCCGGAAAACGCACCCAGCAGCCCTGCGCTTGCGGATTTCGACCCTCTCCGAGCACCTTCCCATGCCAACCCAGGAGGTGATCTACCGCGTGGCCCAAGAGTGCCTCCAGAACATTGCCAAACATTCCGCGGCGACTCAGGTAAACCTTTCGCTTCGCTCCGCCGATAAGAGTATCAGGCTGAGCGTAGCGGATAACGGCGCCGGCTTTTGTGCGGAAACAGCACGGAATCAGCCGATGTCATTCGGCTTGGCGGGCATGCGGGAGCGAGCCGCGCTCCTCGGTGGAACGCTCGCTGTACGAAGCGCGCCGGGAGAGGGCGCCAGAATCACTCTCCAGTTGCCGCGAGGCTCCGCACCAGTGACTTGAAATGGCAAAAATTCGCGTATTCCTGACTGACGATCACACCCTGTTCCGGCAGGGAATCCGAACGCTGCTCTCGGCGGAACCCGATATCGAGATCATCGGCGAAGCAGCCAACGCCTTCGATGCCGTCGCCATGGCCCGGCAGGTTCGTCCCGACGTGGTCCTCATGGATATCGGNNTTTCTCTCCATGTACGACGACGAGGACTACCTGGCCGAGTGCGTGGAGATAGGCGCCAGCGGCTACATTCTGAAGGAAAGTCCCGCCGACCAGTTGGTCACCGCCATTCGCGAGGTGCATCGCGGTGGCAGTTATCTCAGCCCGCGGCTGCTCACCCGCCTGGTGGACGATTTTCGCCTGCAAGGCCGCGGCGGGCCGGCGCGCCAGCCGCGGTTCGGCACCCTGACCAAGCGCGAGCGGGAGATTCTCAAAATGCTGGCGGAAGGCCAGTCCGTGAAAGAGATTGCCTCCGGCTTCGCGCTCAGCGTCAAAACGGTCGAAGCTCACAAATTCAACCTCATGCGCAAGCTCGACATCCACAACAAGGCCCATCTTGTGCAGTATGCCATCCAGAAGAAGATCATCCGCCTCCCCGAACTGGTGATGACGTAATGCGTCCGCGGTGCCACACGTGTTTCACGTGACACAAAGCCAGGATCGACAAGCGCCTAAGAATCAATCGCTTGCGCTTTGGCCCCTGTCCTGCTTCTTCCCGTCGCGTACGGAAAGGCGACTATGGGAAGCATTCTGGGCAGCATTCTAATGGTGGCGATCACGTTTCCGGTGGCGTTCTTCGTGGCGCGGAGCTGCTTGCGCGGCGTCATCCGCGTCATCACCGGGGGAGAGCATCGCGATGTGTTATGATCGCAGCCGTGGAGAAATGGCACGCGGTTCTCTGCGCGCTCCTGTTCTTCATCCCATCGGGCGCTCGCGCCGCTGACGACGTGAACGGCGCTGCGCACGAGCTCGCGCGCAAGACCGCAGCTTTCGCCGGCGAAGGCGAGCCGGTCTCGGTCGAGTACCGCAACGTTTCCTCTCTGGGCCCGGCCGAACTCGGCCAGGCGCGCGGCGCGTTCGAGGCCGCGCTCAAGGAAGCCGGCCTGCGGGTCAGCGACGTGGCGCCAGTGGCCGAACTCCGCCTCACACTTTCCGAAAACCAGTCGCAGTACTTGCTGGTGGAAGAAGCGCGCAAGGGCGACCAGCGGCAGGTTTGGATGGCCGCATGGAAGCGGGCCGAACCGGCGGCAGCCGCCCTGCCGGGCATGGCGCTCGACAGGAAGCTGAAGTGGGAACAGGAGGAGCAGATCCTGGACGTGGCGTTCCCCGCCGCCGGCATGTTGGTGCTCTCGCCTTCCAAGGTGACGCTTTACGCGCGCCAGAACGGCTCCTGGGAGCCTCGGCGGGCCGTTCCGCTGGCGCCTGGGAAACCGTGGCCGCGCGACCTGCGGGGCCGCCTGCGGGTAACCGGCGCGAGTTTTCAGGCATTTCTACCAGGCATGGCGTGCGGCGGCGCGGTGGAGCCTTCGCTCTCGATGGAATGCCGAGCGGGCGACGATCCCTGGGTACTGGAATCGGGTAACCGCGCCACCCTGCTGGCCAATTTCGCCGCTACGCGCAATTACTTCGACGGGCGCGTGGCCACCGAGACCGGTTTGCGGAAAACGGTAGCAGCACCGTTCTATTCCGCCGCGTCCGCGGTGGAGCAGAACCGGTTGCTGTGGCTGCTGGCCATGCTGGACGGGCGCACGCAGATCTTCGATGCCTGGCTCGATCCGGTGGGCGCCATCGCCTCGTGGGGCAGCGACATCGCGGGCACGGAAGCGAGCTGCGGCGGTGGATCGCAGGTGCTGGCCACGCGGCCCGGCGATGCGGGCGAGCCGGACGCCGTCCAGGCCTTCGCCATTGTGAACCGCGCCGCCGCGCCCCTCACCGCGCCGGTGGAGTTCGCCGGCCCGGTGACAGCGCTCTGGCCCTCGAGCGCAACCTCGGCCCTGGCGGTGGCGCGAGATCCCCTGACAGGCAGATATGCGGCTTATGTCATCACCGTGGTTTGCGGCCTGTAACCCAATGCCACATACTCTCCCCAGTATCGGGAATCCCACGGAACTTGTGGGGCGGACCCCAATAAGC
>PLMF01000028.1 GCA_003142355.1 Bryobacterales bacterium
ACCTGCACATCTGCGGTCTGGACCTGGAGAAGCTGTCGGACCTGCCCAGGAATCTCAGCAAGCTGCTCGACGTGAAGCTCGAGGTCACCAAGAAGACCAAGGGCGACAACGAGAACATCTACTTCAACAGCCGCATCGTAAACGACCGGACGCCGAGCAAGTTCCGGCAGGAGGCGGGCGACGCGCTTGTCCCGTTCTAGCCCGGCGCTGGTCACGCTGATCGCCGACACGAGGGAGCAGGAGCCTTACTCGTTCGATTCCCGGTTGGTGCTGGTGGAACGCCGCGCGCTGCCAGCCGGGGACTACTCAGTCGGGGGACTCGAGGGTGTGGTCGCGGTGGAACGGAAGACGCTGGACGATTTCGTCTCCACGGTAATCCACAGCCGGCCGCGATTCCGCGAGGAGTTGAAGAAGCTCGCGGGCTACAGGGCAGCGTGCGTTGCTGTCGAGGGCAGCCTGCTCGATGTCCTGATGCACCGTTACCGGGGCGATGCACACCCGAACGCGGTGCTCGGGAGCACGCTGTCCATCATTCTCGACTACCGGATCCCGGTGTTCTTCTGTTCCAGCCGGCAGGCGGCCTGCCAGTTCGTGCAGGCATACCTGCTTGGCGCACATGCGAGGTGGAGTGCATGACGAAGGCGGCAGCCGAGGAGAGAGCGTTACTCCGCGGCATCGTAGAGACGGTCTTCTACTCGGGGCCCACGTTCAGCGCCGGGCGGCTTCGCACGGCGGATGGCGCACTCGTGAACTTCGCAGGAAAGGTGTTCGCGAGGCCGAATGACGCCGTGCGCCTCGAAGGGCAGTGGGCCGACCATCCGAAATACGGACGCCAGTTCACGGTGGAATGTCTCGCCTACGACCTGGAGATGGACCCCGATGGCCTGGCCAACTTCCTGGCCAATCACCCCGACGTGAAGGGCATCGGCCCGGCCAAAGCCCGGCTCATAGCGGACCGGTTTGGCATTGGGTTCGATACCGCGATTCGAAGTAACCCCGAAGCGGTTGCTGCCGTGGCGAAGGTGCCGGTGGAGTCGGTCATGGCCTTGCAGCGAATTTGGATCGCCAACGGCGCCTTCAACGCTGCCATGACCTACCTGTCTCGGTACGGGCTGACCCACCACCAGGTGACGACGCTGGTGGATCGGTTCGGTAGCCAGGTGGTGCCGATTCTCGAAAGCGACCCCTACGTGTTGATGCGCGAGATCGCGGGCTTCGGTTTCAAGCGCATCGATAAGATCGCCCGCAAGATGGGCACGCCCAAGGATCTACCCTCCCGGATTCGCGCCGGAATTCACTACTGTGTCCTCGCGGCGCTGGATGACGGGGACTGCTGGGTCGAATACGAAGATCTGCTCGACCGCGCCAACACGTTGCTGGTCATGGACACGCTGGACAGCCGGGACGTGATCGAACGCCATCTCGAAGCGCTGATCGCCGACGAGCGGCTCACGTGCCACCCCTTCGAGCGGCTGGTCGTAGCCGACCCGGAGATCCACAGGATGGAGCGGGAACTGGCGCAGGTGTTGCGGACGGCGTGCGCGCCGAACCCGCACCCCGTCGCGGAACAGGACGGCTTACTGGACGCCGAGGGTGCCGAGTTGAACCCGGAACAGAGGGCAGCGGTAAAGAACGCGCTGTCCTACTCCATCTCGCTGATGACCGGCGGTGCCGGTAGCGGAAAGACGTATGCGGTCTCGACTATCGCCAGCATCGCCGACCTACTGGAACTGCGCGTCGTGCTGGCAGCTCCCACCGGCAAGGCGGCCAAACGTCTCGAGCAGGTGGTGGGGCACGAGGCGAGCACCATCCACCGCCTGCTGGGCTTCAACGGCCACACCTATTCCCGCGACGCACTGAACCCGATCGAGGCGGACATCCTGGTCATCGACGAAGTATCCATGGTGGACGTCCCGCTCGCCTGGCGGCTGTTTCAGGCTACCAATCGTGAGAAAACCGCCGTAGTGCTGGTGGGCGACCACAACCAGTTGCCGCCGGTGGGTCCGGGGAACCTCCTTCGTGACCTTGTGAAGTCCCGTGCCATCCCGATCACGGTCCTCACCAGGATCATCCGCCAGGCGGGCGAACTGAAGGAGAATTCCACGGCGATCCTTGCCGGCGAAGTGCGCCCCACCTCGGAGGTGAAGAGCGGCGCGCGGCGGCCGTGGTACGTCATCGACAAGTTCACCGACGCCGGTGATTTGCGGCGCATGCTGCTGCTCCTGTTCGACGAAGTGCTGCGGGAGAGACTCGGGTTTGATCTCGTCCGCGACGTCCATGTGCTGACGCCAACGCACAAAGGGCCGCTGGGCACGGTCGAGCTGAACATCGAGCTACAGCGACTGCTCCAGAGGAAACTGTTTCAGTTCGATGTGCCGGATGTCGAAGCCGGGCACCGCCCCCGCCTTTATCCAGGCGACAAAGTCATCCAGACCAGGAACGACTACGAACTGGGCGTCATGAACGGCGCGATGGGCACCGTGGTCAGCGCCGATCCTAAGGACGGGCTGGTAGTCGATTTTGATGGCCGGCCAGTCGAGATCAAAAGCGGCAGCGATGCCCTCGGCAATATTCAACTGGCCTATGCGACCTCAATCCACAAAGTGCAGGGTTCGGAGTTTCCGTGCGCCGTGGTCGTAGCGCATAAATCGCATTCCTTCATGCACAACCGCAATCTGCTCTACACGGCGGTGACCCGAGCCAAGAAATCGGTGATCATCCTCGGCGACCGCTGGGGCATCGAGCATTGCGCCCAAAAGCGCCAGGTGGACCAGCGGAACACCTTCCTTTCCTTTCTGCTCGCGCCGGAGGCGCAGCGGTGAGCGCTACGACGCTTGATGTCCACTCGTATTACCGGCAAGTCACCGACGTCGATATCGGCGAAGTCGCCCGCGAGCTGCTGGCCGGCAGAGTCACGCAGGAATCGGCGAAAACCTTATTCTGCGACTGCCCCCACCATCGCAGCCAATCCCACCGGTCGCTGCACGTTTGGCTCGACAAGCAAGGTTGGTTCTGCCACGCCTGCGGTGTGGGCGGCGACATCCTGCAACTGGTCGAGTTTATCCAGCACGGCGGCATCACGCGAGGCCAGTCCGGGAGCATGCCGGAGTCGCACCGACAGGCACGGGATTTCCTGGCGGCCCGGGTTGGGCTGCCGCCGCTATCGCAGCTCGGGCGCAGCCCGGAGGAGCTATCGGCGGTCGAGGAAGACCACTGCCTCACCTTACGGGTCCGGGAGGCACTCACCGCCTTGGCGGATCTTTATCACGAGCGGATCATGCGGAACGCCGACGTCCTCACGTGGTTTCGGGAGAAATACCGAATCGGGGAGGAAACGGCGGCCAGGCTGAAGATCGGTTTCGCTGACAACTGCGAGGAGAGCGTGATCCGAACGCTATTGGACGGCCCCAGCGCCTTCACCCCGCGCGAGTTGTCCGCGACGTCGGCTTTCCGGCCCACCGCTCAGGATGGGCTCGTTCCGTTCTTCGATGGCCGGATCGTGTTTCCGTACTGGAGCCGGGGCCAGGTCGTGTTCATGATTGGGCGTCGCACACCCTGGACACCCGATCACGAATGGGAGAAATCGAAGTACAAGAAGCTGGCGGTCCGCAACGACCGTAACAACGGCCACGTCGCGCCTTGCATCCGGAACGACGTTCTGTACAACGAAGATGTGCTTCTGACTCGCCCAGAGCGGGTCATCATCACCGAAGGAGTCACCGACTGCATTTCCCTGATGGAGCACGGATTCCCGGTGGTGTCGCCGGTGACGGTTCAGATCCGCGAGGCGGATTGGGAACGATTGCTGCCGAAACTGACCGGCGTCAAAACGGTCTATATCTGCCAGGACAATGAGGTCTCGGCCGCGGGCCTCAACGGGGCTTTGCGTACGGCGCGCGCCCTGGCCGCGCGTGGCATCCTAACGCGCGTGGCGGTGCTGCCGCTTGGGGAAAAACAGCAGCACGCTCGACACGAACTGAAGGACAGCTTCGGTGTGGACGCTGCCATCGGCCCGCGCGAGATGGCCAAGCGCCTGGAGGGCTACGCCGCGGGGGACATGGAGCGCGCCGAAGCCCTCCTTTCTGACGCCAAGATCGACGTAAATGAGTTCTTTGCCGGCGGCAAGACCGCGCCGGATTTTGAAGCCATCCTCGCCGCGGCGGAGACTCCGCTGGAGATGGCGATCGCGAAACTCGATTCCGGCACGCCGGACGAGCAACTGGAGGGTCTTCTCGATCCGATTCTTCAGGAAGTCGGGCAGATGGGGCCAATCGAGCGGGAGCGCCACCTCCGGCTGATACAGGCCCGCTGCGGAAAATCCAAGTTGCCGGTCAGCATCCTGCGCCAGCAGTTGAAAGTTGTCGTGCTGGATCACAACACTCGCCGCAAGCATTCTCGCGCCCAGGCAGGCGCAGCGGCGCGCGGCGGGCCCAGTAGCAAACCTGTTTTTCCCAAGATCCAAATCAATGATCGCCAATTGCGGGAGATCGTTTCCGACGCATGGCTCACCATCCATCGCGCCAACCAGCACGGCGGCACCATCTATCCGCACACCCCTTTCCTGTTTCACCGCGCCGGGCATCTCGTCCGGCTGGTCATCGGCGAATTCGGCCCCGAGATCGACGAAATGGACGAGGATGCCGTCTTCGGATTGCTGGCGCGCACAGCGGACTGGCACCGAGCGACCGAAGACGCCGCCGTCGAGACATCCCCACCACGAGACGCCGCGCGCGACATGCTGGCTTACCCCGATTTGCACCTGCCGATGCTGGAGGGCGTCATTGCCACTCCCGTATTCGGCCGCCAAGGAGAGTTGATTATGACTGACGGTTATCACCGAGACGACAGGCTGTGGCTGTTTCCGGACCCCAGCCTTCAATTGGGAACCATCCCAGACGAGCCGACGGCGGAAGACATTACCGCCGCGCGGGCACTCTTGATTGACGACCTGCTGGTGGACTTCCCGTTTGTGGATGACTCCGACCGCGCGCATGCCATCGCCGCGATCATCCTGCCATTCATACGGCGCATGATCGATGGGCCGACTCCCATGCACTTGATTGAGGCGCCGACTATGGGATCCGGCAAGGGGCTTCTGGCCAACCTGATCTCGATCGCCGCCACGGGCGCCGCCTGCGAAGCCCGCACGCTGCCAGAAAGCGAGGATGAAATACGGAAAATGCTCACCGCCGAGTTGATGAAGGGCCGCCCCATCATCCTCCTGGACAATGCCAATGACCGCAAGCAAATGCACTCCTCGTCGCTTGCGTCGGTCCTGACTTCCGTCCGCTGGACCGACCGTAAGCTCGGCGAGTCCATCATGGCATCCGTTCCCAATCACGCCGTCTGGCTGATGACGGGCAACAACCCCAACCTGCACCTGGAACTCACGCGCCGCTGCATCCGGGTGCGGATAGATCCGCGGGTGGATCGCCCGTGGAAGCGCTCTGTCTTCAAGCATCCCGAGATCACAACCTGGGCCAAGGAAAATCGGTCGGCGCTGGTGGGCGCCATCGTCACCCTGATTCGCGCGTGGATGGTGGCCGGCAAACCCCTTGATCGCGCTCGGCTCGGCTCTTTCGAACGGTGGTCCAGTGTCATCGGCGGCATTCTTGGTATCGCCGGAGTTCCTGGTTTCCTGGCCAACCTCGACCAACTCTACGAAGCTGCCGATGTCGAGGGCCAGGCGTGGCGAGAGTTTACGGCGGCCTGGTGGCAAGCCTTCCGGGAACAACCCAAGAAGGTCAGTGAGCTGAACCAGTTCTGCGAGGAGCGTGAATTGATGCTGCGCTTACGCGGAGACGGCTCCGCTCGTTCGCAGCAGACCCGGTTGGGGAGTGCTCTGGCCAGTTTCCGTGACCGCTCCTTCGATGGCCTGCGGATCGTGCGCCTTGGCTGCGAAACCAAACATAGAGGCGTGGCCATGTACGCTCTGGCGGTGGTTGCCGAGGCCGCAAATTGGGGACCTTGGGGACCTCATGGGGACCTTGCCGGACAAGGTCCCCATGACTTAAGTGCAAACGATTCAGCCGATTGCCAACCGTTTGGGGACCTTGGGGACCTTGAGGGGGTTACTCCGCGTATAGAGAGAGATTTCTCTCTATGTCCTGAAGGAGGTGCGGAGAGAGACACACGCGCACACACGTGTAGGGAGGCGGGTGAAAACGTCCCCAACGTCCCCAAGGTCCCCAAATTGCCCGCAACTTGCTGTGAGCAAAGCACCTTTGTCGTGGGGACCTTGGGAGATGAGGTCCCCACAAGGTCCCCAAACGAGACTGACGTCCCCAAGGCGCCTGGCGGAGTACGAGTGGACCTCGCCGATTTCAATGAACGGCCAATGCCGCCCAATGGAAAGCGGTCATGAGTCCGCAACCTACGGTTGTTCCTTCGAGCACGCCGGCGCGCGGCCACTTGTTCGTCTCCACGGCGCTCGACGCCTGGTTCACCGAGCATGCCGCGGCGTTCGCCCGCGATGTCCAGATCGACGACACGGCGTACCGTCTCCTCGATCCCGAATACTACGCGTGGCTGCGTTCGAAGATGAACCTGGCGAAGATGACCGCCGAAGCCGGCCAGCTTGGGCGCAATGAGTATGACGAACTGCGGCGCCGGTTCAACGCCATGAACGAATGGGCGATTGCGCTTTTCGGCGATCGTGCACTCATCGATGCCATCCGCAATCTTGACGCCCGCATTTACGCGCCGCCGGTCCCGGAGCCTGAGGAGCCACCTCTCTCGCCGCGGCGCGTCGATGTCGCTCTGGAAAATGCGGTCACCATGGTGGACGCGATCACCGAGAAAGCTATGGCGCTCGGCTGGACGCGCGAGAGTCTGTACCGGACCTCGACAAGCCCGTTCGGCTTCAACTGCGGGCTCGCCCACTTCCTGAACGCATCCGACCGCATCGGCGAAGTAACCACGTATTGGATCGAAATCATTCGTGCGAACGGCGGACGCAACAGTTTCTACAACCCGAACGTCGATCAGCCCTGGATTCGCCGAATCCGGTGAGGTTGGCGCGAAGCGTCACGGCCACGCGCGCAATGACTGGAAACTCCGCCGTGCCTCCGCTGTTCGGCCAAACCATGGCTGGCCGGAATGATTTCGGAACTTTAATTGGACATTTTGAGCAGTCGCGGAGTATCTATTCACAGGAAGCTCGATTCGTGAGCGAGATGCAAAGCAGACGCCACGGAGAAACTTCCACCCCATAACCCAGACGAGCGACGGGACTCTCGCAAAACTCCTTCCCTCCTCTCCTCCGGAGGAGAAGTGTATCCCGCAGCCAACCATCGAGACAGCGAAACGATGACCGATAGCCTCATCCTCCGCGAAGTTGCTTGTGACTCCATTCGCGTCATCGACCGCCACCGGCGGAAAATGGGTGACCTTGAAGTCCTCGCCACCAGCATCGCGACGGAAGGACTCCTGCAGCCCATCGGAATCGCCGAGGACAACGTGCTGGTGTTCGGCGAGCGGCGCCTGCTGGCTGTTCGCGACATCCTCAAGCGCGCCACGATTGCGGCGCGCGTTGTGCAGGTATCGAGCATTGTCGCCGGCGAGTATGCGGAGAACGAGATTCGAAAGAACTTCACGTCCTCCGAGCGGGTGGACATTGGGAAAGCTCTGGAGGCGAGCTATGGGGAGCGGCGCGGCCAGAGTAATCGGCAAAATTTTGCCGAATTGAAAGGCCAGCGCACCGACGAACTGGCAGCGGAAAAGGCTGGCTTTGGCAATCGCACCACTTACGAGCAAGCCAAAAAGGTGGTCGAGAAGGCCGTCGATGAGGTCATCGCACAGATGGACTCTGAGCAGATCGCGGTCAGCGCGGCCGCGGCCATCGCCGATGAAACCCCGGAGCGGCAACGAGAGATCGCTGCCATGCCGCCTGCGGAACAACGAGAGGTGGTTCGCAAACTTCGGCGCAAGGACCTGCCTACTCCGGCCGAGGCGCACCGGCGCGCCAAGAAAACCGGCATGGCCATCTTAGATCGCAATCTCGAATACCAACTGCCAGCGTCGATGGACGAGCGGCGTCCGTTAATCGAACGCAATCTGGCCGTGATGGCGGTGATCGATGCTGCCAGTGATATCGCCAAGTGTCCGCTAATGGTCGCCGATGTCGCGGCCGGCATCCGCGAGTTCGATACACCGGACATGGATTTCGCCGGCAAGTGCCGCAGGGCAGCAGCCTTCCTTCAACAAATCACTCAGGAGTTGAACCGTCATGCAGGCCACTAAACGCTCCGAATTGATGGAGGCCATTCGGCGCGCCGTGGGGCTGTTTCGCGAAGCGGGCCGCCGGTTCTTGAACAAAGATATTGTCGACGCTGTGATCGAGACCAATGGCTCACTCTTCGACGAACTGGGCAGCCAGTTGGCGCGGGAAAAGCTGTTTGATTTGACCCGACGCGTGATGAAGTCAGCCGCTGAGATCACGGAAGCCGCGGCACAGCTCGATCTGGGGCTCGACGTCGCCGGCTTCGAGATGCCGGGCATGATCGCCGTGCCGGTGGACCCGGCCAATCCTCTCAATGGCGACTGTGAATGGGTGCCGGTGATGCAGGCGACGACAGCAGATCTGGATGCCAATCTCGGCATGCTCAATCTGCAGATTGAGTCGGATCAGCGGAAGCGCCGCCATATTTCCATCCTGCGTCAGCGCGTGGCGGCCATAGTCGGCGAGAACTCCAGACTCACAGTAACCCAGGCGGCGGCGATGGCGCGGGAGTTGCAGAAGGTATGACTCAATCCATTCCGCTCTACGCAGCCGACGGAACGCCGTGGGGCTTTCGAACGTTGGAGGCCGCACAGCGGCTCATTGTCAATGGACTGGTTAATCCGGTCTACGGCCGCAAGGGCCATCTGAAGGCGGTCTTCTCGAAGAAGGCCGATGGATCATCGGCTGTCGAGAGTGCAGTGCCAGGGGGCACGCAGTACAGCTTTCAGACGCGAGTTGAAAGCGGACCGCTTGTATGGAAGCTGAAGAGACTCGGCAAGAAAGACGAATTGAGGTCGCTATTCCGGCAGGTGGTGACGGACTGCCTAGTGAAGTCGTAACGCCGACGGGTTGCCCATCAGACTGACTGCGCAGATTGCGCAGTCGATGACTGCGGGAATCCCGCAGTCAGTTGGGCACACCAAAGAATGCGGACGCAATGAAAGGACCAACGCCATGCCAGGCGTGATCACCCTGGAGGAGCTGACGACGCGCGTCTGCCACGCGCTTGGAGTTCCCCCGCGAAACGACGCCGAGAGCCTCACTGAGATGCTGCGAACGGCTCTCGTTGAATCCCGATCGGCAGCCATCGCTGCGGCGAAGACCGTCTGCCTGGAGATCGCCGAGGACGAGGCCGAGCGCTGCCGCAGCGTAGGGGCGACGGTAGCGCAGCAGACGGCACTCACCATCGCTGCACGTATCCGAAAGCCGTGATAGAGGGCAAAAATGACAATCGTTGCGGCTCTCCTCAAAGTAATTCGTCAACTCACTGAGGTGTCGCTTGCCCTGCTGCAGAAGCCGACGCAGGCAACCCAGATCGTCTTCAGCTTTGTTTCGTCAAGCCCAATCCAGTTCCACATAGGAGTCAAAAGCATGAAACTCACGGACGTTCAGAAAGTAATTGGTTCAATCGCGCCCAAGGATGCGGCTGGCAACCCCGCGCCGGTCGACGGCATCCCCGTCTGGGCTTCCTCTGACACCGCCATCGTCACTGTCACACCGGCGCCGGACGGCATGAGCGCCGTGGTCGAGGCGGTCGGCCCGCTGGGCACGGCGCAGGTCTCCGTCTCTGCGGACGCGGACACGGGGGAGGGAGTGGCCACCATCACCGCCCTGGCGGACATCGAAGTGCTGGCCTCGCAGGCAACGGCAGTCGGCATCAGCTTCGGCGTGCCCGAGGCCAAGTAGACGGCGGTCGGGCGGGGTGGTGAACGTAGGGTACGAGGCCATTGGCCCATTGGGGTCCGGCCAGAGACACCCACCCCGCCCCACCGTTGGCGAACTGTGGCGGCGTATTGCGCCGGCCTGGGCGGTTTGGACGGTAGTGCCACCCGCGGCTGCGGGCGCACGGGCTGCCACGGGGCGCCAACAGTGGCCAAACGTCCCTGCCGCTGAGATTTTGGGTCCTCCCTGGCGACTTTCGGCGGCGGGTGACCTGGCGGCGCAAGGTCTTTAGTTAGTTGCACTTATTCAGGTGGTCAGGGCAGGTGGTCACCCCGGGTGGTCACCCCCCGGTGGTTCGATTCCACCGCCCTCCTCCAACTTCGACGGTGTAGCTCAGATGGCAGAGCAGCGGTCCTGTGAATCGTTCGTCGGGGGTTCGAAGCAGTCCATCGGCTGCAGCACCCAAGCGCAATGATCGACCTTTCCCACCTACAGATCGTACTCCGGGCAGTCGCCAGCCTCCTGCCGTACGCCAAGAACTCGAGGACGCACTCGGACGAGCAGGTTGCCCAGGTGGCGGCCAGCATCGTGGAGTTCGGGTGGACGTCTCCGATCCTGGTGGACGGCGACGGGGGTGTGATCGCCGGCCACGCGCGTCTCCTGGCCGCCAAGAAGCTGGAGATGACCGAGGTGCCGGTGATCGTGCTGGCGCACCTGTCGCCTGCGCAACGCCGTGCGCTGGTGATCGCGGACAACAAGCTCGCGATGAATGCCGGGTGGGACGAAGAGATGCTCCGGGTCGAGTTGGAGTCGCTCGGCGCGGAGGGTTTCAACCTGTCGCTGGTGGGGTTCTCCGACGAGGAGCTCGTCGTGCTGCTTGCCAGCGACGAACCGGAGGCTGCCGCCGACGTGGAAGAGGAAGCGGTTCCCGAACCTCCGGCGCAGCCGGTGACGATGCCCGGGGACGTGTGGTTGATCGGGCTACACCGCCTGATCTGCGGCGACTGCCGGGATGCCACCGTCGTCGGGAAGTTGATGGCCGGCTCCAGTGCCAACGTGGTCGTGACTTCACCGCCCTACGCAACGCAGCGCGAATACGATCCTGCGAGCGGGTTTCGCCCCGTAGCGCCTGAAGATTACGTGGATTGGTTTCGCGATGTGGCGGCGAACCTCGCCAGCATACTGGCTCCGGATGGATCTTACTTTTTGAACATCAAGGAGCATGCCGAAGACGGGCAGCGGCACCTCTACGTGAAGGATCTCTTCATCACGCACGCCAGGCAGTGGGGATGGCGGTTCGTGGATGAGTTCTGCTGGCGCAAGACCGACAACGGCGTGCCGGGCGGATGGAACAACCGCTTCAAGAATGCCTGGGAGCCCATCGCGCACTTCACTCGCGGTGAGGCCATCAAGTTCCACCCGTTCGCCGTGGGACATCGGTCGGAGGATTGCTTCGACTACTCGCCGGACAACCCGAAGTCGAGTTCCGGGAGTGGGCTGCTCGGTACCGGCGCGCGCGGCAACTCGGCGGGCAAATCCGACAGCCGCGATGAAGATGGGCGCCATGCAGGAATCGCGCGGCCATCAAACGTGATCGAGGCGAAGTCGGAGTCGAGCCAGGGATCCCATTCGGCGCCCTTTCCGCGTGCGGTACCGGAGTTCTTCATCAAAGCGTTTTCCGATGCTGGCGACGTAATCTTCGATCCCTTTCTCGGTAGCGGCACGACTATCGCCGCGGCGCATGGGCTCAAGCGAGCTGGCTACGGCATTGAGATCAGTCCGGCTTACTGCGACGTGATCCTGCGGCGCATCGCGGCACTCACCGGCGAGGAACCGGTGCTGGCGGAGACCACCAAGACCATGGCGGAAGTTGCCGCAGAGCGTGGCGTCGCGCTGGACCAGGTCAACAACCCGCGCCTCCAGGACTCTCGCCGGATCCAGCATCACGGTCCGGCACCCTTCTACGGAAGCCGTCAGGCTTCCTAAGAAACAGCAGTTTCAATTCATTCGACTAGGAGAAAACCACTATGCCCGAAGCAGCCACTCCGAACCAGGGCGAACGCGAGTTCGAAACCGGGACGGACGAATCTTTCAAGAACGCCAACGCCAC
>PLMF01000128.1 GCA_003142355.1 Bryobacterales bacterium
GCCGGAATCTCCGCCACCGTCACTCCGTGCTCCTTCACGCGCATCTTCCCGTCGCTCGTGACCACGCCGATCTCGACCGCCTCCAGGCCCCACTTGCGAAACACGCGGTAAACTTCCTCTTCCCTCCCTTTGTCGGCCACCAGCAGCATGCGCTCCTGTGATTCCGAGAGCATCGTCTCGTAAGGCGTCATGCCCGTCTCGCGCTGCGGCACGCGGTCCAGCTCGATCTCGATGCCCACCCCGCCGCGGCTGCCCATTTCACAGGTCGAGCAGGTCAGGCCCGCCGCGCCCATGTCCTGGATGCCCACAATCGCCCCGGTCTGCATGGCTTCGAGACACGCCTCCAGCAGCAGCTTCTCCATGAACGGGTCGCCCACCTGCACGTTGGGCCGCTTCTGCTTGGATTCTTCGGTGAACTCCGCGCTGGCCATCGAGGCCCCGTGGATGCCGTCCCGCCCCGTGCGCGCGCCCACATATATCACCGGGTTGCCGGCGCCGGCGGCCCTGGCGTAAAAGACATCTTCCTTCCGGCACACGCCCAGGGCGAAAACATTGACCAGCGGGTTGCCGTCGTAGCACGGCTCGAAAAGGCATTCACCGCCCACCGTGGGCACGCCGAAACAATTGCCGTAATGCGCGATGCCCGCCACCACCCCGCTCAGAATCCGCCGGTTGCGCGCCCCGGTCACAGCGTCGTCCAGCCGCCCGAAGCGCAGCGAGTCGAGCACCGCGATGGGCCGCGCCCCCATCGTGAATATGTCGCGCAGGATGCCGCCGACGCCCGTGGCCGCGCCCTGAAATGGCTCGATGAAGCTGGGGTGATTGTGCGATTCGATCTTGAATGCGATGACGTAACCGCCGCCGATATCGATGATGCCCGCGTTCTCGCCCGGCCCCTGTACCACCAGCTTGCCGCTTGTAGGCAGCTTCTTCAAATGCAACCGCGAGCTCTTGTACGAGCAGTGCTCNNTGGTTGTGGCTCTCGATCTTGAACGCGACCGCGAGGCCGTCGCCGATCCGGACCACTCCTGCGTTGTCACCGACGCCGGCCATCATGCCCTTGCCGCGCGTCGGAAGCGTCTTGAGGAGCGGCTTGGAGCTCTTGTACGAGCAGTGCTCGCTCCACATCACGCTGAAGATGCCCAGCTCGGTGTAACTTGGCTCGCGGCCCAGAATGCCCACAATCTTCTGGTACTCGTCCGGGCTCAACTGGTGTTGCGCCACCAGCTCGGGGGTCATGCCCGCACCGCCGCGCCCATCATCGACTGAAAAACCGTCAGGCCGTCGCTCGACCCCATGAGCGGCTCGGTGGCCCGCTCGGGATGCGGCATCATCCCCATCACGTTCCGCTCCCGACTGAGGATGCCGGCGATATCGCGCAACGACCCGTTGGGGTTGCCGTCGTAGCGGAAGGCGATGCGGTCCTCGGCCTCCAGCTCATCGAGCGTCCTCTCCTCGGCGAAGTAGCAGCCTTCGCCATGCGCGATGGGCATCCGCAGCGTCTGCCCCTTCCGCGCGGCCGACGTGAACGGCGAGTCGGTAGTCTCTACCTTCAGGCGCACCTCGCGGCAGATGAACTTGAGCCCGCGATTGCGGATCAGCGCGCCGGGAAGCAACCCCGCTTCGACCAGGATCTGGAAGCCATTGCACACGCCCAGCACCAGCCCGCCATCGTTGGCGAACCGGCGCACGGCCTTCATCACCGGCGAAAACTTGGCGATGGCTCCGCACCGCAGGTAGTCGCCGTAAGCGAAGCCGCCGGGCAGGATAACGGCATCCACCGCTCCCAGCGTGGACGAGTCATGCCAGATGTATTCCACCGGCTGTCCGAGGTTGGTGCCGACCGCGTAAAAAGCGTCGTGGTCGCAGTTGCTTCCTGGAAAAACAATGACGCCGAATTTCATGAGTTATGTTTTCGGGGAGGCTAAGCCCTATTCTAGCAAAAAGGGGTCAGACGCATTTCTTTTCCAAACCGCATCGATACACCACCCTCCAGTGCTTCTATTCCCGCGGCCTAAAACCTGCCGTTTATTGAAGATAAAAAGGTCCGTAGATGTTGAACTAGGCCCTCCGGTGTCTCTATACTCGATAGAGTTACAGTTCAGTGAATCGGGTCCGGCTCACCCCAAAACCCAGGAGAATTCATGAAATTCATGAGGAACGTTGGCTCGCTCTTATCGCTCGCAGTGCTGCTCCCCGCCTTGTGTCTGGCCCAGGCGTCCGCCCAGTCCGACGACGTCGCCAAGCTGCGCGAACAGATCGCGGCCCAGCAGAAACAACTCGACCAACAGCGGCAGGCGCTGGATGCTCAGCAGAAGGTGCTCGATTCCCAGCAGAAGCTGCTCGACCGCCTGGTCGCCGCGCAGGCCGCGCCCGCCGCCGTTCCAACGCCACCCGCGGCGGCCGCGCTGGTGCCGCCCGCCAAACCCGCCGCCGCCGACGTGGATACCACCGGGCGGCCCGTCTCCCCGCTCGCCTTTCACATTGGCGGCGCCGATTTCGCCCCCGGCGGTTTTATGGATATGTCCACCGTGTGGCGCTCCACCAACATCGGGAGCGGCGTGGCAACTTCCTTCGCCGGCGTTCCGATGAGTAACACCGCGGCGGGCAGGATAGCCGAGTTCCGGTCCAGCGCCGCGAACTCGCGCCTTACCCTGACCATCACCGAGCACCCCACCAGGAACACGACGGTCACGGGTTATGTCGAAGGGGACTTCTATGGAAACCAGCCGGCCAACCTGTTCGTGACCAGCAACGCCAACACCTTCCGCATGCGCCATTTCTGGGTGAATGTGGAGAAAGGAAAGTGGGAGGTGCTGGGGGGTGAGACCTGGACGCTCCTCACGCCCAACCGCGTGGGCGTCTCTCAGGTTTCGAGCAACGTCTTTGTCGGCCTTGGGGAGGATTCCAACTATCTGACGGGTCTGATCTGGGGACGGCCGGGGCAAATCCGGGTGGTCTATCACCCCGACCAGCACTGGTCCATCGCCGCCGCGGTCGAGAACCCCGAACAGTTCGTCACCACCGGAGTCACGCTCCCCGCGTTTGCCGCCACTCAGGTGGATAACGGAAGCCTTTCCAGCGCGCCCAACGTGCGCCCGGACATCACCGCCAAGATCGCTTACGACACCAAGGTGTCCGGCAAGGCGCTGCACTTTGAGCTGGCCGGCTTTTCCAGCCAGTTTCGCGTCTCACCCGCGCAGGGCAAGTACTTCAACGCCCAGGGCGTGGGCGGAGACTTCGACGCCGTCCTCGAGGTGGCCAAAAACTTCCGCCTCATTGCCACCGGGTTTTACAGCAGCGGCGGCGGCCGTTTCGCGGTCGGCCTTGGTCCCGATNNGAGTATGCGCCCAATCCCAAATCGCAGTTCTTCGGTTATTACGGCGGCACCTATTTCAACCGCAACTACACGGTGGTTTCGCCGGGCAATTACCTGGGCTTCGGCTTCCCTGGTTCGTCCTCGGCCAACCGGCAGTTTCAGGAGCCGAATTTCGGCTATTACTACACCTTCTGGAGGAACCCGCGGTACGGCGCGCTCCAGTTCATTGGGGAGTATGCCTATCTATCGCGCGCGCCCTGGTCCGTTCCGGCCGGAACTCCCTCCACCGCCCACGCCCACATGGTTTTCGGCTCGATGCGTTTCACGTTGCCATAGTATGTCTGCCAAGGGTCGGCCTCCCCTGGGGCTTGCCGTCAAACGGCATGCTAGACGGTTTGCGTGGGCGTCCAAGTTCAGACCCGGCTTCGCCCCCGCCCGTCTTCCGAACCTCACTTGCCGATGGGGATGGTGGCAATGTCGTAGTCGGCTGACCAGTAGTCCGTTGTGGGAGGCCCGATCACAATGTCAATCTCCATATTGCCGGTACGCACAAAGAAGGGAATGGTCACGTTTAACTGGTAGAGACCGGCCATTCCCGGAGCCAACCCGGCGTACTGAATGGTCGCCGGCCAGCCATCGATATCCATGGCAATAGCGTCAAGGGGCACCTGGCTCAGCGGATTCGTGGGAGCCGCCGCGCCCGCCGCCACCGGTGGCGTCACCGGGCCCAGACCCGTAAGAAAAATGAGCACCGTTTCCCCCACCTTTGCCGGCTTGGCCGGAGTAACCAGACTATAGTCCGCGTGCAGAATGGCTCCATTGCCGATGCCTCCCGGCGGAACCGTGAAAATGCCGGGGGAAGCATAGCCGCTATATACCTGCACGACATTCGAAGCCGTGCCGGCGTTGTTCACCTGCACGTTCAGAAACGAGTCGTCGGTGGGAGTGGAGTATGGAACCACGCCCGAGATTTGAGTGGGGCTCACATACTGCAGGGGCATCGCCGAACCGTT
Source organism: Bryobacterales bacterium (assembly GCA_003142355.1). The sequence continues at coordinate 4,333 of PLMF01000128.1, forward strand.
CACCGTGACGGTGACGTCTCCCAGCGTTGTGGGAAAGGGAAGAGAAGCCGCCGTGGCAGTTTGCGACGCCATTCCCGTGCCGTACAGCGTAATGAACTCACCCGGCGCCACCGGCGAAGTAAATGGTGCGCTGCTGGCGGCGTTCACCACCCCCTGCGGATTTAAGAACACGCCGCTGCCGGATAGCGACGGAGCCTTGACCCTAAGAGCAATCGCATAGCCGTTGCTGCCGTCCACACTTCCGCTAAGCATGAGGTTTCCGCCGGCGCCGAGTGCGCGCCCGTCCGCGGTGGTTCCATCCGCGGCCAGCGTGAGATCCCCGGCGTACATATAGTCCTCCCCTGCCGGCTGATTCGGATTGCCCGCGTTGCTGTAAACCGATTCGTTGTAATTCGTTCGATCGTTTCCGACTTCCAGCCGCAGAGACGAAACTTCATTCACGGCCCCTTGACCGTCCCAGATGCTCTGGTCGCCCACGGCCGGCCCGTTGCTGACGTCCTCCAGGTAAACCCTGAAGTACAAGCCTTGTAACGCGAGTTGGGGAGCGTTTCCGGCGTTCGCTTTGATCCCGATGATGATGTCGTAGGTCGAAGCCGAACCGGCGATAAACACGCTGCCGTCGGAGGACGCATATAGAGTCTTATTTCCGGCCAGCAGTTGTGTGTTCGCCGCCACGCCGGCGGGCGCCGGCAAATTCAAGGTGCCGCTGCCGTTGGCGGTCACCGAGTACGTCGCGCCCGCGCTGGTCTGCACGGTATTGATATTGGCCAGATTGACGGCCGAACCGCTCACCATGACATCTCCCAGCCCGCCTTTGCCATCCGCGGTCACGGAGAAAAACGTGCCGCGCGTCAAGGAGACATCGCCGTTCAGGAAATCCATGCTGGCCACCCGGTAGGACCCGCTCAAAGTGGCATTCGACCCGGCGGTACTGGCCGGGATCGCCACCAGGAAGTCGTCATATGACGAATTCCGGCTGCTCGCAACCAGGACGCCCGCACCCATTCCTCCATGCAACCGTGTCTTCCCCGATGGTTCGAAGGGGTTCAACAGGTTCACAACACCGCTCGACAATACCTGGTAATCGCCGGTGCTCGCAACCTTCAGACTATGATCGGAAGTAACGGTCGACGTTCCCTGGCCCGTAACTTGAAAACTGCCTTTTCCATCGAATGTGAATGTCCCCTGAAAACTCTGGGGGTTATTGTTTGTGTCTGCCCCGAGATACCTCACGAAATAGACGCCCTGGAGCGATGTGTTGCCCAGCGTTTGCGCTGCCAGCGGCAGCGCTCCCGTCAGAATCCCCGCGGCCAAAGCTGCGAAAAAGTACCGGCTTTTGAACATGTGCGAAATCCCCTCTCGGAATACTCCCAGTCGAATAGTCTTGCGTCTTGTATCGTGCCGCGGCCGGCTGGCTAAAGCCAAACACGCAGAGGATCGCGAGCAGAGTGCCCTTGACTCCTCATTACTGTTTCTGGCAGAAAGCGGCCTCAGAGTTGCGTTCGCTGCGGAAACTGACGGTGGGCCGCCCTTGCGGCTCGTGATAGATCGCAAAGAAGCCCGCGGGCATGGCTCCGTCGAGTGCGCCGCCTCTGAAGCTGATTCGTTGCGACGATCGATCGAGCGAAAGCGTCCCCGCTTTGCCGTCCGTTCCGGTGTATCGGCCTCCAGGGCTTGCCGTGAAGTTGAGAAGCATTCGCGCCTGGCCGTTCGACCAACATGTGTATTTGCCTCGCGCGACCCCGCCACCCGATCGCGGCAAAGCCGGGGCTCCCGCCACTGCGCCGCCGGGAGCGGGTGTTCCAGCCAGACCTTGCAACGGAATGCTTGAGACGCCCGCGGACGGGTTGGGCGTGCACTGCTGGGAGGAAAGGTCCGGAGTCATGCGGCCATCCACCTGCCAGGTGCCGCTGCCATCGGCCCACAGCTTGTACACCCCCTGATTGATGCGGGCGACACAGGTCTTGCCGTAGTAGTGATTGGCCGGGAATCCGGGACTGTAGTCGCGGAGGATCGCAGTGACCTGAAATGAATTGGAGCCGCTGCTCCGCACGTCGAGGAAGAGGACGTTGCGCTCGGTCGCATCCGGCATTTTCAACTCCTGCCATCGGCGAGTGAGTACCTGCTTCGCAATGTCCGGAGTGGCTGCGCCGGACGGCTGAGCGAACGCCGATCCAGCACCGCCGAGCAAGGTGGCCATCACTGTCATCGAGCAGAATGTTGCGATTTTCAAGAGTCTCCGATTTCTGGGCGCGTCAGGTCCCAGGTGACACTCCTGTTGACCAGGATTTGCATTTGGGATCCCTAAGGGCGGGCAGTACACCGACAAAACATCCCTATTTGAGTGCGCTGATTGATTATTACATTTTCTCGGCGCCGTGTCTACGAAATCGCACACGTTAGCAAAATATATTACTTCGCAACCAGAATCTGCCGCTCGTTGCGGCCGGTACCACGCACACCTCACCCGATCATCGCCGCTAAATCACTCTCGCCTTGCACCGCCGCCGCGCGCCGCGCCGGCGCCCACGATGCCACCGCCGCAATCGAGCCGCCCGCCACCCCCACGGCGCTCAGAAGCAGCCCTCGCCCAAATCTCCGGCATCCCCTGTCGCACCACGCTCGATAGAACGCCGAGCGAAGCCTGGTGCTGGTGTGCCGCCACCCCCACCACCCCGGGCCACACCGGTTTCGAGAGGTTCGCGAAAACAGGCGCTCGGGTGTAGACTGACCACAACCCGAGAGCTAAAATGGGAATCTCGAAAATCTGTCAAAAGGACGTTCCGAATAGAACTCTGGCACAAATCCTGAAACGCTGGGGGAACCCAATGCAACGCCTGACGTCATACGCTTTTCCTTTTGCGATGCTGGCCGGTGCGGCGGTTTTGAGTGGGCAATCGGCAAAGCCGGCCGCTCCGCCGGCCGCTCCGCCGGCACAAAGCGGCACACCGGCAGTAAGTCCACCTCCAATATCGAAATCCTGGATGTCTACGATTTCGCCCTCGATCGCAAGGAAGACAAGATGGGCCTCAAGGACTACCTGCAGACGCTGCCGCCGGCCAACGCCGGTGACACGGCGTTCCAGAACTGGCCGAAGGATGAGTGCCTGAAGATCGTGGCCGACCGGACCGGCAAGGTGGGACTCACGGGAAGCCTCATGGGGTGGTTCAACCGCCAGTACGCCTCGCTGGATGTCTACTGGGCCGACCCTCAGTTTGTGCGCGCGTTCGCGCGTCTGGAGATGTTGGACAAGAATCTCACCGCTGAGGACACCAGCAAGCTTGCCGCGGGGCTGCTCAGCACGGATGGCAGCCAGTATTACATCATGGTTTCCATCGGCGGCAAGGTGGGATCGGGAAAGCTGATCGGCGCCAATGAAGGGGAGCGGCTCATGCGGCCATTCGACGCCTCCCTGTCCGACGAGAAAGCCAAGAACATTGTTGCCGCCAGGCATCTGGACTTTGTGGGGGGCTATGCCGGGTTGTGGAAAGTGACCTTCGACCAGAGCAGCATCCGCGGGCCGCTGCTGCAGAGCGGCACCCCGGAAGTCACCTTCGAGGCAAGGCTGAATCAGAACCTGGAGTTTAAGGCGAAGTTCCAGACGGAAAGGATCAATGCCGCTCTGAGCCCTCCGCCCGCGGGGCAACCGTAGACCGCCGTCGAGTTTCACTCCATCCGCAGAGTCGTGTTCGGATCAAGCCCCGCCGCGCGCCGCGCCGGCGCCCACGAGGCCGCCGCCGCGATCGCGAAGAATAGCCCGATCATGGCCGCGAAGGTGGCCGGGTCGGTGGCCGTCACGCCCACCAGCATGCTGCTCATCGCGCGCGTCAGCGCCAGCGCGGCCATCGAGCCGCCCGCCACTCCCACGGCGCTCAGCAGCAGTCCTCGCCCCACCATCATCTTGAAAATGCCGGCCGGTGTGGCGCCCAGCGCCATGCGCACGCCGATCTCCGGCGTTCGCTGCCGCACCACGCTCGATAAAACGCCATACAGACCCACGGCCGCCAGCAGCGCCGCGATGGCCGCGAATACGCCCATCAGCAGAAATTGAAACCGCGTTCCCGATTCGGCCCGGTCCACGGTCGCATCCATCGTCCGCATCTCCGTCACCGCCAGCCGGCCCGGGGCAAATTTGGCCACCTCCGCCCGCACCGCGTCGCCGTACTTCGCCGGGTCGCCCGCCGTGCGCAGCGCCCAGTGCCGCGATATGCCGATTCCGAAAAAACCGTCGGTCAGATAGATCTGTTCCCGCCCGGCGTCGGCGAGCGTAGCTTGGCGCTCGTGTGCCACCACCCCAATCACCTCCAGCCACACCGCGTTCGGCAGATTCACGAAGATCCGCTTCCCGATGGCGGACTGGTGCGGGAAGGCCTTGGCCGCCAGAAATTCATCGATCACCGCCACGTTCCGCCCCGAAGCGTTGTCATTCCCGGTGAAAGTGCGCCCCTCGATCACCCGCGTCCGCAGCGTCTCGAAGTACCCCGGCAGAACCGTGGATAGATCCGCCCTCCACTCGGCATTCGCGCGCGCGTTTTCATGACCCCACTGCAACCCGGACATCAACGGCCGTCCCGCCAGTGGCAGAGCCAGCGAAGCGCCCACGCTTTCGACTCCTGGTATCGCGCGCAGCCGGTCCTCGAGTTCGCCGAGAAACGCCAGGCGCCGCTGCGGTTGCTGAAATCCCCGGGCATCCCCCACCGCCAGAAAGGTCAGCAGCCCGTGCGAATCGTAGCCTGGATGCACGCTCCGCAGTGCTAGGAAGCTGCGAAACATCAGCCCCGATCCGATCAGCAGCACGAACGAGAGGGCCACTTCCGCCACCACTACGCCATCGCGCAGAACCCGCCCCGTGCCCAGCCCGCCGGCGTGCCCCCCATGCCGCAGGGCGTCCATGATGTCGGGCCGCGCCGCGCGCCATGCCAGTAAGGCTGCCAGCGCGGCGCATTCCAGTAGCCCCGCCAGCGCTGCGAATGCCAGCACCCGCCAGTCGATTCCCACCGACTCCAGCCGCGGCACATTCGACGGCGCAAAAATCAGCAGCGTGCGGACGCCAACCCACGCCAGGCCCACGCCCATCAGCGTGCCGAATCCCACCAGGAGCAAGGCCTCGGCCAGCAGTTGGCCGGCGATCCGCTGCCATCCGGCCCCCAGCGCCGCGCGTATCCCCAACTCGCGCCCTCGCGTGGATGCCCGCACCAGCAGAAGATTCGCCACGTTGGCGCACGCGATCAGCAGCAGAAAAATCACCGATCCCATCAACGCCACCAGGGCCGGCCGCACTTCCGCTGTCAGTGTCTTGTGCCACGGCTTCAGGCCCACGCGGAATCGAGGAATCCGCCAGCCCGCAACCACGCTGTCCACTTGAGCTTGTGCTTGCTCCAGAGTCGTGCCGTCCCGTACCGCCCCAATCGCCTGCAGCATCAGTTCGCCTCGATTGGGTGCGTCGTAGCCGCGGTTGTTCGCAATCCAGATATCGGGGCTGCCCGCCGGCAGCAACAATTTGAATCCCGGCGCCAGCACGCCAACGATCTTGGGCCCGCCCAGCATCTCATGCCCCAGAACAGCCGTATTCCCGCCATACCGCCGCTCGAAATATTCGTAGCTGAGGATCGCAACCGCGCCGTCGGCCGGCGGGAACAGCGGCTCCATCCGCGCCGGCGGCCTTCCATCGGCGTCCGTGAAATCGCGGCCGAACGCGATCTTCGCGCCCATCATGCCGAAGAAGTTGGTGGTTACCTGTCCCTTGCTCACCCGCTCCGCGCTCCCGTCCTCGCGTGGCACAATCGCGCGGTATACCATCGTGGCGCTCATATCCTCGAACGCACTCTTCAGGTCCCAATAATCCGCGTTCGAAAGCAGGGTATCGGTCAGTACCAGCCGGCCTTGGTTCTTATAAGGAAGCGGCCGCAACAGCACCGCGTTGGTTACGCTGAACATGGCGGTGCTCACGCCGATACCCAGCGCGATGGTGGCCATCGCCGCCACCGCAAACCCGGGAGCTTTCCGCATCATCCGAAGCGCGTAGCGCAAGTCTTGCATGCAGTCTTCGAGCCGGCGCGTGCCCCGCGCATCGCGGCATTCCTCCCGGATCTGCTCCGGTCCGCCGAAGGCCAGCCGCGTGCGGCGCCGAGCTTCCTCCGGCGACATTCCGGCTTGCCGATACTGCTCCGTCTGGCGCTCCAAATGAAAGCGCAGTTCATCGTCGAGTTCCGCCTCGACGGCATTGCGGCGGAACAGCGCGCGCACTCGGTACCTGAGATCGCTCAGCATATTTCGAGCACGTGTTCGACTGCCGTCGCCAGCTTGCGCCACGCCAGAGTCTCGGCCGCGAGCTGCTTGCGCCCCTGCCGGGTCAGCTCGTAGTATTTTGCCCGCCGGTTGTTTTCCGTCGTGGCCCATCGCGCCGCAATCCACCCACGGCGCTCCAACCGGTGCAGGGCCGGGTACAGCGAGCCTTGCTGCACCTGCAACGCGTTGCGCGAAATCTGCTGCAGCCGTTCGGAAATAGCCCAGCCGTGCAGCGGTTCCAGCCCCAGGCTCTTCAATATCAGCAAGTCCAGCGTGCCCTGCGGCAACTCCAGACGTTCATCGGCCATTCGTTCCCCTTTCACTTCTACAATACATCCGCTGCTGTAGAAGTGCAAGGGGAACCGCTCAGCCCCGCAGGGGCGCCAGAAAGTAGCCCAGCGCGTGAGCGCTGGGGACCCGGCTGGAATCCTGGCCGCCTCTACTCGTATCGCAGAGCTTCCACCGGTTCCACGCGGGCCGCGCGGCGCGCCGGCACATACGCCGCCACCAGCGCCACCGCGATCATCGCTGCCGCGCCAAAAACGATCGGCACGCCGCTCTTTACCGACAGATCCTGGATCAGACTCGCCGCGAGGCTCTTGCCCCATAACGCCATGGGTGCCCCGATCGCCAGACCCACGCACACCATCCCCAGCGCATCCCGCAGCACCATCCGGGACATGGCCCTTTCGGTCGCGCCCAGCGCCATGCGGATGCCGATCTCATTGGTGCGTCGCGCCACCGTGTAGCTGAGCAGCCCGTAGAGCCCGATGGCCACGATCACCGCCCCCAGCGAGCCGAACAACCCGGACAGCATCGCCATGAGCCGCTCCGGAACAATCGACGCATCCACTTGCTCGGCCATCGTCTTGACACCCACCACCGGCACGGTCTTCAGCGATGCGCGCACTACGCGGCGCACTTCGCCCGCCACCGCCGCCGGGTCCACACTGGTCCGCAGCGCGAACTGGGAGAAATTGCGCCCCGACTGGAACATGTTGAAGTACACGAAGCGCAAACCAGGTTCGCGCGTGTCCGTGGACTTCATGTTGCCCACCACGCCCACGATCTCGAACGGCCGGTCGTCACCGTCGAATGTAATGTGTCTCCCGAGGGGGTTGCCGTTGCCGAAGAAGTAGCGGACCAGCGTCTGATTGACGATCGCCACGCGCGGGCCGCCCTGGTCCTGGAAGCTGAAATCGCGCCCCATGAGCAGCGGCATGCCGAGGGTCCCGAAATACTTCGGCGCAACCCAGTTCTCCGACAGAAAGCGGCGTTCTCCAGGCTTGGCCTGGTAGCCTTCCACGGTCGCGGTGCGCATCGCTCCCACCCCGGAGGTTGGAACGATCGCGCAAATGGTGGCCGAGCGCACGCCCGGAATGGCTTCCAGGCGCCCCAGCAGTTCCTGGTAGGCGCGGGACAATCGCTCGCGGTCGTAGCCGCTGCTTGCCGGATTGAGTTCCACTAGCAGAACGTGGTCGCGATGGAAGCCCAGGTCGACGTGCTCCAGATTCGACAGGTGGCGGACAAACAGGCTGGCGGCGCTCAGCAGCACCACCGAGAACGCTACCTGCGTCACCACCAGACTCTTGCCGAATAGCCGCCGCAGCCTGGTTTCGCCGGCTCTCCCCGCGTCGCGCAGGGAAGCCGCCGGAGCGCATCCGGACGCGCGCCAGGCGGGGGCCAGTCCGAACAGGATGCCGGTCAGCAGCGCGACTCCGGCGGTGAACAGCAGCACCACCCCATCGGGCCTCGCCTGGAGATCGATGCGCTCCCGTCCGCTGGCAATGATCCGCACCAGCGCGCCCGTGCCCCAATACGCCAGCAGGATGCCCAGCAGGCCGCCCGCCGCGGCCAGCAGCAGGGATTCGGTCAACCCCTGCCGCAGCAGGCGAAACCGGCTGGCGCCCAGCGAGACGCGCAGTGCCATTTCCCGTTGGCGGGCCGCTCCTCGCGTCAGCAGCAGGCTGGCCACATTGGTGCACGCGATCAGCAGCAGCAGCGCCACCACGCCCATCAGCAGCAGCGCCGGCTTCGCATATTGGTCGCGCAAGTGCGAGAGACCGGCCCCGGCGGGCTGCACTTCCATCTTCCAGTCGCGAACGCTGCGATCGTCGTTGGTCTTGAATTCGTCCGCGATGGTCCACTGCCACAGCACGCTCATCTCCGCGCGGGCCTGCTCGATGGATACACCCGGCTTCAACCGCGCCGCCAGCTTCAGCCAGTAGCGCGCGGTGGCGGCGTAGCTGGGATGGTGGGGGGTCAGCGGCAACCAGATGTCTTGCCTGGTCGCCGGCTCCAGGCCAGCGAACTCGCGCTGGGTTACTCCGACAATCGTCACCGGGACGTCGCCTGCAACGATTCTCCGGCCGACGATCGCCCGGTCGGAGTTGAACCTGCTCTTCCACCAGGACCAGCTCACCACCGCCACGTTGGGCGATTCCGCGCTTCCGTCTTCCGGCCCGATCAGGCGGCCCAGCGCCGGTTTCACGCCCAGGACGGAAAAATAGTTCGGGGTTGCATACAGGCCATGCACGATCTCCGGTTCCACGCCGTCACCACGCACGGCGAAGGGTGTGTCGGCGGACGCGATCAGCCCCGAGAACACATGATTGTGCTCGCGATAGTGCTGGTAGCTCTGCAACGAGAAGGCGTTGAAGTGGTCTTGTCCTGGGGCTTTGAACAGCAGTTCCACAAGTTGCCCCGGATGCTCGACCGGCAACATGCGTAACATCAGGGTGTTGATCAGGCTGAAGATTGCCGTGTTGGCGCCGATCCCCAGAGCCAGCGACACCACCGCCACGGCCGTGAATCCCGGAGTGCGCCGCATCCCGCGAAGCGCATAGCGTACATCCTGCCAGAGCCGTTCCAGTGAATTCCATCCCCACATCTCGCGCGTCGCCTCCTGAACCAGAGTGCGATTGCCGAACTCGCGGCGGGCGGCCAGTTCGGCGGCGTGCGGTCGATCCCCTTGTGCGATCCGGTCCCGCGCGGCCATGGCCAGGTGAGCCTGAATCTCTTCGTCCAACTCCTGATTGCGGCGTCTGCGTGAGAACCGCGGCCACCTGCTCATACCTGAATCGGCATGTCCAGCGTGCCTTGGAGCAGCTTCGATCCGATTCCGGTATGGTTCTTTCTTTGCCATAGTATGTGGTCGTGCCTATTCGTATCGCAGAGCTTCCACCGGTTCCACGCGGGCCGCGCGGCGTGCCGGCACATATGCCGCCACCAGCGCCACCGCAATCATCGCTACTACGCCAAAGGCGATCGGTAGGTCGCTCTGTACCGGCAGGTTCTGAATCAAACTCGCCGCGAAACTCTGGCCCCATACCGCCACGGGCGCTCCGATCGCCAGGCCCGCCGAGACCATCCCCAGCGCATCCCCCAGCACCATCCGGGACATGGCGCTTTCGGTCGCGCCCAGCGCCATGCGGATGCCAATCTCATTGGTGCGCCGCGCCACTGTGTAGCTGAGCAGTCCGTAGAGTCCGATGGCCGCCAGCAGCGCCCCCAGCGCGCCGAACAACCCGGACAGCATCGCGATGAGCCGCTCCGGGACGATCGACGCATCCACTTGATCGGCCAGTGTAGTGACGCGCGCCACGGTTATGTTTTTGGCCGCTTCTCTCACCGCGCGACGCACTTCGCCCGCCACCGCCGCGGGCGCGATGCTGGTGCGAATCGAAAACTGCGAGAACAGCCTGCCGTCCTGGAAGGCGTTGAAGTAGATGGTGCGCGGCGTAGCTTCGCCCGCGTCGCGGTACTTGGCGTCACCCACCACGCCGACGATTTCATACGGCCTGTCGTCGCCATCGAACAGCACGTGTTTTCCGATAGGGCTGGCATCGCCGAAATAGTGCCGGGCCATGGTTCGGTTCACGATCGCCACGCGCGGGCGGCCCTGGTCTTCGAAGCGGAAGTCGCGCCCCGCAACGAGCGGCGTGCCGTAGGTCTCGAAGTATTTCGGCGCAACCCAATTCTCCACGATGTAGCGCAGTTCCCCCGGACTTGGCTGGTATCCTTCCACCGTGGCGTCGCGGTTGGCCCCCGCGCCCGAAATGGGAGTCATCCCGCTGAGCGTGGCCGAGCGCACGCCCGGCAGGCCTTCCAGGCGTTGCAACAGATCCCGGTACGGTTGAGCCAATTGCTCGCGGCGATAGCCGCTCCGCGAGGGGTCGAGGGTCACGAGCAGAACCCGGTCGCGCTCGAAGCCAAGGTTGGAGTACAGGTTCGAAAGGTGGCCGAGAAACAGGCCGGCGGCAGCCAGCAGCACCATCGACAAAGCCACCTGCGCCACCACCAGGCTCTTTCCCAATAAGCGGCGGAGCCTGGTTTCGCCGGCCGCGCCGGCCGCCCGCAGAGACGAAGCCGGAGCCGTCCCCCAGGCGCGCCAAGCCGGGGCCAACCCGAACAGCAGGCCAGTCATCACCGCGGCCCCCGCCGTGAAGAGCAGCACACGCGCATCCGGGCTCACGTGGATCTCGACGGGCTCCCGCCCGCTCGCTATGATACGCAGCAGCACGCCGGCGCCGGAATACGCCAGCAGGACGCCCAGCCCGGTGCCAGCCCCCGAAAGCAGCAGGGATTCCGTAATCGCCTGGCGCACCAGCCGAAACCGGGTAGCGCCGAGCGAAACACGCAATGCCATCTCGCGTTGCCGCGTCGCGGCGCGCGCCAGCAGCAGACTCGCGACATTGGTGCACGCGATGAGCAGCAGCAACCCCACCACGGCCATCAATACCAGCAGCGGCCTGGCATACTGATCCCGTACGCCTGAAAGACCGGCGCCGGCGGGTTCCATTTCAAACCGCATGACGCGAAGAAAACGGGCGCCTCCGGATTTGTCGTCCTCCACGGTTTGCCGGTACAAGATCGCCATTTCCGCACGCGCCTGGTTGACGGAGACATCCGGTTTCAACCGCCCCAGCAACGTCAGGTCACCCCCACGCGACCTCGAATAGTTGTTGGCAGGCTGCGCGATCGTCTGGAGGGCGAGCGGCAGCCATATGTCCTGCCTCGACTCGACATGGCATCCGGCGAACCCGCGCGCCGTCACGCCGACAATCGTCACCGGCACGTCGTCCACCACGATTTGCCTGCCCAGCGTGGCGCGATCCAGGTTGAACCGGTTCTTCCAGAACGGCCAACTCACCACAGCCACATGGGCGGGCGCGTCCAGGCGATCGTCTTCCGGACCAATCAGGCGGCCCAGCGCGGGCTTCACCCCGAGTGCGGGGAAGTAGTTGCCGGTGACATACACGCCATCCACTCTCTCGGGCTCCGGGCCCTCGGCCCGTACGCGGAACCATGACCCGGGCGGATAACTGGGGTTACCGGAGCGGGCCGTTCCAATCAGCCCCGAGAATGTGCGATTGTGATCGAGAAAGTACCTGTAGCTCTGCCAGGAGAAACCGTTGAAATGCGGCTCGCCCGGAAATCGGTGCAGCAATTCCACCAGGCGTCCTGGATCGTGTACCGGCAGCGTGCGCAACATCACGGTATCGATCAAGCTGAAGATCGCGGTATTCGCGCCGATCCCCAGAGCCAGCGACACCACCGTCACGGCCGTGAATCCCGGAGTGCGCCTCATCCCGCGAAGCGCATAGCGGATATCCTGCCAGAGCCGTTCCAGTGAGTTCCATCCCCACATCTGGCGTGTGACCTCCTGAACCTGATCGCGGCGTCTGCGGCTGACCGTCGGCCACATCCTCATGCCTGGCCCTCGCCTTCACCGGGATTCATGAGCCGGGCAATGGCGGCGCTCACCTGGTCCCACTGGTTGTGTTCCCTGGTGAGTTGTTTCTTGCCCGCCGCCGTAAGCTGATAATACCTGGCGCGCTGGTTGTGGTCCGACGTTCCCCAGTCGGATTTGATCCAACCTTGCTGTTCGAGCCGATGCAGTGCCGGGTACAACGACCCGGTTTCCGCCTGCAGAACCTCGCCCGATCCGGCGCGGATCGCCTGGCCAATGCCATACCCGTGCTGCGGCCCCCAGCGCAGGGTCTGAAGAATCAGCATGTCCAGCGTGCCCTGGAGCAGCTCGATCCGGTTCCGGTAGCGTTCCCGCTTTGCCATGGATGTAGGTATTCTACATCCATGCCTGTAGATTGTCTACTGC
>PLMF01000272.1:0-9530 GCA_003142355.1 Bryobacterales bacterium
CCGAACCGCATCGAGACTTCGCTGGCGAGCGTGCCGATGGTGCCGGTCGGAATCGTGTAGACGCTGCACTGTTTGATGTGGCCGGTGTAGTAGAGCCGGTATTGCTCTTCGGTGAAATCCATGCTGCCGCCGCCGGATCCGACAATCACGCCGATGCCGCGCAGTTGGTCGCGCGACATGGGGCGAACATCCACCCCCGCGTCTTCCAGGGCTTCGCCGACGCTCGCCACCGCCAGCGGCACGGCGCGCGAAACATGCGGCCGGTCCTTTGCATCGACGTACAGTTTCTCGTCGAATTCATCGGGTACTTCGCCCGCCACTTGCACGGCCAAACCCGACGGATCGAAGCGGGTGATCCTGCGCACCCCGCTCACGCCGTTCCGCGTGGCTTGCCAGAAGCGCTCACGCCCAATACCATTGGGGCTGACCGCGCCGATTCCCGTAATGACTACTCTCCGCATCGATTTGATTTTGCCTTTGGCCTACTTGTCAGTATAGGCTGAATCTTATGGTTGCCGCCATCGAGCGCCGTTCCGCAAAATCTCTCTCCGCGTTTTTGGCCGGGCTTCAGGCGGGAATGTTGGGCGTTTGGTGGATGCTGGCGTGGATGGGAGTCGGCGCCGTCTGGCAGCGCGGCAGCTTCTGGACGCCGGAAAACCTGATGGCCAGCGTCTTCTATGGCAACGCGGCGATTCGCCGCGGATTTGCCGCCAGCACCGTTTCCGGCCTGGCGCTCTATGTGCTCGTGTACAGCCTGCTGGGCGCGGGGTTCGCGATGGCGGTGGGCGGCCGGCTGCCGCGGTTGCGATTGGCGCTGGCGGCCATGGCATTCGCCCTGTGCTGGTATTACGCCGCGTTCCACCTGGCGGCGAAGGCCGTATGGCCGCTCGTGGCTCTGCTTGACGCCGAGCGGACCACGGTTCTTGGCCACGTAATTTACGGAGCGCTGCTGGCCAGGTTCCCGTCGTACCTCCCACACACCGCGGCCCCGCCGGCTGCGAGCGCGTTGGAAAACCAGAGTCCCACTACCGAGCCGCCTGTTCCGGAAGCCGGTTCCGAAGCGCCGGAGCAGTGAAGAGCCGTGGCGCAGATGTGTCAAGTGCAGACGTCATCCGGGAGTGGTGGGGCAGATTGGCAATCCGCGGCCGATGACCGTGCTCCAATTCCTACCGAACGCTCTCGCGACGAACTCGGATGTTTCCGGGGCTGAGCACAGCGAATGCGCCAGGCAACTTTCGCCCATGTTCTTGAATCGCACGTGACACCAGAGCTGCCTTCGCATCTGGTCCCAGACCCCATAGACGGACCAGCAGAACGCCCGTCGATGCTTGCCGCCGCCGGAAGACGAGTTCGCCGAAATCCTTGTCAGCCGTGATCAACACGCTCGCCGAAGTCCGACTCTCCATCAGGACGACTTCATCCATGATCCCCGGCGACATCTCGGCTACATACGCAACCTGATGGCCATCGAGGCGAAGGCGTTCGACAATCTGACGGTCGACGCTCTCGTCGGCGAGGAACGTCACCGGGAAATCGTCTCAAGAGGGTAGATGACATCGGCGCGGAGAGCATCGGCCGCAAACGCGAGCGCTGCCCGAACCGCCTCTTCGTTGAGCCGCGGATGCGCCTCAAGCACCTGGTCGACAGTTTCTCCAGCGGCCAATTTCTCCAGAATCAACTCGACGGTAATACGCGTGCCTGCGATTACAGGCTTGCCCATCATCACGCCGGGATCGGAAACAACCAGTTCTCGGTAATCGCGCACATGTCCCCCTTGTGACCAGCGTACCGCGCCGCGCGTCCGAAGTCATCCGCCTCGAATCGCTAGCGCAGCGCGAGGAGAGCCTTGGCCTTGGCGAGCTTTACGCGCCTCGCGTCCCTGAAATACGGCTGTTCAGACAGTGCAGACGTCATCCGGGAGTTGTGGGGCAGATTGGTAATCTGCGGCCGATTGGCAATCGGCCCAAATGTTGAATCTTCTGGCGCCGTTGGTCTGACCGCCGGCGTAGGCGGGTTGCCAACCGGGTCGCCGGCCCGCCGCGGGAGTTCGAGAGCCCGGGTGCCCGGCCGCCTGTTCCGGAAGCCCATTCCGAAGCGCCGGAGCAGTGACGACGGTCATTGGCTGAGTTCGTATGCCTGCCGCAGCCAACCCAACAACTCCTCATCGATCTCTTGGCTGCCGGCCAGCTTCACGTCGAGGTGCCACCGGCTCTTGGACACTTGCCCGGCCCTGGCAATCCGGGCACTCTGGATGGGCTTCGCGCTTCTGATGGTGACCAGCACATGCTGTTTGCGTGGATGCACACCGGCGAAGGCCACACCGCGGATCAGGTGAATGGAGGTCTCCTTGATTTCCTCGCGAAACGGGCCCATGGGTTCGATGCGGGCCAGCACCTCCTGGTACAACCGAAGCCTGGCCGGGCTCGCCAGCGACAAGGCGTCTTGTGTGGCAGCCATGTTTGTTCATTGTACCCGCCTCCTGGAACGCCGTTTCTGGATCGACCAGCGGTTGCAGAGTAGCCCATCATCGCGCTACAACAGGCAAGAATGATCTCATCCCTAGCTCTCCGCACGACACGGGACGGCAGTGTTTCAGAAACGGTCTTCGCTCCCGGCAATATCACCGTCATTGTCGGCCCCAACAATGCAGGGAAGAGCCTGCTCCTCCGCGAAATAAACGAAAAAGTAGGCAATCCCGCAATTTCAGGCAAGATCCTGGTTGATTGCAAGATAGGACCCACCAGTGTTCTTTCCCTGCGACGCATGTTTCCCCCTCCGGGATCCGATACACCCGTGACTTTTCGGAACTTCACGACTGGCGGTGGGAGTGGGATAAACCCGGAGTCTCTTCGCCGTCTCCACAGCGAGGAGCAACCGAACTTTACCGAATTCGAGGCAGCCCTGAGACATATTGGTAGGGTGTTCATTGCCGGCCCGGACAGATACAGGCTCATTCAAACGCAACCCATTGGCACCTTCAAGCAGCCGCCGTCGAATCCTTTTCAGTACCTGCTAACCCAGGTTAGCCTCAGAAGACGGCTATCTTCAATGTTTGAGGAGGCATTTCATAGACACCTACTAATCGACCCAACTGAAGGGCACCTTCAGTTGGTTACGTCAGATGTCGACCTTCCTGATCATAGCCTCGAGTATTCATTCGGGCCGACGGCTGTCGAGTTTTTCAAGAATTGTTCTCCCCTGGATCAGATGAGCGACGGCGTCAAGGCGTATACCAGCCTCTTGATTGCCGTTTTGACGTCTTTTCGACAACTGTTTTTGATCGATGAGCCAGAAGCCTTTCTTCATCCCGTGTTAGTAAACAGGTTGGGGCGACACCTGGCGACTCTCGCAGCAGAGCAGGGCGGTACGGTGATTGCAGCGACCCATAGCGCGGAGTTTCTTTTCGGCGCCATTCAAGCAGGCTGCCCTGTATCGGTCGTAAGGCTGACCTACGATGGCCAGGCCGGAACATCACGAGTATTAGACCACAACGAAATTCGTACTTTAATGCGGGATCCGTTACTGCGATCCACAGGGACGTTGGCCGCACTCTTCTACGAGGGCGCGATAGTATGCGAAGGCGACTCCGATCGGGTGTTTTACCAAGAGATCCACGAACGGCTTTCCAAGGCTGATGGCTCCGGCTCCGGGAATTCGATATTCTTGCAGGGCTATGGTTGGCAAAGAATCGCCCGGATTGTTCGGCCCCTGCGGAACCTCGGGATTCCGGCGGCAGCCATTGTCGATTTGGACACGTTATTCAAGGAGGAATTCGCAGATCTTATGTCCGCGTGCTCCGTACCCGAAGCCTCCATCAAAGGCTTCGGTCAGATTCGAGGCGAAATCAAAGGTCAGATCAAACGCCAAGGCGTGGACTACAAAACCCTGGGAATCTCCTGCATCGGATCCGGCTCACGCGAGGCTGCCGAACAACTGCTCGGTAACTTACGAGAGTATGGCATATTTGTCGTCCCGGTAGGCGAAGTTGAATGCTGGCTCCGGGGACTGAATGTCAGAGTTAACAAGGCGGACTGGGCTGCAGCCATGCTTGATCGGCTGGGGGCTGACGACGCTCCTGGTACAGAGGCTCAGCCAGGATCGGGCGACGTATGGGCTTTTGTTCGGAGCGTTGCGCAATGGCTAAGGGCCCGCCACCGGAAGGGCATGCCAGCGTGATCGTGGTTGCGACTCCCGCTCCCTCCCTTCGTTACCGGGACGGCATCCTGGCACACCGCCGGGAACGCATGCGGAGCGCCGGTGGCACAAGTTCAGGGTGGCGATTCCGAGGCCAGGTGGAACGGCGCCCACGATCGCAAAGCTGACCGGACTAGCGGTGGGGCATGCTTTAGCTTGCCAGCCGGCCGCCAGGCCGGAAAATCCAGTGTGTGGGCAACTCTTTTCTCTCGTCCCGGTGGGCGCGCCGGCGCGATCACCAACTTTTCACCAAAATCTTACGAATCCTTTCAATTACTTCCGGATCTCAAGACCCGTTAACCCAATTTTGGCCTGCTATACCTGAATTAGGAGGAACCAATGCGCAATCCCTTCGCTCCCCTCATCGCCATCCCCCGGCCCAGCATTCCCTGCACCATTGCCGGCAGTCGTATCGGGTTGAAATTAAGGCGCTTACACCGAGGTGCCCGAATCATCGAGTCTCCGCGGCCATCCGGGAGACGCATCTTTGCAAAAAAGCCCTCCGGATGCGTCTCCCGATATCGGGCCACCGCCGCAACCCACTGAAAGAGAGGCACTTGCAACGTCATGAATAATAATCTCACCCCCCCCACCAGATGCGTCACCCGGCCATGGCGCCTGACGGTCTGGGGAAGCCGGCCCCCAGCCCGCATCCGTCGTCGCGGCCCTGGCCCCTGGCCCCCGCCAGGCAGCCGTATCGCATTGAATTCCGGTGCTTTCACCGAGGCGCGCTCCAATCATCCGTCTCCCCGGCCACCCCTGTGACGCATCTTGCCAAAAAACCGCTCCGGATGCGTCACAAAATGTCGGACCGCTGCCGCAACCCACTGAAAGGGAGGCACTTGCAACGTCATGAATAATAATCTCACTCCCCCCCACCAGATGCGTCACACGGCCATGGCGCCTGACGGTCTGGGGAAGCCAGTCCCCAGCCGCATCCCTCGCCCCGGCCCCCGCCCTTCTGCGTTGTTCCCATGTGCGCTGTTATTCTGTTCTCAGGCCATTGCGCCATCAACCATCATGAATCGCCGAACTTTCCTGACATTGGCGGGCGCCGTACCCGCCGTGGGCGCCCCCGTGCCGGCGCGCCGCACCGCAGTCTCCATCCGGGGAGAGCAATTCTTCCTCAACGGCCAGCCCACCTATGCGGGCCGCTCGTACCAGGGCTTGAAGATCGAAGGCCTGCTCATGAACGTGCGGGCGGTGCAGGGGATCTTCGACGATCTCAATCCCCAGACCCGCGGCAAGTGGGCCTACCCCGACACCGGCCAGTGGGATCCGGAGCGCAATACCCGCGAGTTGGTGGCGGCGCTGCCCCAGTGGCGGCGGAACGGGCTGCTGGCCTTCACCATCAACCTGCAGGGCGGCAGTCCCGAGGGCTACTCCAAGAGCCAGCCGTGGGTGAACAGCGCCATTCGATCGGATGGAAGTCTGCAGCCGGCGTATATGGATCGCCTCGCCCGCATCCTCGACCAGGCCGATGCGTTGGGAATGGTGGCGATCGTCGGCTACTTCTACTTCGGGCAGGACCAGCAGGTGAAGGACGAGGCCGCGGTGCGCCGCGCCGTGGCCAACGCCACCAACTGGCTGCTCGAGCGTAACTACCGCAACGTGCTGGTGGAGGTCGACAACGAGTGCAACATCGCGTCGTATCACCACGACATCCTCAAAGCGGCGCGCGTCCATGAGTTGATTTCGCTGGCCAAGAACACGCGCCGCGGCGGGCGGCGCCTGCTGGTGGGCACCAGCTACGGCGGCGGCACACCGGCGGGCGCCAACGTGGTGGGGGCGTCCGACTTCCTCCTGCTGCACGGCAACGGGCCGGACGAGCCGGCGCGCATCCGCCAGATGATCCGGACTTCGCGCAGTGTCGCAAGCTGGCGGCCGATGCCGGTGCTCATCAATGAAGACGACCACTTCCGTTTCGACCAGCCGGAGAACCACATGATGACGGCGCTGGCGGAACACGTTTCGTGGGGCTACTTCGACCCGGGCGCGAGCAACTATGCCGACGGCTATCAGTGCCCGCCGGTCAACTGGGGAATCAACACCGAACGCAAGCGGCAATTCTTCGCCAAACTCAAAGAGGTGACCGCGGCATGAAGACCTTTCGCATTGCATTGCTGCCCGGCGACGGGGTTGGCCTGGAGGTGGTCCCGGCAGCGGTCCGCGTGCTGGACGCGGTGGAATCGCGCACCCCTGGTCTGAAGTTGGCGTACCAGGAGCTGAGCGTCGGGGCCGCCGAGTATCTGCGCAGCGGCGACCCGCTGCCGCCCGCCACCTTCGAGCGGCTGCGCGAGTTCGACGCCATCCTGCTGGGCGCCATGGGGCTGCCCGGCGTGCGCTGGGCGAGCGGCATCGAGATGACCCCGCAGCTCGACTTGCGCGAGCGGCTCGACCTTTACTGCGGGTTGCGCCCCATCTACCTTTTTCATTCGCTCGACTCACCCCTGCGCGACCGCGCCGCGGGCAGCATCGACTTCGTGCTGGTGCGCGAGAGCACGGAAGGCCTGTTCGTCAACCGCCTGCGCCCGCCCGAACCCGCGTCCGGCTGCGTGGAGGATACCATGCGGATCACCCGCACGGGNNTCACCCTGGTGGACAAGGCCAACGTGCTGCCCTCGATGGCGTTTTTCCGCATGGTCTTCGACGAAGTGGCTCGCGAGTTTCCCGAGGTCTGCACGGACCGCGTGTATGTGGATGCGGCCTCGCTATACCTGGTGCAGCGGCCGGAAGCGTTCGACGTAATGGTGACCGAGAACATGTTCGGCGACATTCTCTCGGATCTGTCGGCGGGCCTGGTGGGCGGCATGGGAATGGCGCCATCGGCCGACATCGGCGACCGCTACGCGGTGTTCCAGCCCTCGCACGGGTCCGCTCCGGACATCGCGGGAAAGGGCATCGCGAATCCGGTGGCGACCATTCTTTCGGCGGCCATGATGCTGGACTGGCTGGGCGCGGCCACCGGAGCGGAGATGATTCGCGCGGCCGTGCGAAGCGTCTTCTCCGACCGCCAGGCGCGCACGCGCGATATGGGCGGCTCGCTCGGCACCACTGAAATGACGGATGCGATCATCGCGGCGCTTCCATGAAAGACGGATTTCGCATCTTCGACACGCACGCCCACATGGGCACGGCGCGCCACAGCGGCCGCTCGGCGACCGCGGACGAGCTGCTGCGCAACATGGACCGCCACGGCGTGGATCGCGCCGTTGCGATTCCGTATCCCGTGGTCGAGAACCACCGCCGCGAGCACGACCTGATCGGGCGCGCCGTGAAGCAGCATCCGGACCGCCTGGTGGGCGCCGCCTGCCTCGACCCGTACATCCCGGTGGACGAGTTCCGCGAGGAGGTTCGGCGCTGCCGCGAGGAGCACGGCTTCCGCGCGCTCAAGCTGCAGCCGCAGTATCACGGGCTGAACCCGTTCGCGGCATCGAGCGATTTCTTTTTCGAGACCGCGCGCGAGAACCACATGGTGGTGATCTGCCACACCGGCGCGGGCCTGCCATTTTCAGCGCCGTCGCTATGTATGATGCCGGCGCGCAAGTTTCCGGATGTAACCATCGTGCTGGCGCACTCGGGCGGCGGCATCTTCGTGCAGGAGGCCATTCTCGCCGCCGTCTTTTGCCCCAACATCGTGTTGGAATTGTCGAGCCTGATGCCGCACCAGGTGCTCGAAGTGCTCCGGCACGTGCCGGCCAATCGGCTCATGATCGGCTCGGACCTGCCGGAGAACACTGGGACCGAAACCGGCAAGATTCTCACTCTCGACATCCCGGAGGGTGATAAGCGCCAGATTCTCAGCCAGACGGCAGACCGAGTCTTCGGCCAGCCATGACGGCCAATTTCGCAGCGTCTTCCTTACGCCACTTCCAGTTCGATTCTCTTGCCCGCGGCGTCCAGCTTGACAATGCGGAAGCTGCGGATCTGACCGGCGCGCACCGGCTCGCGCCTGGGTGCGCCGGTTGCCTGGCCGCCCTTCCACTTGGCTTCGAGCATGGACGTCAGCGACGAGAGGTCGGTCTTCGACTCGGCCGGCTTTTCTTCCTTCTCGGCCGTTTCCGCGCTCAGCCGGCAAACCGCCTGGATGCCTTCGCCCAGCTCCACCCGCGCCCGGCCGCTTCCCACCTCCGTCATGCGGCCCGTCACCACGTCGCCTTCCTTGTGCTCGGCGATGTATTCGTCGACGCTGGTGGGGATGAGTTGCTTCATACCCAGGCGCAGCCGGCGCCTCTCGGTGTCCACCTCCAGCACCTGAGCCCGCACCACTTGCCCCACCTTGAGCACGTCCTGCGGGTGATTGATGCGCCTCTCCATATTGGGCACGTCGGTTCGTTCCGTGGACCTCTGACGCGGGGCCGCCGCGCCGGAAGCGCCCTTCCCCTTCGAGGTCTCTGCGCTGATATCGCCGATGTGGATCATGCCTTCGATCCCCTCGGCCAGTTGCACAAACGCGCCGAACTTGGTCAGGCTGGTGACCGGAGCCTCCACCACCGCGCCCACCGGGAACTTCTGCGGCGCTTCCACCCACGGGTCGCCCAGCGCCTGTTTCAGGCCCAGGGCGATGCGCCGGTCAGCCTGGTTGACGCCCAGGATCATGACTTCCACCTGGTCGCCCGGTTTCACCACGTCCGCCGGTTTCCGCGTCTTCTTCGACCACGACATTTCGGACAGGTGAATCAGCCCCTCGATGCCCTTCTCCAGCTCCACGAAGGCGCCGAAATCGGTCACGCGGGTGATCGCGCCGGTGACGCGATCGCCGGTCTTGTACTTCTCGCTCGCCAGGTCCCACGGGTGCGGCAGAAGCTGCTTCAGGCCGATCGCAATGCGCCGCTTGGCGGCGTCCACTTTGAGCACCTTGGCTTCGATCTCCTGCCCCACGGCCAGGGCGTCGGCGGGCTTGTTCACGCGGCTCCAGGATATGTCGGCCACGTGCAGCAGCGCGTCCACGCCGCCGACGTCCACGAAAGCGCCATAATCGGCCAGGCTGCGGACCACGCCGTGCACCGTCTCGCCTTCCTTGATTTCGGAGTAGCGCCGGTCCTTGGAGGCCCGCTCCTCTTCTTCCAGCACCGCGCGGCGGTCCACCACTACGTCTTCGTCCGCCACCTCGAGCTTGATGATGCGGCAACTGATCTCCTGCCCGACCAGCTTCTCCATTTCGGCCGCGTCCCTGGCGCCGCTGCGCGAGGCGGGCATGAACGCGCGCACTCCCACGTCCACGCTGACGCCGCCCTTCACCACCGCCGTAATCACGCCCGCGATGGGCGTCTTATCGGCGAACGCCTTCTCCAACGATGTCCAATCCTTGGGCCGCTCCACCTTGGTCCGCGACA
>PLMF01000272.1:9558-12863 GCA_003142355.1 Bryobacterales bacterium
GTTCGTATTGGGAAAGGATATCGCCGAAAGACTCGGCAGGCGCGTTGGCGGGTTGGGATCCGAGACCGATAACCGGGTCCTGATCCAGGGTGTTGGGGTTAGACATGAGAAGCTACGTTTACATTGTGGCATAATCCCGACTGGGATACCTCACGTGCCTGCTGCCCCGCTGCTCCGCTATTTCCGGCTGATCCGGCCTCAAGATTTCGTCTGGCTTCTGCTCTTCGCCGTGCTGGCGGTCACCAACGCGGAGGGCGATATCTCCGAAATCGCGCTGTTTGCCGCGCTGGCCATCGCGCAAGTTCTGGAGCCCAAGATTCCGGCGCACCCTTCCACCCGCAGCCGGATCTTCTGGATCGTGATGAAGCTGCTGCTGGGATACCTGCTGATCGGATACACGGGGGGAATCCAGAGCCATTTCTGGCTGGTGCTGCTGTTGCCGGTGGTCTCGGCGGCAACGTTCCTGGGCGTGGTCGGCACCCTGGTGTTTTCGCTGCTGGCCGCCGGTTCGTACCTTTCTTTCTTTTTGTTCATCGATTGGTCGCAGTGGGACATCGGGCCGCCGGAGATCGCCCAACTGACCATGCGCATGGTTTTCCTGGCCATGGTGGGGAACCTGGCGAATGCGCTGGCGGAGGAATTGCGCGCCCAGTCGGAAAAGTACCGGCGCACGGCGGAACAGTTGGCGGAGGCCGGCGTCCACATCCAGCGGGCCGAGGAAGCGGTGCGGCGCTCCGACCGCCTGGCCGCGCTGGGCCAGCTTTCCGCGGGCCTCGCCCACGAGCTGCGCAACCCGCTCGGCACCATCAAGGCGTCGGCGGAAATGCTGAGCCGCAACGTGGCCGCGGAAAACGAAGTGGCGCGCGAAGTGGCCGGATTCATCACCTCGGAAGTGGACCGCACCAACTCTCTGGTCACCCGCTTCCTGCAATTCGCCCGCCCCCTCGAGCTGCGGCTGGATAACGACGACCTGGCGCATACCCTCGACCGCGCCATCGCCGCCGTGGAGCGCGAGGCGCCCGGGATCGCGATCTACAGGAACTACGAGCCGGCCATCCCGCCCTTTCCCTTCGATGCCGAGCTGATGGAGCGGGTCTTCTTCAACCTGGTGCTCAACGCCGCGCAGGCCACCGCGCCCGGCGGAGCGGTCACNNAGCACCTCGACGGCATCTTCAATCCGTTCTTCACCACCAAGCCGCAGGGCGTGGGCCTCGGCCTCGCCATCGTTTCCAAGATCGTGGACGAGCACGGCGGTAAGATAGCAGTGGAGAGCGAATCCGGCAAGGGCAGCATTTTCCGCGTGCTCCTGCCCATGGAACGCGCCGCTCCGCGACCCTCCGCATGAAGAAGCGCAGCTCCCCATGAAAAAGCGCGGCTCCCCATGAAAAAGCGAATTCTGGTAGTCGAAGACGAAGACAAGCTCCGCCGCGTGCTTGAGCTGCAGCTCGTTTCCGCGGGCTTTGACGTGGACAAGGCCGCCAGCGCCGAAGAGGGTCTCAAGGTCGTGGACCGCGCCGACCTGGTGCTCACCGACCTACGCCTGCCCAACATGGACGGCCTGCAATTGCTGGCTCTAATTCGGCGGCAAAACGCGCAGGTGCCGGTGATCGTGATGACGGCCTACGGCAGCATCGAAACCGCGGTGGAATCCATGAAGGCCGGCGCCACCGATTTCCTGCTCAAGCCGTTCTCGCTCGATCACCTCATGCAGGTGGTCAATAAGGCGCTCGAAGTGCGCGCGCTGCGCGACGAGAACCGGCAGTTGAAGGCGGAGCTGGGCCGGCGCTACGAGTTCGACAACATCATCGGCCGCAGCCCGGCCATGCAGGAGATCTTCGACACCATCGAGCGCGTGGCGCCCACGCGCGCCACCGTGTTGCTGGCCGGCGAAAGCGGCACGGGCAAGGACCTGATCGCACGGGCGATCCATTTTCACTCCCCCCGCCGTGACCGGCCGCTGGTGAAAATCAACTGCACCGCCCTGCCCGAGAACCTGATGGAGAGCGAGCTGTTCGGCTACGAGAAGGGCGCCTTCACGGGCGCCAACACCTCCAAGCCCGGCAAGTTCGAACAGGCCGACACCGGCACGGTCTTCCTCGACGAAATCGGCGACGTGCCCGGGGCCATCCAGGTTAAGCTGCTGCGCGTGCTCCAGGAGCGCGAGTTCGAGCGGCTGGGCAGCAACGTCGTGCGCCACATCGACGTCCGCGTGATTGCCGCCACCAACCAGGACCTGCGCGCCGCCCTCGAGCAGGGCACCTTTCGCGAAGACCTGTATTACCGGCTGAATGTAGTCCCGATCAACATCCCGCCGCTACGCGAGCGCAAGCAGGACATTCCATTTCTGGCCAACCATTTCGTGAAGAAGCTGGCGCCCGACAGCGGCGGCCGGGTGGAATCCATCACCGATGCGGCCGTGGCGAAGCTGCTGAGCTATCACTGGCCCGGCAACGTGCGCGAGCTGGAGAACGTAATCGAGCGCAGCCTGGTGATGTGTGCGGGGACGCAACTGGACGCCGCCGACATCAAGCTCGAAAGCGCGCCGGGCCCAGGGGGCGCCCCGCGCCTGCAAAGCGAGGCGCACTTTCTGCCCGAGGGCCTGTCGCTCGACCAATACGAGCAGGAGATCATCCGCGAGGCGCTGCGCCGCGCCGACGGCAACAAGAGCCAGGCCGCGCGCCTGCTCGGCCTCACCCGCAACGCGCTGAGGTACCGGCTGACGCAGATGGGGCTGGAAGCGTGAGCGGGCGGCTACTGAGCAGCGTCCCGGACGGGTGGCAACGGACGCCTTGGATGTCTCATAAGGGGTCCTTGTGCGACGAACGCCGCGCGGATATCAAAGCCCACTTTTCGGTCTCCGTTTCCCGCATCTGTCCGACATGCCCGACCACACCGACAAATGGCGAGCGCGGCTGCCGCAACCCGGGGATCAGGTGGGATAATTGGAGGCGTGATCTGGCAGACCGATAAGCCCACACAGACCGCCGCCCGCAATTACCCGCTGCCCATCTATGCGCCTGCTCCTCTTTTTACCGTCAGCATCCTCTCCAAGATATCCACGACGCTCTCGACCAATGCGCTCAATCGATTTTACGAACCGATTCGATTCAGGAGTCGTGGGACCTCTTGACGCAAAGGCTTCAGTGGACGAACGTCATCACTTCAAAGACGTTACATTTCTTGTGTAGGGCTTTGGGCTTCAACCAGGACCCACCTGTGCCCATTGATCGGGGAGTGATCCTGGGTTACGTATGGCCCGGATTCAGAATCGGAATCCCACTGGTGCTTTGACCGGGTGAAAGAGT
>PLMF01000224.1 GCA_003142355.1 Bryobacterales bacterium
TACGGAATCACTGGATGTTGCACAAATGGTGGGATTTGAAGCGGAAGGGCAGCCCTTTCCACCCGCTTTTCGCCCCCTTTGCGGGACAGCACATCGCGGGCTAATTTTCAGTCTTCCGGGACTTTCTGCGAAGCAGAGCGCCGTCATCCGAAGGGGAAGGATGCATGGCAGTCGGAGGGCCGCCTCGGAAATTGTCGATGGCTTCGATCAGCGCGTTCAGCAGCCGGCGTTGGAAGGAGAGAATCACCAACAACGCCACGAGAATCGCCGAAAACAAAACAGTGCCGCCGATCGGTCCCATGCCTTATCTTCCCACGTCTATCTCCACAATCCGCCCCTCGTGCAGAGACCGGGTGGCGGCCAGGCTGATGCGCATCGCGGCTACGGCGTCGGCTCCCGTGACGGCCGGTTTCCCGCCGTGCTGAACCTTGTTCACGAAATCCTGAATCTGCGCCAGATACGCGCTTTCAAACCGTTCCATGAAGTAGGGCACCACGTCGTGCGTAATACCTTCCTTGGTCATGATGAGGATCGGCGTTTGCCGGTGATAGCCGATCTGTAGCGAGCCCTTGGTCCCCCAGATCTCCGTGCGAATGTCGTACCCGAAAACCGCGTTCCGGCTCAACTCCACCGCGCCCAGCGCCCCGCTCTCGAAAACCATGTTGATGATCGCGTTGTCGATGTCGCCCACCGTCTTCATCTCGGGATAGGCCAGCGTGCAACCGATGGCGCACACGCTCTTCACGTCCCCCATGTACATGCGCGCCACGTCGAAATCATGGACGCCCATGTCGGCGATCAGACCGCCGCTCACTTTGGGATCGCAGAATTCGAGCGGCGGGCGGAACGGGTCCCGCGAGGTCGAAGTCAGCACCACGGGCGTGCCAATCACCCCCGTTTCGATTTGCTTCTTCGCCGCCACGTATCCGGCATCGAAGCGCCGTTGAAAGCCGGGCTGGAAAAACACGCCCGCGGCTTCCACCGTTTCCAGCATCTCGCGCGCTTCCTCGAGCGACATGGCGATCGGCTTCTCGCAAAAAACCGCCTTCCCATTCCGGACGGCGTCGAGGACCACTTCCTTGTGCGTGCTGGTGGACGTCACCACCGCTACGGCTTCCACGTCTTTGTCAGCCAATAATTCCTGGTGGCTCCGGTACCATTTGGGAACATCGAAATCCCGGGCGAACTGTTCGGCCAGCTCCGCCTTCTGGTCCGCCACCGCCACCAGCCGCGCGTTGGGGACGCGCTGCGCCAGGTCCTGCGCATACACCCGCCCCAGTCTTCCCAACCCAATCGCTCCTACGTTCAGACGGCCTGACATGCTCATACGCTCCTTTCGTAGATTTCCGTCAACTTCACGGGCCGGTTCTCGCGCACCGATTTCGCGGCGGTCAGCCCGATCACCACGGCCATGAGACCGTCGTTCCCGTTCACCGGCGCCGGCCGGTGGTTGCGAACGGCATCCACGAACGCCTCCATCTCTTTCAAGTAGGATTCCGTGTAGCGGTCCATGAAGAAATCGAGCGGCAGGGCCGAGTGAGTGCCCGCGCGGTCCAGGCGGACGTGGTTGTCGTGAGTATTGTTCTTGATCGCGATCATGCCTTCGGAGCCGAACACCTCCGCACGCTGATCGTATCCGTAGACCGCCTTGCGGCTGTTGTCGATGGCTCCCAGCGCGCCGTTGGCGAACGTCAGGGTCACCATCACCGTGTCCCAGTCGCCGGCTTTCCCGATTGCCGGGTCCACCAGCACGTTGGCTCGGGCGTAGACTTCGGTGACGTCGCCCATCAGATAGCGGGCCATGTCGAAGTCGTGGATGGTCATGTCCAGAAAGATTCCGCCCGACGCCCGGATGTAGGTCTCGGGCGGAGGCGCGGGATCGCGGCTGGTGATTCGCAAAATCTGCGGCTCGCCGATTCCTCCCGCCTTCACCGTGTCATGTACTTTCAGAAAGTTGGGATCGTAGCGCCGGTTGAAGCCCACCATCAACTGGACTCCGCGCTTTTCCACCTCTGCGTTGATCCTGACGATCTTCTCGATGGAGAGGTCGATGGGCTTTTCGCAGAAAATGTGTTTGCCCGCGGCGGCGGCGTCCAGAATCATCTGGGAGTGAGTGTTGGTGGGCGTGCAGATGGCCACCGCGTCCACCTCCGGAAGTTCCAACACTTGCCGGTAATCCGGGAACGTCTTCCCCACCTTCAACTTTGCCGCCACGGCGGCCAGCTCGTCCGGGAATACATCGGCCAGGGCCGCCACTTCCGTCCCGGGAATCCGGCCCGCCAGGTTTCCGGCGTGGATTTTCCCAATTCGGCCCACTCCCAAGACACCAAATCGAAGCGTCTGATTCGTCACGATTTTCTTTCTCCCTTTCTATTCCGGATGGCATCCATGCCGTCCCGGATGGCCTGCGCGGGTGTCGGCAGCGGAAGCACCTCAAACGAGAGGTAGCCCTGGTAGCCGATCTCGTCCAGAGTTTTGAGCACGGCGGCTACATCCAGGTGGCCGTGTCCGGGCGCCTGGCGATTGGTGTCGGCCAGATGCACGTGCCCCACCAGGTTTCCCGCCGCCTTCAGGCTGACTGCTATGTCCGCCTCTTCGATATTCATGTGGAACGTATCCGCCAGCAGCTTGAGATTCGGCGCGCCAATCTCCGCCGCCGCCTGCATTCCGTCGGCCAGCGTGTTGAGGTAATCGCACTCGTAGCGATTCAGCGGCTCGAGCAGCACCGTAACGCCCGCGCGCCTGGCCAGGCCGCACACTTCCGCCAGGCTCTCGAGCGCCCTCGATCTCTGGTCGCGCCGCTCCCCGAGCCTCCCGCTCAAGCTCCCAATGGTCACCGCAGCGCCGGTCTCCGCGGCGAAATCGATGTGCCCCCGCACTCTCTCGACGGTCCGCGCGCGAACCCCAGCATCGGTGTGGGCGAAGCTCAGCCCGTCCCCGGCGGCCATGCCGGTGCCCAGCGTCGGCACCCCCAATCCATATTCCACCATCAGCCGCTTCACCAGCTTGACATCCACATCCTCCGCCTGCCGCATGTGGATTTCGACGCCCTGGCAACCGAACCCGGCGGCTTGCCGGAACGCATCGGCAATGTCTCCGAACAGCAGCAGCGGCGCCGGGCGAGGTACCCCCGGCGCCGCCGTGATGGCGATCCTTACCCTTGATGACATGGCCTCACGATGCAATCGGTGGCAGCCCGTATACCGACTTCCAACCGGGGCTCATGGGCTCCTTGAGGTATGGCGCCAGCTCCGCCGGGTCGCGCAGGCTCACCATCTCCGCCGGTGGCACGGTGCCTGGAGGAAATGCCTCCAGATACTCGTCCACCAGCAGGGTCAGGTATCGCAGAATGGCCGCCACCGGCCGCTTCGCCTTCCGCGCTTCGCCCAGCGTCGGTTTCCCGACCACCCCTTCCGGCGTACCCGCCATCTCAATGGCCGATTGCCCTTCACCCTCCGACCAGCGGCTCGGCCGGTTGAAGGCCTCCACCGACGTGTCCAGGTGCCCGCCCGGCAGCAGCGATTTAGGCTCGGTATCCACGGCGTGCTGCATTTTCACCATCTCCGGAAACAGCAGCAGCCCGACCGAGGTCTCCGCTTCATCCGCGTGGACGAAGTTCGTCTCCCAATCCCCGCCCCGGTCCTTGGTCCGCCACATCTCCCGCGTCGCCCGGTGCCAGTCGATCACCCGGTAGATCCCCGGCAACTGGTACCGTTTGCAGAATTGCTGCAGCGCCGCTTCCAGAACCCAGAGCTGTCCGTGGTTGTTGATGATGATCTGCTTGCGGAAGCCGTCGTTCCACAGCCCCAGCATCACGTCGATCAGTTGTTCCTTCGCCACGTCCTCCCGAATGATCACCGTGCCCGGCATGCCCAGGTGGTGCTGCGGGTGGCAGCCATACATCCACGGTGGCAGCGCCAGCGCTACCGGAGCGCCCCGTTTGGCGGTGTAGCGCCGCACGCCCTCGGCAATCATGCTCACGAAGAGCGTATCCATGGCCGATACCGTGTGGTCCCCGTGCAATTCCGTCGAGCCCACCGGAATAATGACCACGTCGTTCTTCTTGCGTTGCAGTTCGAGGTCGTGCCGGACGGTGGTCTGAATGTAACTGCCGGGCTTGGCCCATTCGCAACCGCCCTTCGCCGGCACGCCGTATTCGGCCAGAATGGCATCGAGCTGCGCCTCGTCGGCGTCCCAGATTTCCTTCTTCATCCGGCCCACCGCGGTGTTCTCGAAAACCAGGTCGGGCCGGTCCGTCTTTATCCATGCTTTGGCTTGAATCATATTTCCCTCCTACATAATGCAAGTGATCTTGCAGTTGGTTTTGTCGGTCTGCAGCAGCTTCACGTGGTCCGGCACTTCGCCGATCCCAATGGTCTTGGTGATCAGCGGCGTCATGTCCATGCCGGCCGCCATGCAACTGATTACGCGCGGGAACGTTCCGTACCCGGAGTGCCCCTGCGCGCCCGCGATCTTGGCCTTCTTCACCTGGTAGACTTCGCCGTTCATAGGCGTCTTGGCCTCGGCGCGCGCCACGATGACCACCTTGGCGCCGATGAACTTGCCGTTCCAAATGGTGTCCTCGATGGTCTCGATGACCTTGTCGGGGATGCCCGTGGCTTCCAGGTACATGGCCGCGCCCAACCCGTCGGTGAAGCTCAGGATCTTCTCCGGCACGTTTTCCTTCATGGGGTCGATGACCAGGTCGGCGCCCATCTTCCGCCCGAGAATCTGCCGGCTCTCCGCCGGTTCCACCAGCACCACCTTGGACGCCCCGGCCCGCTTCATGATGGCCACGCCCGCGAGGCCAATCGGACCGCCGCCCAGAATCACGGCGTTGTCGCCCGGCAGTATGCTGCCGCCGCATTCGATGAGCGCGTTGTAGGCCACCGACGTCGGCTCCACCAGGCTGCCCGCCTTGAACAGGTCGATCCCTTTGTAAAGGTCCGCCAGTCCCGCCAGGCTCCACAGGTAGCGCGAGTCGATGGCCACGTACTTGGCGAACCCGCCGTCCACGCTGAAACCCATTTCCTGGAGCCTCTCGCATTGATTCGGGTTGCCGTCCGCGCAGGGCCGGCAATAGGAACACCAGAACATCTCTTCCGGACACACCGGCTCGCCGACTTCATAGGCGCGGCCCGTGCGCTTGTTGAATGCCTTGCTCCCCGCCTTGACCACCACGCCCGCCATCTCGTGGCCCAGGGTCACCGGGAACGCCGTGAGGCCGGGGTAAAAGGTATACCCTTGCTGGTCGGCTTGCGCCATGTGCACGTCGCTGCCACAAATGCCGCACGCCTTCACCTCGATCAGGCATTCGGTGGGGCCGATTTCGGGAAACTCCTTCTCGTCCACCGACAGTTTGGGGTAACGCCATACGTAACTGCCCAGGTAACTCAGCTTGCCGTCGATATCCTTCGGGCCCAGCTTGAAGCCCGGCTTGGGAGACCAATCGGCCGATATAACTACGCTTTTCATGCTGCTCATGTCTTTGACTCCTTTTTTAAAAATGGCTTTCAGCGGTCAGCTATCAGCTTTCAGCTAAACCCGCGCCGGTGGCGTTGTTCCAGTTGAAAGCTGATAGCTGAAAGCTGACAGCTATTTCATAAACTCGCCCACGTTCTCCCTCGTGACCAGCACGGTCCCGATGTCGATGCGTTTCTCCACCGGTTGCCCCCTGGCCGCCTTGATCGCCTCCTCGATGGCGCGCTTGCCGATCCGCTCCGGGTACTGCGCCATCACCGCATTCATCTCGCCGGCTTCGATGGCGCGCAGCGCCTCGCGCGTGGCGTCGAAGCCCACCAGCACGATCTTGCCCGCCAGGTGGCGCGCCGCGATGGCCTGCATGGCCCCCAGAGCCATCTGGTCGTTGGTGCCGAACACGGCGTTCACTTCCGGATGCGACGTGAGCATGTTCTCCATCACCTGCATGCCCAGCGCGCGCTCGCTGTTGGCCGGCTGCACCGCCACCAGCTCGACGCCCGGCGAATGGGCAATGGCGTCGCGGAAGCCTGTCAGGCGGTCTTCCTGGGTGGCCACTCCCAGCACGCCGCGAATCACCGCCACTTTGCCTTTTCCCCCGATGGCCTTCAAAATGTACTCGCCGGCGATCCTGCCGCCCAGCCGGTTGTCGATGCCCACGAAGCTGGCCCTATAGGCCCACGGCACGTCGGTATCCACAATCACCACCGGGATGCCCGCGGCATGGGCTTTGTCGAGCACCGGCACAATTTCGGCCACGCCGGCCGGCGACACCGCCAGCGCCGACACCCTCTTCAGGATCTGGTCTTCGAGGATAGCGACTTGCTGGTCGATGTTGATCTCCTGCGCCGGCGCCAGCACCGCCAGGCTGACACCCGAGTCCGCCCGCGCGGCTTCCTCGGCGCCCGACTTGATGCGCTGCCAGAACTCGCTGTCGAGCGCCTTGGTCACCAGCACGATGTCGAGCTTCTTCTGCTTAACACCGCGCGAGCACGCCCCCGCGGCCAGCACAGCCGCGCCCAGCGCCATCGCCATCCACCAGTGTCTGCGCGTGCCCATGGCTAATTCACCGCCGTGCGGCCCTTCTCCGCTGCCCGCTTGCGCACCACGTCCACCCACACCGCGGCCACGATCACCACCCCGATCACCACCGTCTGCCAGTAGGCCGATACGTTCATCAGGTTCAGGCCGTTGCGCAGCACTCCCATGATCAGGGCGCCCACCAGCGTTCCTCCCACCGTGCCCACGCCGCCGAAAAAGCTGGCGCCGCCGATGATCACCGCCGCAATCGAATCCAGCTCGCTGCCCATGCCGGCCAGCGGAAAGCCGGAGTTCATGCGGCCCGCCAGCACAACCGCCCCCGCCGCCGCCGTCACCCCGCTCAGCGCATACGCCAGGATCAGCCGCGCATCCACCGGGACACCCGACAGCAGCGCCGCCTGCGGGTTCCCGCCGATCGCGTAGATATCTCGACCCACCGTAGTGCGGGTCAGAAACACGTGAAACACCACGCAGAACACCACCACCACGATCACCGGCGCCGGAATCCAGCCCACCGAGCCCGCTCCCCAGAAACGGAAACTGGAGGGCAGCTCCGAGATGGGGAACCCGCCACAAATCACCAGCGCCAGCCCGCGCGCCACGTTCATCATGCCCAGCGTCGGGATGAACGGATGCGGCAGGTGGAGCTTGGTCAGCAGCAAGCCATTGACGCTGCCCAGCGCGCCGCCGATCCCCAGCGCGGCCAGCACCGCCAGCGCCGGCGGCACNNCCCACCGACAGATCGATGCCGGCGGTGATAATCACCACCAGTTGGCCCAGGGAGAGCAGCGCGTTGACGGCCGACTGCCGGAACACGTTGATCAGGTTGTCGAAGGTCAGGAAGTGATCGGAGAGAGTCCCCAGCACGGCGCACAGCGCCAGCAGGCCCAGTAGCGGGCCGAAGCGCCGCAGCAGCGCCGCCGGGCTCACTGGACGCCTCCCGTAGCAAGTTGCATAATGCGTTCCTCGGTGGCCTCCGCGCGCGCCAGTTCCCCGGCGATGCGCCCGCGGTGCATGACCACGATGCGGTCCGCCAGGCGCAAAAGCTCATCCAGTTCGGAGGACGCCAGCAATATCGCCGCGCCCCGGCTGGCAAGCCCCCGGACCAAGTCGTAGATTTCCCCCTTCGACCGCACATCGATGCCGCGCGTGGGTTCATCCAGCAGAAACACACGCGCCCCCGCGTACAGCCACTTCGCCAGCACGGCCTTCTGCTGGTTGCCGCCGCTCAGGTACAACACCCGCTGATCGAGGCCGGCTGCCTTGATGCGCAGATCCACAAGCAACTGCCCGGCCGCCTGCCTTTCCCGCGCCGCGCGGATAAACCACCGGCGGCGGCCGCTGGCCAGGGCGATGTTGGCGTGCAAGGTCGCCCCCAGCACCAGGCCCTTGGCCTTGCGGTCGTCGGGCACCAGCGCCATGCCATGGCGGATGGCGTCGAGCGGCCTACGCACCTTCACCGGCCGGCCATTCACGAAGATCTGTCCGGCCTGCTTGCCGGTCCCGAACAGCCACTCCAGCAGCTCCGTACGCCCCGCGCCGGCCAATCCCGCGAACCCCACAACCTCGCCCCGGCGCACCGCGAAACGGACCGGTCCCTCCACCCGTATGGCCTCTTCGCCCGCCACCCCGGCAACCGCCTCGGGCGCCACATGCGCACTCAGTTCGGTTCCCACCATGGCCCGCACCAGGTCGTCCACGCCGGCGCCGGCCACTTCCGTGGTCAGCACGCGCTTGCCATCGCGCAGCACCGTCACCCGATCGGCCACCTGGAAGATCTCTTTCAGCCGGTGGGAGATGAAAATCACGCTGACGCCGCGCTCGCGCAGGTTTCGAATGGTCCGGAACAGGGCCTCGGCGTCCTGCTCCGCCAGTGGCGCGGTGGGCTCGTCCATGATGATCAACCGAGCGCGGAACGCCAGCGCGCGGGCGATCTCCACCAGTTGCCGCTCGGCCAGGCTCAGGTCGGCCACCAGGCGCCGCGCGTCGATGGCTTGTCCGAGTCCGTTCAGCAACTCGCGCGCCCGGTCGTAAATCTCGCGCCAGCGCACCCAGCCGCCCCCGGCCGGGTGACGGCCCAGGAAGATATTCTCCGCCGCGCTCAACTGGGGCGCCAGCGCCAGTTCCTGATGCACGAAGGTAATGCCCAGATCCTGCGCCTCGCGCGGCGACCGCAGCCGCACGGGTTGGCCCTGCCACAGCATCTGCCCCGCATCCGCGGCTACGATGCCGCTGACCACGTTCATGAGCGTCGACTTGCCGGCGCCGTTCTCCCCAACCAGCGCATGTACTTCCGCCGGGCGCACTTCGAGGTCCACTCCCTCGAGCACTCGGACGCCGCTGAACCACTTCGAAATGCCCCGCAGTTCCAGAAGCTGCGCGGATGGTTTCACCTGCGCCTCCCAGCCGGCGGCGGCGCGGTGGTTTGCCGCACGACGAGTTTACCGGCGAGCGTTACGTGACTGTCGGGCTTGCCGCCGGAAAGCAATTGCAGCAGGATTTCCGCCGCCAGGCGCCCCATCTGGTGCTTGGGCTGTTGAATCGTGGTCAGCGGCGGATCGGTGTAGGACGCCAGGAACAGGTCGTCGAGCCCCACCACCGAGACATCGCCCGGAACCGTCAAGCCGTGTTCCCGGATCGCACGCAGGGCCCCAATCGCCTCCATGTCGTTGTAGCAGAAGACCGCCGTCGGGGGTTCCGGCAGCGCCAGCAGACGCTCCATGGCGCTCATCCCGCCTTCCGGCCGTCCATCCCCATGCGCCACCAACTCCGGTTGGAAGCCGATGTCCGCCTCTTCCAGGATCTGCCTGTAACCGGAGAAGCGCTCCATGTCCGCCTGAAGCCCGAACCGGTTGCCGAGGTAGCCGATGCGTTTGTGACCAAGCTCGACTAGGTGCCGCGCGACTGTCCGGCCGGCATTGAGATTGTCGATGGTGACGGAGTGAACGAACTGGCCCGGGTGCTCGTTGTTGATGAGCACGATGGGGACCTTCATTTCCTCCAGCAGCGGCAGGTAGAGGGCGCCCACGCGCGAGGCGTTCACCAGAATTCCATCCACGCGGCGTTCCTGGAACGAGCGTACGGCGCGCACCTCCCGGGCGGGATCGGCGTGGCAGGTGGCCAAGAAAAGGGAGTAGTCGTGGGCCAGCGCAACCTCTTCGATCCCATTGACGATTTCCCCGACGAAGGGATCGGCGATGCTGGTGACCACCACCCCAATGGTGTTGGTTCGCCTGTTGACCAAGCTGCGCGCCACGGCGCTGACCGTATAGCCTTGCTCGTGGGCGATCTTATGGATGATGGCGCTGGTCTCGGGATTGACCAGGGGGCTGTTGCGGAGAGCCCGCGAGACGGTGGAATGGGAGACGTGAGCGGCGCGCGCGATGTCCTTGATGGAGACCATCTGCAAACGTGTTCAGGATAACTCCATGACGGTGCCCGCGTCAATAGATATTCCGACCCGAATCGGCTGCTGCCAGCCATTGCAAGAGCGGTTGCAG
This sequence comes from Bryobacterales bacterium, assembly GCA_003142355.1. The sequence goes on from PLMF01000224.1 coordinate 10,020, forward strand.
GAATCCTCATTGACGAATGCTTAGAAAATGCCCTATTCTGGTAAGATGATACCTGCAAACGTGTGCACTTGGAGGCTTGTGCTATGAACTGGGATGACGATGTCGCTGCCCGCTACCGTCCCGGAAAATCGGAAGATGAATTCCGCAACTACTCGCCCGATACCACCCCCGCCGTGGCTGAGTTCTATCGCCAGAACCACGCCGGCCAGACGGTGGAGTTTGTCCGCGCCAAAAGAGCCCAGTACCTGACGCTCCAGCGTGGCAAGAAAAGCATCTGGGAAGCCGCCGAATACCTCAACACCCTGGTGGACGACAGCGATCCCGATACCGACCTCTCCCAGATCGAGCACCTGCTGCAAACCTCCGAGGCCATCCGCCGCGACGGTCACCCCCGCTGGTTTGTTCTAGTCGGCCTGGTTCACGACCTGGGCAAAGTCCTGTGCCTCTACGGCGAGCCGCAGTGGGCCGTGGTGGGCGACACCTTTCCGGTCGGCTGCGCCTGGTCGGACCAGATCGTGTTTCCCGAGTACTTTGCGGCCAACCCCGACAGCCGGGTGCCGGAATATCAAACGCCGTGCGGGATCTACGAACCCCACTGCGGCCTGGATAAAGTCAACCTGTCCTGGGGACACGACGAGTACATTTATCGGGTGACCAGGAACTATCTGCCCGAGCCGGCGCAATACATGCTGCGCTATCACTCCTTCTACCCCGCCCACAAACATGGCGCCTACCGCCACCTCATGAACGCGCAGGATGAACGGATGTTCGAATGGGTGCGGAAGTTCAACCCGTACGATTTGTATTCCAAGGGCCGGGAACGCCCCATCCTCGAACAGGTGAGACCGTACTACGAAGACCTGGTGGCGGAGTTCTTCCCGGCGCAGCTTGACTGGTAGCCGATCGCTCCCTGACGGTCGCGGCTCGGTGGGCGGCGGTGTGCCTCGCTCGGAGGCGCTACGGCTTCACGAATGCCGGATCGATGGAGGTCTCAATCGTATGTTGGAATGCTTTCCAATCGCAGGGCGATCCTGGCTTGGCCGTGCTGCAAGCCGGCAGGAAGACCGCCGCTTTGGCCGGGGGCGAATCCAGCGTCAGCGGCAGCGAGTTGCGCATCTGCTCGAGGGTCTGGGCCGTATAGTAGGTGCGGACCGAATACTCCCCGCCCGCGGGTTGGCGCCATAGCTCGAAAACCAGTGCGCCGCCGGGAGGCGTGTCATTGGGTTGATAACCCGGCAGCAGCCACGCAAGATCCAGCGTGCCTGCAATATTGGAAAGGTTGGCGTCGTGCCCAACGATTACGAGCATGCGATCGCCGGGCCTGCCAATGGCGCCGGGCACAGCCTTGCCCGCAACCGCCTGCTCCATGGCCTTCGCCACTGCGCTCAACAGGTTCGATGCCAACGTGCGCCCGATCNNCCGAGATCGTTGCCTTCCATTCCGTTGGTGTACTCGAGGAGAAAATCCTCCGACAGCGTAGCGGCTGTGGCAAGCGGTCCGCGCATTTCAAGCAGGCCGCCCTTGGCCGGACCAAGCGCAACCGGCAGTTCCAGCAGAGACTGTTTGACCGCCTTGCCCGCGGTAAGCACCTGCTGCATGGTTTCCAGCTCTGAACGATATGCAATCAGCAGAGCCTCCGGGTGACCCCCGACGCGGCCGGAGACGGCCGCCGCCACCAAATCGAGGTCGGCATGGCCCACACCGGCCGCCACGGGATTGAACAGCGCGTCGCGTGTTCCCACCGGCGCCGAGTGGACCTCGACTGCGCAACCGGGCAGCATGCCCTCCGCCAAAGCGCGGCCGGTTTCGATGTCGCGCTCATCGGTGTCCGCCCAGAAGTAGACGTGCTCCGCATCCGCGCAGCCCGCCGGGGTGAACAGTCCGGCGCGCGCGAATTGCGCCCGGTCATAGGCGCCGAACAGCTTCATCAAGGCCCTGCCGTGCGCCGTAAGATACCCCGGAGGAACGTCCCACTTGGGCCATGGCTCGGCCGAATACGGATCGATCTGGTCGTTGCTCACCGTCGGGGGACGAACGCCGTGCCGGGTCACAACGACTACAAACTTCAATTCCTCGCTGCGCGCGGGAGTTCCTTGGGCCAGGACCACCCCTGCGCTCCAGGGAATCGACACAACCGCCACTGCCAACGAAACAAGTCTTAGTAACTTCATTACAAGTACCTACCTCCCTTGATGAACATCGCCGCTGCCGAAGGTGGGGCAGGCGGTTCCGCCTGCCAAGTTCTCCACAGCCCGCTTCACGAATGATTCGCCGCCGATGCGGCATACACCCTTGCGACCAACGCCTCGACTTCGCTCGCTCTTATCGCGATGGGACCCTCGGCCTCCATCTTCAGACTGGTGACAGCCGCCGACCATATGGTAGCTTCGTGAGGAGAAGCGGTCAAGCGCTTGCACACGTACGAAGCGATGCAAGTATCGCCCCGGCCGGAGCGCCCCACCAGCTTTTGTGGACGGAACGGCGCCTGGTGGAAATGGCCGTCCGCAAACACCAAAACCCCTTGGCTGTGCGTGAGCACGATCTCTTTAGGTCCATAACCCGCGAGCATCCGCGCCGCGGCTTTCAGATCCATCTTCCCGGTCAGCTTTTCCGCTTCCACCGCGTCGGTCTTCAGAATGTCGATCTGCGAGAGCACTTCGAGTTTTTCCGGCCAGCCATCGTAGATCAGCACGCCCTCCGGACCTGTGATCCGAATGAACCCCTGCACGTCGGCGGCGAGCAGAGCGTTCTTGCTTCGCAACTCCCGGATGACGGCCAGGTCCACTTCACCCCGAATCGAGGAGTTGATGAGAAACGCTCTGGCTTCGAGGTCTCTGACTTGATCGGGAGTGAACGCGCCGGCAGTGCTGGTCACCGATATGACGCGCTCATCCACATTGGCAGTTGGATAATACAGGCGAATGTCGGTGGAATGCGGCGTATAAGTCGGATAGACGGTGACACCGAGCCGGGTGAGCGAATCCACCACGCGCCCATCTTCCCGCGACAACCGGGTCACCGCGGCGGCCTTCAGCCCCATCATGGAGGCCACGTGAGCGCCGTAATTGAAGCCGCCGCCATCCACCTGCCTGACGCCGGAAGGCGACATGATCGTATCGTTCGTGTAATTGCCGATAATGACGATGTCGTAGGCGGGATTGCTGAGGTTAGTCATTTGCTCTGACCCGCCACAAAGATGTCGCAAGAATCAAAGAGACAATAGAAGTCCCCAGCCAGAAAACAATTGTGTTATGAAAGTCGTATTGCCGCACTCCGTTGACGATGGTGGTTCCCTGCCGGATCAACACACCGCTGATCCGCTCCTGAATCGCCGCCCCGACATAGCTGAAAACGCCGATGAACCCCATGGCCGCCCCCGCCGCCTTCTTGGGCGCGATGTCGATGGCGAACAATCCGCCCAGGGAAGTAATCAGCCCGGTGATGGCGTAACCATAAATCAGCAGCATGACGGTGAGAACCAGCGGGTGCCCCGGCGGAATGGCAAACATGACCACCAGTGCCAGGATCTCCAGCAGGCCGCAGACGAGATTCATCGGCGGCCGCCGGGCGCGGAACACTTTGTCCGAAATGAAGCCGTAGGAGGCCGAGCCCGCCAGCCCCGCAATCGATTTGAGAGCCAGCAGGCTGCCCGCCGCGATCCCCGAGTAACCCTTGGCTTCCTGCAAATACAGCATGCCCCAGTCGTTCATGGCGTAGCGCGTCATAGTCATGAGCGCGCTGGAGAACGCCAGCACCCAGATCGAAGGGTACTTGAGAATCGAAAGCTGCATCTGCCACGTGGATTTTGGCTTCTCCGCGCCGTCCGCGGGTTTGGTTATGGAGTCGTTCTTCCAGACCGCCACGGCGGGCAAGCCCTTGGTCTGGGGGCGATCCTCCATCACCACATACAGCGCGATAGCCAGCACCACACAGATGATGCCGGGGCCTACAAAACCGGCCCGCCAGCCAAACCAGGTCACCATCGCGGCCAGCAGCGCAAACGTCAGTCCTTCGCCCAGCGGATGGGCGGTGCTCCAGATGCCGTAGTAGGTTCCGCGCTCCCGGTTGCTGAACCACTGCGACATGGCCACCACGCCCGCGGGAGCGCCGAACCCCTGAAACCACCCGTTCAACGCCCATAGCACCACCCACACCCACAGCACCGTGGACCAGCCCATGAAGATATTGATCAGCGCCGAAACCAGTACGCCGAATGCGAAGAACTTTTTCATGTTGGCGTGGTCCGCCAAGAAGCCGTTGACCAGTTTGCCGAAGGCGTAGGCGTAGAAGATGGCGGATCCGATGGTCCCCAGTTGATCCGCCGAAAAGATGCCGTCGTCGATCAGCGGTTTCTTGACTACCGACAGGCCCAGCCGGCACATATAAGCGATGCCGTAGCCGAGCGTAATCGCCGTCATGATCGTGATCCGGTAGCGCTTGTACAACCGGTCGATCTGTTTCGGATCGCGCAGGGGAGGTTTGTCTTGGCCGGACGCGAAGTAGCGCAGGATGGCAGGCAGGAACGGCATCCCGCTCGGTTGGCTCAACGGATTCTTCATGACATGTTTCCACGTCCGTTTCGATAATCGTGAAGCGCCCTTAGGGCCGCACCACCACTTTGTCCGCCGCCAGGTTGTCGTACTCGTCTGCGACCCGCACCGCGACGGTGTGCTCTCCCGGCGCGGCGTCGATGGTCAGATCGTAATCCAGGTCGAGTGAATCCGAGAGCCTGGTCACCGGCGCCACCACCGTCCATTCGCCGCCGTCGAGCGAATACTCGGCCTTGGCAACGTTATTCAGCGCGTCCGCGGCGTGCCAGCGGACTTCCAGCTTGCCGCCGGCGCGCGTGGCGGCCAGGCCGGTGATTTTCGGCGGCGTGTTGTCGATCCAGAATGCGTCGCTCTCCAGGCGCGCGTTCAGCGCCTCCGAGGGCGGATTGGCGGGCGCATCCGACGCCGTGATGCGCAGATGGTATTCGCCGTCCGGAAAGGCCGTGGAATCCCACGAGATGTATTTCTCCGCCACCCGGTCCTTCAGCAGCTTCCACTCCGTCTCGCCGGCGCCGCGGATCTCCACGGTGTAGATCAGGGTGTCGCCGTTGGGGTCCGACGCCAGCCAGCGCGCCCCCACATACCCCTTGGCCAGTTGCATGGCCGGCGTGGTGGTAGTCGCGTCGATCGTAAACGCCGGCGCCGGGTGTTTCCCCAGCGGCGGCAGATTGAGCGTCTGCTGCGTGGAAACCAGCGGCGTCACGGGCGCCGGGAATTTGTAATTGGGCGGCGTCATCTCGATTTCTTCGATGCGCGGCTCGACATTTTTCGGCAGGTACGCCAGGTCCACCGATTCCAGTTCCGGCGAATGCCCCGCGCCATCGGCCGTGAGCGTGGCTTTCCACTGGACGAACCGCGCCGCCGGCGCACCCACGCGGGCGCCCTTCGTCTCCGTGATGGGCGGCGAGAAAGGACTCCAGTTCTTCTGCGGCCGATCGAGGTTGCCGCTGTGCGCGGCGATGGCCACCTGCCCGCCGTTCAAATTGGCCTCGAAGCTCAGCCTGCCCCACAAGGAATACATGCCGGCGTCGAAAACGTCGCTCTCGATGGCGCCCTCGCGCTCCAGGCCCGGGCCGATCTCATACACCTTGCCGGCGTTCCCTGTGGCTGCGTAGAGACGGCCGTCGCGCCCCGCCTGAAACGCCGTGACCTGAGTGGCCGGCACCGTCAGCAGCGCCGTCCAGAGCGTGGGCGATTCGATGCGGTATACATTGCCCTTGTTCCCCGTGCCCAGCACGGCGCGGCCCGCGCCATCGAAGGCGATGGCGTACACTACGTCCTGGGCGTGGCTCCAGATCCGCCGCGGATTGCCGTTGGGCTCGATGCGGTAGACTTCGCTGCCTCCGCTCACGCCCGCGGGCAAGCCGAGCGAAACCGGGGGTTGAGCCGGAGGCCGGGCCACTGGCGCCGGAGTTCCGGGGGCATTCACGGTGACGGTTGCCGCAGCGGGCATGGGTAGAACCGGCGCGGGCGCGGGCAAAGCCGCCTGCTTGGCGCCGACCGCCGCCGCGTAGACGGCGCCGCCGGCCGCCACCGCCACCGCCGTCACTTCCCGCTTGGGCGTCTGGTAGAGCACGAAACCCTCGCCGGCCGGCGATACCCGCACCACCAGGCCGCCGGGGTCGGTCCCCACGATCGCGTTGCCGCCGGCGTCAATGGTCATGGAGCGCACGTGCGTCTCATCGCTCTTGAAGAACACCCGGCCTTTGCCGTCGGGCGCGACGCGGTGAATCTCGCCGGGATCGCCCGTGGCCACCAGCAGGTCTCCTTTCCTATCGAACGCCAGCGCCCAGATGTACTTCGACTTGGGGTCGTAGAACACTTCCGGCTGGCCGCCGCCGGCGATGCGATACACCTTGCCGTCCGGCGAAGTGGCCGCGTAGACCCGGTCCATGGAATCGACGGCAATGGCGTGAATCTCGAGCGCGTCCAGGTCCGCCAGCAGCTTGCCCTTGCCGTCCGGCGGAATGCGGTAGAGCTTGGCGCCGTTGCCGCCGCCCGCGTAGAGGTTGCCCTTGGAATCCTGCGCCAGCGCCCATAGGTAGGCTGAAGAGGTATCGAACAGTTCCCGCGAGAGCGGCGCCAGGGTAAGCTGGCCATCGCTGCGCAGCGAGAGATTCTTGACGATGCCTTTCTCGAAATCCGCGAACTCGCCCTGCGACCAGGTGCGGGTTTGCCCGGCGAAAAGCGCGCAGACAGGCAGGCACAAGAGCGCCAAAACCCGGTGACAGACGGAACGTTTCCCGGTTTGCGCGGCGGAAAAACCGGGAAACGTTCCGTCTGTCACCGGGTTTTTTGTCACCGGGTTTTTTACGGTAGTCATTTGACGTGGATGCGCAAGGAGTAGGCGCCGCTCACTACGTAATCGAACGGCAGGGCCATCTGCTCGGTCGCCGTCTCCGGCGACGTGAACAGCGAGCGGTTCGAGGCCCGCCCCGCCTGCATCACGTTCAGCACCGAGGCCGGCAGGCTGGGCAGCGTCTTGTCGTCGTAATAAGCCGTGGGGCTCGACTCCACCAGCGAGACGTACAACTTGTTGTTGGTGCGCTCCTGGTTGAGCAGCGAGACCGTCCCCGGCAGGTCGATAAACCGGTTCATCGTGCCAGCTATGTTCTGCATGCGATTCACGGTATCGGCGTCGCTGAGCAAAATGCGGTGATCGCCCTTGGCCAGGCCGGGCGGAATCTTCACTTTGAATTCGCGCTGCAGCGGCTCGCCGCGATACGGCCGCAGGAAGACCTTCACCGGGACCTCGTCGCCCGCCTGCACCTCGGGCGTCGCCACCCAGGCGTTCTCGATGGCCGCCACGCGGCGCTCGGGCAGCAGGTCCACCGTCACCGTCACCCGCGTCACGTCGGGAGGGTTCACATTGTTCAGGTAGAGGCGGTTGAGCTTGTCGCCAAACCAGCCCGCCAGCATCAGCGGCGCGGGCATGGGCACGTCGCCGGAAGCCTGCATGGTGGAGAGCGACACATTCCGCTGGCCGGTCAGCTCCACTTTCCCGTTCAGGCGGTAGGTGGCTTCATCCACGAATTCGTTGAGGCCGGAAATGGAATTGTAGAGCGTAAGCATCATGAGGTAGGGCGTCCACTTCTGCTGCACGAANNACCGGGATCATGTCCGACCGCGCTCCCAGCACGCCCATGATGCCGCTATGGCGGTCCTGGCGGAGCGAGCCCACGATGTCGGTGGCGTTGGCGAACTTGTTGGGCTGGTAAGACGAGGAGAGCGTCATCAGCACCTCGCCCTTGCTCATGGGCATATCGACGGGGCCGAGGTTGAAGAACGAGTGCCCGAAGGCCAGCACGCGCTTGCCGTCGTTGTAGGTCACGGTTCCGAGGCCGGTGACGCTCATGTCGCCATCCACCAGCACGCCCGCCACGGCTTCTCCGGGGTTCAGCGAATGCTCCCAGCCGGCCGCGGGCTGGTTGGTATGGAGCACCGTGCCCGCGCCTCCGCCCTGCGCCGCGGTGATGCCAAGCTGTCGGAACATGAGGCCGAATTCGCGCAAGGTGCCCTCGGTGAAACCCGAGAACACCAGCGGCGCCTCGATGGGAACCATCATGGGCGAAGCGCCCGCCGCCACGGGCTGTCCCAGCAACTCGCCGGGCACCGCCGCCTGAACTCTATCGGGCGTGCGGGCATCCTCCGGCCGGGAGTGGTCGAAATCGTTGATCTCGAGCATCAGCTCGATGGGTGTGATGCCGCAGATGGCGTCCGGAGAGAACACGCTGAGGCGCAGCGCCACCGCGCCGAGCAGTTTCCCATCGACATACACCGGGCTGCCGCTCATACCGCCCGCCACGTTGGTGCGGGTGGCCTTGCCGCCCAGTTTGGCGAGGATGATATCCTGCCTCGGTCCCCAGGCGTTCTTCCACAGGCCGACAATCTCCACGGGAATCGGCTCGGCCTCCGTGCCTTGAAAGACGGTCCAGGCAGTACCCGTCATTCCGGGCTTGATTTCGCTCAAGCGCATGATTTCGACCTTGCCGGCCATGGGGCGCGGGAGAGGCGCATCCGCCGCGTAAACGGGCAGCGCAACGGCCGCGAAGCCGAACAGGATCGCGGCATTCCGTATGTTCATGGGGTCAACAGCTCCAGTTGGTCCTATTGTACTATGCGACGCCGTGCGGGTTCGCCGGTGGCGCTACGCTCTGGGGAGTTCGCGCAGCCACTGCAACTGCTGGTCCACCTCGTCGTGCAAGCGGTAGGTTCGCTTCACCGCTTCGGGCTTGACTCCCAGCACGTCGATCTTCGCCAGGTCGTACTGGCCCAGTCCGAGCTGCGACGCGTATTGCAGGTAACCCACCGCGTAAGGCGGAATCCCCATGGTTTCCAGGCCCACCCGGTCGGCGGTGATGGCGATGTTGTAGTTCATCTGGTGCGGCCCGACGTGATATTTCTGCTTGTCGTGCCAGGCTGGGGCATCGCCCGGCGCGCGTTTGCTCACCACTCGGCCACCGACCCGTCTTCGTGAAAAGCGCGCGCCATCGGCCGGGTGCCGCCAAACGGGTACTTCGCCAGGCTCGCCTCGCTCAGCTCGAAGCCCAGGCCGGGTCTGTCGCGAAGAGGAAAGCGGCCATCCACCATGCGCATGGCGGGAAAGCCGAACCATTCCTCCCAGATCTTGTCCTGTGCCGAAGGCCGCACCTGGCCGCAGATCTCCTGCACCAGGAAATTGGGCAGGGCGGCGTCCACGTGCAGGGTGGCCAGCCCGCCGACGGGGCCCTCGCACGCGTGCGGCGCCATGGAGACGCCCGAAATGCCGGCCAGCGACGCCGCTTTCCATAAGCCGGTGATGCCGCCCACGTGGTTGATATCGGTTTGCAGGATATCGATGGCGCCCATCTCGATCAACTCGCGGCAGCCGTAGGAGGCCACCAGCCGCTCGCCGGTGGCGATGGGCGTGGTGGAGTGCCGCGCGATCTTCGCCATCGCGGCCACATTCTCCGGCGGGCACGGCTCCTCGATGAACAGCAGGTTGAGCGGCTCCACTTCCTTCACCAGGATCTGCGCCACGCTGGGGCTGGTCTTGGCATGGAAATCGATGGCGATGTCGATATCCGGCCCCAGCCCTTCCCGCATCATCTGGAGCGATGCCACCGCGCGGCGGATCTTGGCGTCGGTCTCGATCCATTCGTAATATCCCGGAATGCCCGATTTGAAGCACGAGACGCCCTGCTGGATGGCCGTTTCCCGCAGCTTCGCCAGCTCGTCCCTGGTGCTGGCGCTGGTGTGATAGTAGCCGCGCACGCCGCGCGCATCAATGGGGCCGCCCAGCAGCTTGTACACCGGCATTCCCAGGACCTTGCCCCGGATGTCCCACAGCGCCTGGTCGATGCCCGAGATGGCCGACCCCATCACCGGGCCGGCCCGGTAGAAGCTCTGCACGTACATGGATTGCCAGAGGTGCTCCACCTGCATGGGGTCCGCGCCGATCAGGAAATCGCGGAAGTCGTTGACGCAGGCCATCACCGCGCCCGCTTTGCCCTCCAAGGTTCCTTCGCCCCATCCCGCCACGCCCTGGTCGGTTTCGATCTTCACGAACACGTACGGGCGGTCCGAATTGCGGGTCAGCGAGACGCCGAAGACCTTCAGGCCGCTGATCGCGACCCCCGAGCGCAGCCCTCGAAACGCGTCGTTCCCGGCCGGCTGAGGCGCCAGCGCGCAGCCGCACAGGTCCGCGGGCCGGCGCCCGCCGCGTGCCGCCCAAGCCAGGCCCGATCCGCCCAACGCCAGAAATCCTCTACGCCGCATGGTATTTCTCCAGAACCGCTTCGTTCACCGTGACGCCCAGCCCCGGTCCGTTGGGGAGCGAGGCAAATCCGTCCTTCACCCTTTCGANNGGAATGTGCTGGATGAAGAAGTTCGGCAGGCTGGCGGCGAGCTGCAGCGCGGCGGCCGTCGCGATGGGTCCCCCTTCGTGGCGTGGAGCCACGGCCACGTAGTAGGTCTCGGCCAGAGCCGCGATCCGGCGCGACCCGGTGATCCCGAAGTGCAGGATGTCCGGCCGCGCGACGTCCAGCGAACCGGCGCGCAGGAGGTCCTGAAAGACCCCCGCATGGCGAATCTCCCGGCCGAACCCCAGCGGCGCTACGGATTCGTCGGCGATCTTGCGCAAAGTCTCCAGGCTGCCGATGGTGGTGGGCTCGTCGAACCATAGTGGATGCAGGCTCTCAATGGCGGCCGCCACGCTGGCCGCGTCTCCGGGGGTCAACAGCCCCGCGCCTTCCAGTACGAAATCCGCCGCCTGGGAGCGAACCGTCTCCACCAGCTTGCGCAGTTCCAACTGGTATGCCTGCCCCTGATTTCGTGCTGCCGGCGCGGGCACGGGCAAGCCCACGGCGCGGTACCCGGCCTCGATGGCGCGCTTCACGGCCGCGCCCGCTCCCTCGACGGAAGCGAAAGCCCTCGCCTTGTTGCGCGTGGGTCCCCCGAGGAGGCGGTAAACCGGCGCTTTAGCGAATTTTCCGACGATGTCCAGCAGCGCCATGTCCACGGCTCCGGCGAGCGGTGAGTCCGCTGGCGCGCTGGCGTACGAGGTGGCCGGCCGGCCCGTCCAGAATCGCTGGGCCGCCGCCAGATCCTCGCTCGAGGCATGGGCGCACTCACCATAGCCAACCAGCCCCGACCGCGTCTTCACCCGCACCACCGTCCAGGCTCGCCCCGAGACCGGTTCACGGACGGGATAGAGGCGCAGTTCGTCGATTTCGAGATTGGCTGGTTGGGCCGGGACCGCCGCCGCGACCTGCGCCGTCAGAAACGACTCCAGCCGCGCCCGGCGGCGAGCCGTAACCATACTCATAGCTGGCTCCTCCTGCAGATGACTATACCTCCAAGCGCCGCTTTCGGCCTGAGAAATCCAATATCATGTGATTGATGGGCATAGACGACAGCTTGGTCCGGGAGATCGTCCAACGCCTGTTGGGTGTCGCCCGGCCGGACCGGATCATCCTATTCGGCTCCGCGGCCACTGGCGAGATGACCCGCGACAGCGATATCGACTTGCTCGTCGTCGCCCCGGCACCTTCCAACACTCTGGATGAGCGAGTGAGACTCTACAAGGCGCTCCGTGACCTCGGCTTTCCGTTCGACGTCTTCATCATCGGCACCGAACGGTTCGAGGAAACCAAGAACATCTTCGGCGGAATCGCCTATCCAGCCAACAAGTACGGGCGTGTCATTTATGAAGCCGCCTGATGAAGCCCTGCTGTTGTTGGTCCGGCAATGGATCGCTAAGGCCGAGGTCAACTACCGGACAGCCTTGACGTTAATGTATTGGCGCTGAGGACCTTCCGTCATGCTCGAGCGCGAAATGCAGGAATTACTTTGGCGCTATCCCGATGAGCTTCTGGGTGAGCGTCTGAAGCAATTTGAGTGGGAGATTTCTTCCGGCGTAGGGCGGGCCGACCTTGTGTTTGAAGACCGGCACGGTAGGCTGCTGGTAATTGAGGTGAAGCGAGGAAAGCTGCCGCGCGGTGCGATCGATCAGTTGCTAGACTACTTCGGCATGATGAAGCAGAAGTTTCCCACCAAGCCGGTGGAGCTGATGGTCGTCGCGAATAGCATACCGCCGGAACGGCAGCTCGCCTGTGAAAGCCGCGACATAGAGTGCCGCGCGATTAGTGAGAAGAGGTTTCGCGATGTCGCGGCACAGTTCGATTACGCGTTTGCCTCCGAGGTAACGATGCCGAGTGGCCCTCCTCACCCGGTCGTGCCAGCACCACGCAGACGGGATACGGCTGATTCTGTTGGCATCGGAGGCTCATCTGGTTGGACATTCAGGGGGACGGTGCGGTCGTCGGATGAGGAACAGGACTTCCTGTCCCGATGCGATGCAGAGGGAAGAGAGTTCTTCACCGAACTGCTGAATGCCCAGAAAGCTGCTTCCAGTCGGACGCGGGTGACCTGGAAGCACGAGAGCGGATTCTCCCTGCAATTCTATTTTCACCGCATCGGTTTCGCTTCGATTCTATGGGGCTTCCCGTCCAAAAACCGCGACGGCAGAAGCACCAGGCAGCGCCTGGACCTCCCTTTCGACTTTTCGCTAAAGGCTGGAGTACCCGAGGAGTTTGTCAACGACCTTGCGACATCTCTGTCGTCGTTGGTGCCACTGTCGGGCGGAGGAAAACGCCCGAGCATTGCGATAGCGGCACTCCGTTCAAGTGACATGGCCCAGATCATTCAGACCATCTTCAGCTTTGTTGAGAGGGCGTCCAGGAAGTAAGACATGGTGACCTCCGTTCGAAACGGTGCGGTCTGGCCGTCCCCCTCCCCGCCGCCTGTGGCCCCTCCAAACCCAGTCACAACTTTCGTAAAAATATTTTCACCGCCCCTTATCAGCAACTTACAAGCCACCGGGCCCTTCTTAGTCGCCGCCCCGCCGACACCCGCCTGCTATTCTGGAATCGGATTACAGGCCTGCGCGGCCACGGCGCAGCCTCAACAGTTTTCTTCCAGGCCTGGAAGCGTTGCAACTGAGGTGGTAATGAACTCCCGGCGGCCCCTAAAAAGGCTTCACGTCGACCAGCGGCGACGGGAGACATTGGAACTGGTTCCATAATGCCGCGGGATCGGCCAAACGGCTCCCCGTAGGCCTTCCTAGAGCCAAGGCGTCGAACCGATGCTCACATAGCGCTATCCAGCGTCTATCCCTGACTCGCAGACGCGGCTCGAATCACTGGCGGCCGGACAACGCACGGCGAAAGTCCGCAGGTTCATCCTGTAGCCCCGGCCGCCGCAACGATTTCCGATCAAGTCCCCTCCGCACACCCGCAGTGTCTTTGTCTCCGCTGTCTCCGCGCTCTCTCTTCTCCGTGTTTTGTCTTACTCAGCGTCTCGGCGTCTCCGCGGTGAAATTGGCTTCGTTCCGCAACTCGCGCACAACCACCACCCGCATCCCCGCCCGTTCCACCGCCACGGCCGCGGCGAAGGCCGGACCGGCGTCGATCGATTCCACTGTCCAGTCTCCGTCCAGTTCCAAGCCTGCGCCGTAGAGTCCTATGCCGCGCGCTTTCAGTTTGGCTTCGATTCGCGTCCAGCGGCGGAAGAAGTCACGCTCGTCCAGCACCTCCCGCTCGCTGGGCGGAAAGAACCGCTCCGCAATGGCCGCGTACTCGGGAAGCGGCCGCAGGCGCTCGATGTCTACCCCGACGTCTACCCCGAGCGCCACCGCTATCAGCGCCAGACCGTGCGAATGCGCCAGGTTGAACCGTACCTCGGGCGCGCCCGGCAGGTATGGCTTGCCCTTCTCCGCTACCGCAAATTCCACCGGCGCGCCAGTCACCGTCTCCAGAATGGCGCGCAAGGCCCGGTGCGAGCATTCCCGCTCCTCTCCCTCCAGCCGCACCAGCCAGACGTGCACCTCGCCGGGGTTCAGCACACCTGCTCCAGGTCCGCCGCCAGCGCGGCCAGGAACTCAACCTTCCCCGACTGCATGTAGAAGTGGCCTCCGGGAAACAGGCGTACCGCGAAAGATGCCGTCGTCTGCTCCGCCCAAGCTTCCAGGTGCTCCGGCCGCACGTTGGAATCCGCGGCGCCGCCGTAGGCGCGGACGGCGCAATCGAGCGGCGCGTCTTCCGTATAGGCATATCTGCGATACAGCGACGCATCCGCGCGCAGCGCCGGCAGAATCGCGCGCATCAGCGCCGCGTCGCCGATCAGCTCGTCCGGGATCCCTTGAAGCCGCTGCAATTCCTCGAGGAACTGCTCGTCGCCAGGCGCCGGCGGAGGAGTGTAATTGCGGCGGAACTGCGGCGCCCGCGCGCCCGATGCCACCAGCAACTTCGGTAGGGGCAGGCTGCGACGGCGCAACAGCCGCGCCAGCTCGAAGGCCACCGCCGCGCCCATGCTGTGGCCGAAGAACGCGAATGGTTGCGCCAGGTAGGGTTGGATGGCATCGGCCAGCGCGGCGACTAGCGGGCCCATGCGCTCGAATGGGGCTTCGGCGATGCGCGCTTCCCGACCGGGCAAGCGCACCGGGCAGATGGCAGGGAACGCCCGGGCTGGGGTTCCGCCTCCAGCATGCGGGAACCAGAACAGGCGCAGGCCCTCCACGGCGTCGGCGCCAGGGAACCAGGCCGAGGCCGGCGCCCGGTTTCGCAGCCGCAGCGCCAACAGTTGACGTCTCTCGGGGGAGAGGTGGTGACGGGTCGGGTCTGGGACGTGCCCAACTTTCGGCCGCCGCAACACGTCTTCGAGGAAGCTTTCGAACGGCGCCACGCTCAGCCCGGCCGCATACTCTATCGCTGCGGCGCGCGAGGCTCGCGAGATTTCTTCCCAATGCGCACGGTCCGCCAGCAGACGGCCTAGCGCCTCGCGCCACGGCCCCGTCGCCTGCGGGGGCACTTCCGCCACCGGCACCATCTGCTCGTCCAGCCGCGTCTCGTACCTGGCAATGGGGTTGACCGGCAGCAGGTACGGCACTCCCATCATGGCCTCGGGGATGCCGCCCACGTCGGCCGCCATCACCGGCACGCCGCGCAGCATGGCTTCGACAACCATGCGCGAGCGCGCCTCGGCCCACAGCGACGGCATCAGCAGCACCCGCGTTCGCGCCAGCAGCAGGTTGATATCGTCCACCGGCTCGATCAGCGTGACGTTGGCCCGCGACCGCAGCGCCGCCTGGTCCCGCTGGTTGGTGCCCCACATGGGGACGGCCGCAAACGCGGTCTCGGGAAAGGCGTCCGCCAGCGCCAGGAAGATGTCGATTCCCTTCACCGCGCACGGGTTCACCAGGGTGACGAACTGGTTGTCGAACCGGCCTAACGCCGGCCAATCCCCCGGCTCCATCAGCGAAATCGGAACGTGCACGGCGTCGATGCCCGCGTGCTGGCGGATGTAATCGGCCACGTACCGGCTCACGCCCACCACCCCATCGGCGGCGCGGATTCGCCCGGTCTTCAACTCGCCCGGAAAGGCGCAGTCGGGGCCGAACGGCAGGGCCAGTGTGGCGCGCGCCAGGTAGACCACGCGGGCGCTGGGGGCGCGGAGCGCGGCTTCCAGCAGCATTTGCGCCGGGTCGTCGGTCGAAACCAGGATGATCTCCGGCGCGAACGCCTCCACCTGGCTCGCAAAGTGCGCCCGCAGGTTGGCGTCGGCCACAGTGTGCACTTCCACGCCCGCGCGCTCGAATATGGGCGTAACACCGCGCGCCACCACCCGGCAGGCATGTCCGCGCGCCGCCAGCGCCTCCATCAGCAGCCGGTTGGATTTATCGCCCCCGCCGTGGGCCGGATAGTAGAACGAATTCTGCGCCAGCAGGATGCGCATGGCCGGCGTTCGAGCCGCGGCGCCGGGGCGAAGCGAGCGCAGGAATGCCTCCATCTCGCCGGCGTCCAGCCCGCTCGCAAAGCGTCCGGCCGCCAGCCGCGACGCCGCCGATTCCTGTTCATAGGCGCTCCGGCCGGTCAGCAACTCGCGCAGCGCCGCCACCCACGGGGCGACATCGTTTTCCGGCAGCACCGGCTGGGGCAGCGCGTGCTCGTCGAACACCGGCTCGTAGCGATCGATGGTCTGAACGGGGATCACGTACCCGGTGCCGCGCTTGGCCTCCTCCAGCCCGCCCGAATTGCTCGCCACCACCGGAATGCCGCGCAGCATGGCCTCCATCACGATCAGCCCGAACCCTTCGTACCACAGCGACGGGTTCAGCAGCACACGCGTTTGCGCCAGCACTTCATCGATGTCCTTCACGTTGGGCAGAAAGCGCACGTTGGGCAGGCGCTCGAGGGCGCGCCGGTCCGCGGCCGTGGTGCCCCATCCCGGCACCACCCCGAACTCGAACTGGGGCAGCCGCTCCGCCGTCTCGAGAAAGATCGAAATGCCCTTCACCGCGCAAGGATTGATCATGAGGATCAAGCCCCGCTCGAAGTTCCCGTAATCGGCGAACGGCCCCGCCCCGTAGATCGGCGGATGGATCACCGCCGGCCGGCGGCCCAGCGCGCGCTCGATGTAGTCCGCCATGTGCCGCCCGATGGCCACGATTCCCGCCGACCGCGCCACCAGCTCCGCCGCGCGCGGGTCGGGGTTCCAGCTCGCCGGGCCGAAGGGATAGAACTGCGGCGTATGGGCCAGGTAGACCACGCGCCCCGGGGCCGAGTGGTGCGCCTCGCGCAGCAGCGCGTGCCCCAGGTCCTCCGACGACACCAGCACCCAATCCGGCCGCCACCCGAGAATCTGCTCGCGCAGCGCCTCGACGCGGCGCGATTGGGCTCCTCCGCACACCATGCGGCATTCATGCCCCGCGGACTCCAGGTGGCGGAGCCAGACCAGGTTGCTGCGAGTGGCCCCGCCTCGCGGCGGATCATAGGACGCGTTCGCCGTCAGCAGAATCCGCATGCGCTAGGAATCCTGTTCTTCCGCCAGCAGCGCCCGCACCTCTTCGTCCGACAGCTCTTCCACCTCTTTCAACAATTCCCGATAGTTCCCGCCGGCCTGTTCGATTTCTTTCAGCTCGACCGCTTTGGCCAGCTCGGCAACCGTGAATTCGCCGCTGTATACGACTTCGAGCGAAAGCTCGACGTCATAAATGTGCCGGACGCGCGAAAGCAACTGCACGGCCAGCAGCGAATGTCCGCCCAGATCGAAGAAGTTGTCGTGGATGCCCACCGCGGGCACGTTCAGCAGCCCCGCCCACAGTTCCGCCAGCTCGCGCTCGAGCGGCGTCCGCGGTGGAGAGGACAAAACCGGCGCCGGCCGCTGCGATGCTGCGCGAATGCGCTCCAGAATTTGCCGCGGATCGCGCAATTCGGTGGCGATCTTGACATAGTCGATTGTTGCAGGGCCGGGGGCGGAAAAGGAATCAGACGCATTTTTGCGAACCTCGCAAAAATGCGTCTGACCCCTTTTCCCCAGCGACTCCAGGAACAGCGCCGCCGGCCGGTTCCGCTGTCCCGCCACGAACGGAATCTCGACACGCGCGAGGCCCCGCTCCGTCGCGATTTCACCGAGGCGCGCCACCATGCGATGCTCGACGCCCCGCCCCAGCACCCGGCAGCTCAGCAAAAAAGTCTCCGCCACCAGCACGCCGCCCGCGCAACGGAAGATGACCACGCCCGTCAGCCCGTAGCTTCCGAACCGGTCCTTCACATCCACCGTGAGGCATTCCGCCTCGCCGGATGCCAGCAACGCCTGAATCTCCGCCTCGGTGCGCCGCACGCAACTGGCGTTCATCTGGTTGGTGCGTTGGGTGAGCTGCGCCACGCGCGCCAGTTGCGCCGGTTCCATCGGGGCGATGCGGACTTCCAACTGCAACGACGCCAGAAACTCCTCGAGGCTGGCCGACGCGCACTCCGCCTTGGCCCGTTCGGCTTGCTGCGCGTACAGTTCGGGCCTCTTCCGGTCCTCTTCCGTCACGCGCGCCCGGTCGAAGGCCCACACGTGCTCGAGGAACTCGGGAATCTCCTCCGCCCGCGCCGGCAGGGGCAGCGCCAGCACCTCGGGACAGCCGGCCTGCGCTTCCGTACACTCCTTGGGGTTATCGTCCACCAGGATGAAAGTGTCGAGGTTCAAGCCCAGTTCCTCGGCGATGGAGGCCAGGTTGGCGCTTTTCGGTTCCCAGTTGACGCGCCGCGCCACGAAATCCTCGAGCCGCAAGGGCATTTCCGGGTGGGCGCGAAAGGTCTCCGCCACGTCCTCTTCGTTGTTCTTGCTCACCAGCGCCAGCAGCATGCCCGAGCGCCGCCGTTCCGCCATGAACTCCTGCAACGCCCGCCGCGGCGCGTCCACCACCACGCCCCCCGGGCCGTCTTCGCCGCAGATGCCCGCCCATAGCGTTTCATCGCAATCCAGGGCTATTACCTTGAATGGCGGCGTCGAGATGGCGTGGATCTGGCGCGCGATGGCCGTCGCCAGCGCCACGAAAAATACCGGCGTGTAGGGCACGTGGCCCAGTTCGTCGCCGTGCGGATCGTGCGCCTCCGCCACCGGCTCCGGCGCGACCAGGTGTACAGCCGCCAGATCGGCCGTGCCTTCCCTCACCATGCGCTCGGCCTTTTCGACCGTGGCCTCGTGCCGCGGCGACGGCGGGCAAATCGCCAGGATCAGCGGGGCTGAAAACGATGCCGCGGCCGCGCGGACCGCCTCCGCCAGCCGCCGCGCGCGTTCCTCCAGACCGGCCGCGCCTCGGTCGCGCAGCCAGTCTTCGACCCGCAGCAGGGCAACATTGAACCCGCCGCGATTGCGCGCAAACAGTCCCGCCGGGTCCAGCAATTGCTGGAAGAGCTGGTTATAGCCAGCGAATCTGATCTCGTAGTCGAGCCCCAGTTCCCGCGCCCAAAACTCCAATCCAGGCTGAATGGCTTCCGCGGTGAACGTAGCGCTGATGGCGATCGCTCGATCGTCGTGCGGCATGAAACTCCATTATAGAGGCCCGCCGCACGGCTATCTCAACCCACGATGGCGCTCCGCCGCTCCATGAGAACCACGTCCCGCCAGCGCCCATCCATCGAACCCAGGCGTTCGCGGACCCCTACCACCCGGAACCCGGCTCTCTGGTGCAGGGCGATGCTGGCCTGGTTTTCCGGAAAGATGCCGGCCTGCAGGGTCCAGATCCCGTGGCGTTCGGAAGCCGCCACCAATTCACTCAGCAGCAGCCATCCGATGCCCCGTCCCCGCGCCCGCTCGGCCACGTACACGCTGACCTCCGCCACGCCGCCATACACGCACCTGCCGGAGACGGGGCTCAATGCCGCCCATCCCAGCACTTCGCCCGCCGCGCGCGCCAGCAACCGGCAGTGCTGCAAATGGCCCGCGTCCCACCGCTCCCAGTCCGGAGCCGACTTCTCGAAGGTGGCGTTTCCCGTGGCGATGCCCTCCAGGTAGATGGCGCGGACGCTATCCCAGTCGCCGGGCGTCATGGGCTCGATTTCACTCATCGAACCCAGTTTACCCTCGCTGCTATGATGAAATCGCCATGACGACGCTGCTGGAGTTGCTGCGCCAGAACCGCAACTACCGCTACACGTGGATGGGCCAGGTGGTGAGCGAAATCGGCGACCACTTCAACAACATCGCCGTCTTCGCCCTGGTGATGGAAAAAGGCGGCTCGGGGCTGGTGGTGAGCGGCGTCATGCTCTCGCGCGCCATCCCCGCCGTGCTGGCCGGCCCGGTCGCGGGCGTGGTTCTCGACCGGCTCGACCGCCAGCGCATCATGATCGCGAGCGACCTCATCCGCGCCGTTCTGGCGCTGGCCTTCGTGCTCACCATCCACCAGCCGCGCCCCTGGCTGCTCTACCTGCTCAGCGCCGGGCTCATGTTCGCCTCGCCCTTCTTCACCAGCGGCCGCGCCGCCATTCTCCCCACCATCGCCAACGCGGAGGAACTGCACAGCGCCAATTCCCTCACCCAGACCACCCAATGGGCCACGCTCACGGCGGGCACGTTGCTGGCCGGATTCAGCGCCGCCAAGCTGGGATATCACTGGGCCTTCGTCCTCAACTCGCTTTCCTTCGTCTTCTCCGCGGGGGCCATCTGGCGCATCTCCATGCCCGGCGGCTTTCGTGCCAGGCGCCATGCCGGCGCCGCCGTGGTCCGCCCGTGGCACGAATACCGCGAAGGTCTGGTCTACATGCGCTCGGTGCCCCTCATGATGGGAATCGCCCTGATTTCGGTGGGCTGGGCCATGGGGGGCGGCGCGGCCCAGATTCTGTTCGCGCTGTTCGGCGAGCAGGTCTTCCACCGAGGCGCGTCGGGCATCGGCACCATCTGGGGCTTCGCCGGCATCGGTCTGCTCGCAGGCGGAGCCATCGGCCACCTCACCGGCCGCCATGCCGATTTCGCCGGACGCAAGCGCGCCGTCACCATTTCTTACCTGGTGCACGGCGCGGCGTATATGCTCTTCAGCCAGGTGGGATCTTTCGCCGCCGCGCTGGTCTCGATGATGCTCTCCCGCGTGGGCATGGCCGTCACCACGGTGCTCAACAATGCTGAGCTCCTGCGCCACACGCCCGACCAATACCGCGGCCGCGTCTTCGCCACCATGGAATCGCTGCGCTGGTCGGTGATGATCGTTTCGATGGCCGCGGCCGGCATTGCCTCGCAGTACACCAGTCCCAGAACCATCGGCCTGGTGGCGGGTGCTTTCGGCTTGCTCACGGCCATCGTGTGGGCGTGGTTCGATGGGAGCGGGCGCCTGCCCGAGCCGGAGGCCACCACGAGCCCCGAACTCAGCTCCATCGAGATCGCGGACTCGACGAAGTAAGGACCAAACGCTCCCTGACGGTGGCGGCTCGGAGAGCTACAGGAAATCGGGTGTCCGGCCGATAAGGATATTGGAGAAGAACATCCGAACGTGGAAAGCGCNNGCGCGCGATGGCATCGAGGCCTGGCGAATCCTGGAATCGGCGGACGCGCCGCGCCTGGCGATTCTCGACTGGATGATGCCCGGCATGGATGGAGTGGAGTTGTGCCGCCGCGTCCGCACCGCCGGCCGCGAGCCTTACATCTACATCCTGCTGCTGACCGCGCGCACCCAATCGGAGGACCTGGTGCAAGGCATGGAGGCGGGCGCCGACGACTATATCACCAAGCCCTTCAACGCCCACGAGCTGCGGGTGCGCCTGCGCGCCGGCCGCCGCATCCTCGATTTGCAGGAGCAACTCATGGTCGCCCGCGAAGCGTTGCGCGATCAGGCCACCCACGACGGCCTCACCGGCCTCCTCAACCGCACCACCGTCCTGGACGCACTGCGGACCGAGCTAACCCGCGCCGCCCGCGAGCGCCACCCCGTGGCCGTGCTGATGGTGGATCTCGACCATTTCAAGCTGGTCAACGACACGTACGGTCATGTGGCCGGCGACGCCGTGCTGCGCGAAGCCGCCCGCCGCATGATGTCGTCCGTCCGCCCCTACGACTCGGTCGGCCGCTACGGCGGCGAGGAGTTCCTGATTGTGCTGCCGGGCTGCGACGCCCCCGCCGCCCAAGCCCAGGCCGAGCGCTTTCGCGAAGCCCTGGCCTGCGAACCCGTTACCACCGGAGGCCAATCCATCCGGGTCACTTGCAGCATCGGCGTCTCCGGCTCGACCGGCCCCTCGGTATGCAGCAGCGACTCCCTGGTCCGCAATGCCGATCTCGCCCTATATCAGGCTAAAGATCGCGGCCGCAACCAGGTGGCGCAGGCTTCAGCCTGCGAAGCCGGCGTTCTCGCCGGCATCCGCTAAAAAAGACCGCTAAAAAAGGGGACCTTCCCACTGAACCAAGGTGCGGTATACTCACATGGTCCCCCGAGCTTCGCGCTATGCCTTCATTCACCGCTTCCGACTCCGAAGAGCTCCTCGCACGCCTGGCGCACGATCTGCGGCAGCCGCTGGGCACGATCGAAACCAGCGCTTATTGCATGAACCTCATGCTGGGCCAGGAACACACCGCGGCCCGCGAACAGCTCCGCATCATCGAGCGGCAGGTGGGTCATGCCGTGCGCATCCTGAACGAAGCCGTCGACGCCACGCGCCAGCACCACGCTCCGCGCGCGAAAGCGGCAACCGCGGCCGGGTAGGTCGTCATGTCGGTCTTGGAAGAGCTGCGCCAGGACCTGCTCCACGGCGCCCGCATGCTGGTCAAGAGCGCTGGCTTCACGTCCGGAGCCGTTCTCTCGCTGGCGCTCGGAATCGGCGCCAACACCGCCGTTTTCAGCCTCATCGACGCCGTGATCCTCAAGCAGTTGCCGGTCAAGGATCCTCAGCAGCTCGTGGCCCTCACCGATCCGGCGGCCGCAGGCGTCAGTATCGGGACCTCCACCGGGGAACGCGGTATTCTCTCGACTCGCGAATTTGAAGGATTGCGTGCCAGAGCACAGTCCTTCTCCGGCATGCTTGCCGCGCAGAGCGAAAGAGACAGGCAGAACGCCCGGGTTGACGGGAAACCTCCAGAGGAAGTCGGGACCCGGCTGGTCAGTGGCAGCTACTTCACCGTGCTGGGCGCCACGCCCGCCATGGGACGCACCTTCACCACCGCCGATGAGCAGGGCCCCGGTACTGCTCCCTACGCCGTCATCAGCTACCAATACTGGCAGCGCCGCTTCGGCGGCTCGCCTTCCGCCCTGGACTCGCGCATCCACATCGGCAAAGCGGACCTCGGCATAATCGGCGTGGCGCCGCCACATTTTCTTGGCGAGAACGTCGGCGAGGCGCCCGATATCTGGATTCCACTCGATATGCAGCCGCAAATCATGCCCGGCCGCATGTGGCTCGAGGATGACGCCGGCCACATCGCCGAGAAGGTCATGTGGCTCCAGGTGATGGGCCGCTTGAAACCGGGGGTTTCGCGCCAGCAGGCGCAAGCCAACGTGGATGTGGTCTTCAAACAGATCGTCGCCGAGGAGTTTTCCAGGCTAAGCCAAAGTCAGCCCGACATCCTCAAGCAGAATCTGAAACTGCACGATGCCGGCAACGGGGTATCCAGCCTTCGAGGCGATTTTGCCGACCCCTTGTATGTCCTGATGGCCTTCGTCGCCCTGGTGCTCGCGATCGCCTGCGCCAATGTCGCCAACCTTCTGCTGGCGCGCGCCACCGCCCGCCAGAGGGAAATGGGAGTGCGGCTGGCACTGGGCGCCAGCCGGGGGCGCATCATCCGGCAGTTTCTCACGGAAAGTCTGATGCTCTCGGCCGCCGGCGGGTTGATCGGCAGCCTGTTCGCGCTCGGCGGAGTGCGCCTGCTCTTGCGCCTGGTCGAAGACGCTCCCGATTCCCTGATGCTCGATGTCCGCCCCGATCCGCGCGTTTTCCTCTTCACCACCGGCGTGTGCCTCCTCACCGGCCTCGTCTTTGGCTTGGCTCCCGCGTGGCGGTCCGCGCGCGTCAACGTCAGCGGCGCGCTGAGAGAAGCTGGCCGCGGCCTTACCGGCAGCGGCGCCAGAATCGGCGCCGGCAAGATTCTGGTAATCGGCCAGATCGCCATTTCCGTGGTGCTGCTCATCGGCGCCGGATGGTTCATCCGCACTCTTCGCAATCTCCAGAACGTCGATCTGGGGTATCCGCGCGAGAAGCTCGTGCTGGTTGGCGTGGACCTCCTTTCCGCCGGCTACTCCGGCGAGCGGTTGCCCATGGTTTATAGCGGGCTGCATGACCGGCTCGCGCGGATTCCCGGCGTTCGCGCCGTGACCTATTCGGAGAACGGACTTTTCAGCGGCAACGAGTCCGGAGACCGCATCACCGTGGAGGGTTACAAACCGCATAAGCGAGCGGACGTTTCCGCCCGCTTCGACCAGGTCGGCCCCCATTACTTTGCCACCGTGGGCATCCCCATCCTGCTCGGCCGCGACATTGGGCCCCAGGATGTCGCCTCGGCGGAATCCGTGTGCGTGGTGAACGAGGCCTTCGCGAAGTTCTATTTCGGAACTGCCAACCCCGTCGGAAAACATGTCACCGACGAGTTTCCCGACACTCGCAAGACCTTTGTGATCGTCGGCGTCTCCCGCGACTCACGCGACCACAGCCTGCGCCGGGACATTTTCCGCCGTTTCTATCTTTCGGCGCACCAGCCCTTGGGCCGGTACCCCCCTGGCATGAATTACGAGATCCGGACCTTTGGCGACCCCTCGCGTGTCCTCCAGGCGGCCCGCAGGGAGATCCTCTCGTTCGATCCGGCCATTCCCATCGACAGCGTCAAAACTCTGGACGCGCTGCTCGATGGCAATCTGCGCCAGGAACGCATGATTGCCCAGCTCTCCACCGTGTTTGGCGGCCTGGCGCTTCTGCTGGCGTGCATCGGCCTCTACAGCGTGCTTTCCTATGCCGTCGCGCGGCGAACCAATGAAATCGGCATTCGCATGGCATTGGGCGCCGAGCGCGGCACGGTGATTCGGATGGTTCTGCGCGAAACCGCCGTTCTGATTGCGATCGGCGTGGCCGCCGGAGTTCCCGCCAGCCTGGCCTGCGCCCGCTTCATCGAAAGCAAGCTCTTCGGCCTGAAACCCGCCGACCCCCTCACGCTGGCGGCAGCCCTGGGAATCATGATCGCCGTAGGCACCGTATCCGGCTATCTTCCCGCTCGCCGTGCGTCGAAAGTCGACCCGCTAATCGCGCTCCGCTACGAGTAACTTGTGGTCGCCGCCGTGGTGTCACTCTTTCCGTTCGAGCTCCGCCAGCCGCCGCTTCAGATCCGCCACTTCGCGCCGCAGTTCCGGCAGCCGCGCCAGGTTGGCCAGTTGCTCGAGGTGCTGCTTGAGCGGACGCGCCGGCGTGCCCCAGACGGTTTCTCCCGAACGCACGATCTTGGAGGTGAGCACGCCGCAGCCCGACCCCAGCACGGCGCGCGATTCGATCCGCGCCTTATCCCCGATCCCCACCTGCCCGCCGATCACGGCGTAGTCCTCCACCACCACGCCGCCGGAAAACCCCGTCTGCGCCGCCACCACCACGTGCTTCCCGATGCGGCAGTTGTGGGCCACGTGCACCATGTTGTCGAGCTTGGTGCCTTCGCCGATCTCGGTCACGCCCAGCGCCGCGCGGTCCACGCACGAATTGGCGCCGATCTCGACGAAATCGCCGATCTCCACCCGCCCCACCTGCGGGAACTTCTGCCAGCGGTCGTGCTCCATCACGTAGCCGAACCCGTCCGCGCCGATCACCGCGCCGGAGTGCAGAATGGCGCCGCGCCCGATGTCCACGTTGTCGTACACCGTCACGTTGGGGTGCAGCACCGAGCCCTCGCCCAGCACCACGCGCTTGCCCACAATCGATCCGGCCCCGATGCTGGCCGCCACCCCGATGCGCGTTCCGTCGCCCACCACCGCGTGGGGGCCGATCGACACCAGCGCGCCCATCTCGACGTCCTTGCCGATCACGGCGGTGGGATGAACGCCCGGCTTGAGCTCCGCCGTGGGATAGAACCGGCTCATGGCGCGCGCGCATGCCGTGCGCGGCTCCGGCGCACGGATCACGGTCCGGTAGCTCGGGCTGGGCCACTCCAGGGGCACGATGAGGCACCCCGCCGCCGAGCTTTCCGCCTGCCGCGCGGCCTTCCGGCTGCCGATGAACGCCACATCGGAAGCCCCCGCCGTCTCTAGCGGCGCCACGCCCGCCAGTTCCCTTTCGCCGTCGCCCTCAAAGGTCGCGCCCAGCCATTCCGCCAATTCGCGAACTCGCATGCCTCATGATATCGCCGGAGGCGCGCCGTCGTATCATACGAATTCATGCCCATCGATCCATCGGCCGTGGCCGCCCCCACCGCCCGGGTCCATCCCGATGCCGCCATCGGGCCCGGCGTCAGAATCGGCGAATTCTGCGTCATCGAAAGCGACGTCTCGATCGGCGCCGGCTGCCTGCTCGAACCCTACGTTTACGTCAAGCGCTGGACCAGCATGGGAGAGCGCAACGAAATCTCCGCCGGCACAGTGCTCGGCACCGACCCGCTGGACAAGAACTTCACCGGCACGCGCAGCTACCTGAGAATCGGCCACGGCAACAAGATCCGCGAGCATTTCACCATTTCGCGCGGGACTCCGCCCGAGTCCGCCACCGAAATCGGCGACGACAACTTCATCATGACCTCCGGCCACATCGCCCACAATTGCAGAATCGGCAGCCACGTTGTGATCGCAAGCTGCGTGCTGCTGGGCGGGTACGTGGAAGTGGAAGATGGGGCGTTCCTCTCCGGCGGCGTCCTGGTGCACCAGTACGGCAAGATCGGCCGTCTCGCCATGATCAGCGGCAACACCCGCGTCAACCTGGACGCCCCGCCGTTCTTCACGTACGCGGGTTTTCAGATCGCGCCCAAGGGCCTCAACCTGGTGGGCCTGAGGCGCGCCGGCTTCAAAGCGCCCGGCATCAGCATTCTCAAGAGCGCGTATCAACTGCTCTACCGCTCGGGGCTGAAGCTCGAGGACGCCCTCGCCAAGATCGAAACCGACATCCCCACCCCCGAAACGCTCGAGCTTGTGAACTTTATCCGCCGCAGCGAACGCGGCATCTGCCGGGAGTAGGGGCCAGCCGGCCCCGCAACTCCTCCAGCCGCGCCGGGTCCTTGCGAACGTGTTGAGGTTGACGCCGCGGCGGAATGCCGCGAAACCCTGGTTGGACAGAGGCCGAGGCGGCCTGGGTGAAAGTGGACTATCCGCCGTGGCTGGCCTGCCGGCCTCCAACATGCGCATCATCAAGGACGTCCCGGAGCGGGGCGCGCCGCTCACCACCGTGACATAGTCGCGCATCGGAATGGCGCTCCGAGCCTGTGAGATCCCGGTCTGTCAATCGGCGAGACTGCTGCTACCTACTTAGCTAGAGAATCCGTTGATGGTGGCTAAAATGGATCGGCTCTGCGGCGAAAACGTTGATATTGCCGAAAACATGGTTTTGGCTTGACGCTCGGACGAATGTGGGCTATGCTTTCCCCATAGCTGGCTAGAGGTAGAGGATGCGCAAGCATACCAATGATCGCCTGCAAGGAACACTCGACATGCTTGTGCTGAAAGCCTTGGCTTCGCAGGGTCGTATGCATGGTTACGCTATCACTCTGCGGATCGAACAGATTTCCGCGAGCGTTCTCCGTCTGGAAGAAGGCTCTCTTTATCCCGCTCTCCACCGAATGACGCAGTCGGGCTGGCTTCGAGCCGAGTGGGGTGCTTCTGAAAACAACCGCCGCGCGCGCTACTACTCCATGACTCCATCCGGACGCAAGCAGTTGGCTGAGGAAGAGCAGAACTGGGCGCAGTTGACCGAAGCCGTGACACGCGTGCTCCGTTTCGTTTAGAAGGAGGCTGATGTGAGCTGGTTCAATCGACTCTCGAACCTCCTGCGCCGTGAGGATCTGGGCAGGGAACTCGATGAGGAACTGCAGTTTCACATCGATGCGCGTGTCCGTGACAACCTCAACGCAGGCATGACGGTGGAAGCAGCTCGACGCGATGCCAGACGGCGCTTCGGCAATCGGACCTTGGCAAAGGAAAAGACGCAAGAAATGAACATCATCGTGGCTATCCAAACGGTTGGCCAGGACCTCCGTTACGCCCTCCGCAGTCTGCGCAAGTCCCCAGGGTTTACGGCATTGGCGGTTCTGGCGATGGCGCTCGGCATCGGAGCCAACACCGCGGTCTTCACTGTAGTAAACGGGGTGCTCTTGCGCCCACTGCCTCTTGTCCAACCAGAGCGACTGTTCCTGATCTCCTACATGCCGCGCCTTGGCCCCTTTGCCGGCAGGCCTCTCATTGATAGCCACGACTATCTCGAATTCCAGCGGCGGACCCACGCCTTTGAGCGCGTCACGGCTTTTGACGGGGGGCAGGTTACCTTGACCGGAGCGGGAGACGCCGTTCGCTTGCCGGCGGGGCTCGTCACATCGAGTTTCTTTCCGGTCCTGCGTGTAAGTCCCCCGATGGGCAGAACTTTCGCCGCCCAGGAAGAGGAACGCGGCTCCCCAGGTGTCGCTGTGCTCAGCCAGGAACTCTGGCGCAGCCGTTTTGCGGCGGATCCGAACATCCTGGGAAAGGCCATCACCGTGGATGGGATCAAACGTAGCGTGATTGGCGTCATGCCGGCCGGGTTCGCGTTTCCGGGCGACGCTCAATTGTGGTTGCCTCTGACGGTGGAAGCCGGCCCGGGGAACTCCTTTTTCCGGTTCGCCTTCGGGCGATTGCGGCCGTCTGTTACTCAGCGGCAGGCGCAGGCGGAATGGGAAGCCCTGGTCCCGCAGTTGCCCCACGCACCCGAAGACCATAGAAACGGCTGGGTCGCCGAGGTTCTCCCGCTGCAGGATCTGCTCGTCGGCCAGATTCGGAAATCGCTTCTCATCTTCATGGGAGCAGTCGCTTTCGTGTTGTTGATCGCGTGCTCCAATGTGGCCAATCTGCTGCTGATGAAGGGATCCCTGCGCCGCCAGGAGATGGCAGTGCGCACGGCGCTGGGGGCGCCGCGGAGCCGGCTGATTCGACAGTTGCTGACCGAGAGCGCGATGCTATCGCTCGGCGGCGCCATAGCAGGATTATTGGCAGCGAGTTTTGGAGTCCGCGCTCTGCTCGCACTCGCGCCGGCCGGAATCATTCCCCGCGTCGCAGAGATCCACTTGGATGCAAGGGTGATCGGTTTCGCTCTTGGGCTTGGGGCCGTCACCGGAATTCTGTTTGGCTTCCTGCCTGCAGTCCAGGCGACGGGGCGGGAGTTGCGCACTTTCTTAAGCCAGGCTGGGCGCGCCGTAACCGGCCGCGGTGAAGGCTTGCGTAGTCTCCTGGTTATCTCCGAAATTGCCTTGACGTTCGTGTTGCTCACCGGCGCCGGCCTACTGCTCAAGAGCTTTCTGCGGATGCGCGCGGTGGATCCTGGTTTTCGCGCGGAAAACGTTCTGACCATGACAGTCGATCTTCCGGAATCCCTGTACAACACTACGGTCGGCATTCAGGCATTTCACGCACGCGCTCTGGAAAAGTTATCCCACCTGCCTGGCGTATTGGCGGCAGGCGCAGTCAACTGGCTTCCCCTCAATGGCCCCTTGATGTGGGGGCTCTTTCATCTCTATGACGGGCGGCCAACGCCGCGCGGCTACATGGTAGATAAGCCCGCCGTGAGTTCGGAATACTTCCGGGTTATGGGAATCCCGTTGCGGAGCGGTAGGGCCTTTAGCGAGCAGGACAGCTCTACCGCCCCGCGTGTCGCGATCATCAGCCGGAGTGTGGCGCGAACCTTCTGGCCAGGTGGCGATGCCATCGGACAGCGCATCACCCTGGAAGCCCACCCCAGACCCGGGCACGAGGATTGGGTCACGATTATCGGGGTGGTGGATGACGTGAGGCAAAAGAGTCTGACTGAGAAAGCACATCCGGCCATCTATCAACCTTACACGCAGGTGAAGAAGCCGGATTTTCTCAGCACCATGACCTTCGCCGTACGCACCGCTGCTCCACCAGCGAGTACGGCGACTGCCATGCGTGGCGTTCTGCGGGAAGTGGATAGGAATCAGCCGCCACAATCGATCACAACCATGACGGATCTGGTTGCGACAACCACCGCGGAGCCACGGTTTCAGACTCGCCTGATTGCGATCTTCTCGATGCTCGCTCTCCTTTTAGCGGCAATCGGTGTGTACGGCGTCCTGGCCTGCGCGGTAGCCGAACGGACGCGCGAAATCGGAATTCGCATGGCTTTAGGCGCTGAGAAGAGCGACATCACTCGCATGATCTTGAGGCGCAGTCTGCTTCAGGTGACCGTGGGCGTAGCACTCGGAGTAGCAGGCGCTTTGGCCGTCACTCGCGTCCTCGCAAAGTTCCTATTCGAAGTGAAGCCCACCGATCTTCCTACGTTCCTGGTGGTAGCCGCGTTACTCGTGGCTGTCGCGCTCCTCGCCGGCTTGCTGCCTGCGCGACGCGCCACCAGAGTGGATCCCCTTATCGCTTTGAGGTGGGAATAGTGTTGGCACGCCCTAAAGCGAGGGCGAATGCCGAACTTCTGAAACCGTGTGCTACGCCCCTGGCGAAAGGCGGTCGCGAAGGGCTTGCAGTTGCTCCAGGTCCTGGCGAATCCGCGGCGCTTCCTGGCCGGCCGAGGCGATGAGGCCCTGGATGGTCGCGACCAGACTGTCGAGACGCCGCATGGCGTCCTTTTCGAGCTTCAACAGCGCGCCGTTGACGATTTCTTCCCACTGCGACGCCAACCGCGAAAGGTTCATGAAGACGACGTCGCCGGCCTTGCGCTCGAAGTGCCTTCCCACGATGCCGCGAAAGATGGTCATCGGAACCAGAAAAGACAGCAACTCCCAATTGCGATCGAAGATCTTCCCGACCCTCACATCCGGAGACCGCGGGTCCTCCGCGTTCAGATCCATCTCCGTGGTGCGGAGAGGAACGCCAAGCGTCTCGAGCGTTCGCTCGGACAGCCGGTTGCGGAAATCCTGAAGCGACTGGGAGAGCTGCCGGCCCACGCGCTGCAATGGTTCGACGAACTCGCCGCGGTGCTTCTTCGAAAGCGCCGA
>PLMF01000226.1 GCA_003142355.1 Bryobacterales bacterium
GACGGGTCTGAGCGGACGGTCAGTAGATACCGGTGATCGGGAGAACGAGAGAACGGCCCAACCCCGATCGGCATAATGGGCTCGGGGTACGGAGCGACCAGCGAGTTGCGCGATGAATTGAAGGCATGGAAAAAAATGGCCTGCTGGTTCGCCGTGCCCGCCTGCGTTCCCAGGAAATAGACGCCTTCGGCGGTCGGCACCCAGCAACTGCTGCAATAGGGCACCAGTCCATCCAGCACCTGCCTCATTTGCCTGGCCGCCAGGTTGAAACTCCACAGGCGCGTGTCGGCGGTCTGGCGGACGAAATAGAGCGAGCCGCCATCCGGCGATACGTCAATCGAAAGTCCACGAACGGGCACCACCGTCACCGCCGCCCCTCCCTCCGCGGGATATCGCAGAATGGCCGTATCGCTGCCGGCGTAAATCCATTTGCCGTCCGGCGAGTACACTGGATGGACCCCCTGCGCCCCTAACGAGTGGACTTCCCATTTGCCGGAACGATCCGTGGCAACCATCATGTCCAGGTTGGCCACGTTGAAGACCACCGAGTGCGAATCCGGCGCCCAACGCGGCACCGAAGGCATGGCCGGCCCTTGGGTGATGGGGAACGCAGCGGAACCATCGGCCTGCGACACCCACAGTTCCTCTTTCCCCCCGCGATCCGAGCGGAAGCACATTCGCGAGCCGTCGGGCGAATACTGCGGGGAAGCGTTTTGTCCCGGGGATGCGATCAGCCGTTTCCAACGCGTGGCCGGTTCATTCCCGCCCTTCAGGTCGAACCGCCAGATCGTGTGATCGTTGCGCAGCACGCTGTAAACCAGCCCCGCGCGGCCCGGCAGAATCGAAAACTGAATCGGAAACTCGCCGTAGATCGCCGTGGCCACCACGTCGCCCGGTGCTTTCGGTGCTGCCGGCCGGGTCTTCCAAATACGGAATTCGCCGCTGCGATTGCTGGCGTAGACCAGCATCGGCGGATTCGGCAGCCACAACTGATCGCTGATCTCGTGGCTGGAAGAATCGATCGCCACCTCCTCTCCGCCCTGCCGCGGCACCACCAGAAGCTGCTGCGTGACACGATGAGGCAGGCGGATGAAGGAGAGCATGTTCCCGTCCGGCGAGAATCGCGGCGCGACATCGCCCAAAATCCGATCGTCCGGTCGTGTGATCCGGGTCCTGGCGCCGGTTTTGACGTTCACCAGGTAGATCGCCAGAGGAGCGCCTAACGAGGGGGCGTCGTCAATCGCAATCCATTCGCCATCGGGGGACCAGTCCAGGTGCCGGTGCGGCAGGCCAAACCGCGTCGGCAGTACCGCGGCCAGCAGGTGTTCCGTGCCGCCGGCCAGTTCGATGGTGACCAGCTCGGCTGAGTTCTCGCGGAAACGCAGGCACGCAATCGAGCGGCCATCCGGAGACCACGCCGGACTCGAGTATTCCCCCTCCTTCTGGGTGAGCGGACGCGCGGTGCTCTCGTGCAGGTTTTGCAGCCAGATGTGCGGCAGGTCGGCGATCTCTTTCTGCCACAGGAAGGCGACGGTCTTGCCGTCTGGCGAGACCACGGGTTGGTATTGCCTGCCCCCTTGGCGTGACAGGGGTACGATCCGAGGCGCTTCCGTCCGTTCCCGTGTGGGCCGCCAGAAGAAGATGACCAGGGCCAGAGCCGCTATCGCCAGGCTCACGGCGCCGAATGACAGCCACTGGACCCGGCGCCCCCGCCAGGTAGGCTCGGCCGGATGAGTATCCGCTGCGGAGGCGCCTGCCTCCTCCATGGCGGGCGCAGCCTCTGTTGCCGCCTGCTCGCCAACCGATACCGGACCCAGAATTCGATAACCATGTCCCGCAAAGGTCTCAATATAGCCCGGCTGCCCAGCCTGAACTCCCAGCGCCCGGCGCGCGGTCGAGATGCTCTGGGTCAGGTTGTGTTCGTCGATAAACTGGTCTGGCCAAACCGCCGCCAGCAATTCTTCCTTGCTCACTACATTCGGTGAGTGCTGAACCAGCACCAGCAGCGTCTCCACCGCCTTACGAGTGAGGCGAACTGGTTCTCCGTCTTTGAGCAGCAGGCGCGCCTTAGGCTCCAGCCCAAACTGGCCGAACTTGAAGATCTGCCGCGCTTGCACTTGCTCACCGGGCATTTGAGGAATATTTTACCTTTATTTGACCCTGCTCTTGTTGTTCCCGACCTTGCGTAGGATCAAACTTGCCCTAAGCTCAATCCTATTTCTAGCGCTAACGCGTGCCGGGCCGGCACGCGTGGCCTGTTTCGAATTCTTTGGAGGTTATATGACTCGCTTGATCCACATGCTCTCAACTCGCATCGAACGCCGCCTCAACGTCGCTCAGGCAGTGGTCGCAATGATGTTTGTCGTTTTTTCCTCGGGCCTTTTCGCCCAAGGCTACGGAACCATCACCGGAACGGTCACCGATCCGTCCGGCGCTTCGGTGGCGTCTGCCACCGTGAAAGCAATCCAAACCCAAACGGGCCGGGAGACTGTCGTCACTTCCGGCAGCCAAGGAGACTTCGTATTCCCGACGCTGCTGCCCTCCGTCTATTCGTTGTCGGTTTCCGCAACCGGTTTTCAGTCCTATACCCAGACCGACATCGTGCTCCAAGCCGACCAGAAGCTGACTGCCAATGTCAGACTGCAAATTGGATCGGCCACGGAAACCGTCACCGTTACCGGCGAACTGTCGCAAGTGGACGCCCAGACCGGCACCTTGTCTCAGGTCATCGACCAGGCTCGCGTCGTCGATCTCCCGTTGAACGGCAGAAATGCAGCCTCGCTCATCACACTCGTGGCTGGCGTGGTCGACGCCGCCAACCAGGGCAACGGGGTCAATCAGGGTAATGGGAAGACGTTTCCCGCCGCGGTCGTCACCACCGCCAACGGAACGCTGCCCAACCAGTCGAACTACCTCCTCAACGGCGGCAACAACGTCGACGAAATGACGAACGTCAATGCGCCGTTCCCGTTCCCCGACGCGGTACAGGAATTCAGCGTTCAAACCAGCAGCTACGACGCCTCGTACGGTCAAAGCGCCGGCGCGGTGGTCAACATCATCACCAAATCCGGTGGCAGCAGTTTTCATGGCGACGCGTTTGAGTTCCTGCGCAATGGCTACTTCAACGCCCGGCCTTTCTTCGCTACCACGCCGGATAACATCCACCGCAACCAGTTTGGCGGCACCATCGGCGGGCCGGTCAAAATCCCGCACATTTCCAAAGGGCAGAGCACCCAGTTCTTCTTCGGCTATCAGTACACGATGTATCACCAGGCTTCCAACGCCTCTCAAACTACGGTTCCAACCCTGGCGGAAGAAGGACGAGCCGGCCAGCCCTATGCCGATTTTGGCAATCTGTGCTCCGCCGGCTTTGATGGAAACGGTATCTGCACCAACGCGGCCCAACGGATTACCAATCCCTTCACCAACGTGCCATACCCGCTCAACCGGATACCTACCAGCGACTTCGATCCGGCTGCTGTGAACTACGAAAAGGCTTTTCCCACGTACTCCGGCCCGGAGGCTCCCGGCAAGATCGGAGGCCCCATCAATTACACGCAGCCCACGGTGAACACCTTCTACGAGTACATCGCCCGCGTGGATCACCAGTTCGGCTCCTCCGATCACCTCTTTAGCCACTACTTCCAGGACTTCTTCACCCAGCCGGCCGTTTACGACCCCAGTATGCTCTCCAGCTACAGGTCGTACTTTAGTACCCGCTACCACAGCGCCCTGATTGGCGAGACCCACATCTTCACACCTCACCTGCTGAATAACCTGGTCCTCAACTGGCAGCGTGAAGTCGCCCTCCGTGGCGGACCTCCGGGAAGCCAGGACATCACCGGGTACGGAGTGCAAAACCTCTGGCAGCCAGGGACCGGCCCCTATCTGGCCGCAACGATCAGCGGCTATTTCGGCGCCTCGTCCTCCGCGTTTGCAGGCTGGGTTCGCGGCAACTATACCGTCAACGACGATGTGCACTGGGTAAAAGGCAGCCACAACTTCGCCTTCGGCGGGCACATTGAGATGAGCCAATTCAACGTGCAAAACGTCTTTCAGTCGTACGGCGGCTTCAGCTTCGCTGCGGTCAGCAACGCAATCGGCGGCACCACATACCAGTATCCCAATGCCATGGCGAATTTCCAGATGGGCTTCATGAGTGCATTTGGCCAGGGGAACTACGAGCTGGTGAACGATCGAAACCACTTCCCCGGCCTCTATGCCCAGGATAGCTGGAAGGTGACTCGCCGGCTGCAATTGAACTACGGCCTGCGCTGGGAAGAATTCGCCCCCTGGCACAACAACAACGGACAGTTGCAGGAATTCTTTCCCAGTGCCTACGCCTCGAACACCATTTCAACCAAGTTCACCACCCTGCCTGCCGGCATGTTGCTCACCGGCGACCCCGGCGTTGTGGACAACGGCGCCAAGAACCAGTGGCTGAAGTTGATGCCTCGTTTCGGCTTTGCCTACGACGTAGCCGGTAATGCCAAAACGGTGGTGCGCGGCGGCGCGGGCATCTTCTATCAGGACCGCCTTCCCGGCTTTTTCAACCTCAATCAGGCCGGCAATGTGCCCAATACCATTGCCGTTAACCTGACCAACCTGGGTATGATCGGGGCTGCCCCCGGTGCCAACCCCGGAGGGCCATTCAGCAACCCGTATTGCCAGGGCGGCTGCGGTACCAAGGGAACACCCTATGACAATCCGTTCCCCTTCACGCTGCCGTTCCCGTCCAACAAGGTGTTCCCCAATCAGATCCTCCTCGATGAGTACGATCCCTCCGGCAACTTCAGCGTGCCTGTGACCTATGCCTTCAACCTGACCCTCGAACGTCAGCTAACCTCCAGTTGGGCGATGCGGCTGGCTTATGTCGGTTCCCGGTCGCGCCATCAGTTCGTCAACCTGGAACTCAACCCGTCGGTAAATACCGGCTCCGGACTGAGCACGGCCCAGCGGCGCGTCTATAATACCGCTCCCATCGTTGGACCATGCACATCCGGCACCGGCTGCAAGACAAGCTACTCCCAAATCGTCGTGGCCTCCATGACCGGCAATGCCAATTTCAACTCGTTGCAGGCCACCTTGGATAAGAAGATGTCCCATGGCCTGTCGGTATTGGCTAACTTCACCTGGTCCAAATCGTTCGACGACATGCCGCAAGCCACCAGAGTTAGTAATACCGAGGATCTGAACGCGGGCGAATCGTATGTCTATCCTCTCTATCCCCAGGGCGCGGCCGGAGTACCGGCGGCGGCGTATGTTTCGGACATCAAGGCGCTGGACCGCGGCTTGTCGGACATCGATCACCCCATCGCGATCACGGTCTCCTACGTGTGGGCGCTGCCCAAATTGCGCAACGGAGGTTCGGCCCTCAAGTTCATTGCGAACGGATGGAGCCTCTCCGGATTGATCACGCACCGATCGGGAGATACTCTGACCACAACCGCTGGTCAGGATATCTCTCTGACCGGTCTGGGCCAGGATCGCGCGGTGCAGGACTTCAGCAAGCCGGCTTACTCCCGGGACGCCAACAATGCGGGCGATTGCCCGGGGAGCAAGGCCTGCGTCAACTGGCTCAACAATGCCGCTTTCTCGGTTCCCGTCATTGGCGCCGCCGGAACCGGCTTTGGCAATGTGGTCAAGGGTTCTCTGCGCGGTCCCGGTATTTCAGTCTGGCACGCCGCCCTCGTTCGCAGCTTCCACCTGGTTCGCGAGACGAGCCTGCAGTTCAGAGCCGAGTACTTTAACATCCTCAACCACACCCTGCTCAACAACCCGGGCACCGGTAGTCCCCTTGCCAGCAGCACTTCCTTTGGGACCATCACCAGCTCGGGTGACCCGCGCATCGCGCAATTCGCACTCAAGTACGTTTTCTGACCGTGGCGCAGACTGGGGACAGGCTTCGAATTTCGCCGCCTTTGCGAAATTCGCTGCCTGTCCCCGAATTTTCCGGACGCTTCTCGCCCCTCACAGCCCGTTCGGCGCCGCCCGCGAATAGAACCCCGCCAGGTCGCTCTTCAACTGCTTGAGCGCCTCCACGTTCAGGTAGATCATGTGCCCCGACGGGTAATACCCGAACTCGATGTTCCCGCGCAGCTTCGGCTCCAGCCCCATGTGCGCCAAATCGTACTCGGTGATGAAGAACGGGGTTGCCAGGTCGAACAGCCCATTGGCCGAAAACACCTTCAGCCGCGGATTCTTGCGCATGGCATCCGCCAGGTCTCCCGCCACGTAAGCATCCCGCATGGGCTGCACCCCTCGTCCGCCGCCTCCGCCTCCGCCGCCTCCCGGCGGGCGGTGCGTGTGATCCCAAGTCTGGTTGATGTTCTGTCCGCTGGGCAGGTAACTGTCCTTCGACGTGTACTTCAGCTCGCGGTCCAGATAGTCGTGGAATGCCGACACAAACGCCCCCGTGATGCCGGTGCTCGAGGGATCGTAACCCGGAGTCTCGCCCGCGGCGTCCAGATCCGTTCCTTCGAACCGCGCGTCATACCGTCCGATAATCAGCCGCTGGTCGCGCATCAGCTCCTTGCGGAAACGCGTCGGACTCACCCGCAGATTGGCTTCCTTGATGTACTCGACCTTCAGCCCCGTGTACCCGGCCAGCTTGAGGGCGATCGAGTCCGCCTGCGCCTGCGGCAGGTTGTGTCCCTGCGCCAGCGCTTCCGCATATGGGCCCCGCGCGAAGGCCCGGACTTCGTTCAGAAACGCCTTCTCGGCCGCGGGCTTATGCGCAATCTTCCCGAACTGCCAGGCGATGGCCGCATAGGATGGCAGGTTCCCGATGAAAACCGCGTCGCCCCCCGGAGCCATGGTGAAGTAGTTGAGAATCGTCGACATGAGAATGACGCCGTTCAACGGCATCCCGCTCGTCTCCAGCGCATCCGCCAGCGCCGCCGAACGCGTGGTGCCGTAAGATTCGCCGAACAGGAACTTGGGCGAGTTCCACCGGTGGTTCACGGTCACGTAGCGTTGAATGAATTTCTCGAACGCCGTTACGTCCTGGTCCGTGCCGGCGAAGTTCCGGATGGTCCCCGTTCCTACTGGCCTCGAAAACCCGGTCCCCACGGCGTCCACAAACACCAGATCGGTCTTATCCAGCAGGCTGTACTGGTTCGGCGTCACCTGGTAAGGCGCGGAGCCCGTAGCCTCCGGACTGGCCGTCACCACCCGCACCGGCCCCACCGAACCCATGTGCAGCCACATGCTCGCCGAGCCCGGACCGCCGTTATACAGGAACGTGACCGGCCTGGTGCGAAGATCGCCGGCGCCCGCCAGGGTGTACGCGACATAGAAGACGGTGCCGTACGGTTTGGCGTCTTCGCCGTCGATCAGCAGCGTCCCCGCCGTGGCGCTGTAGTGAATCGTCTTGCCATCCAGCGATAGTTCATGGTCGGTGACGGAGCTGGTCTCCGGCGGAATCGGGGTCGCAGGCCCCTCAGCCGCCCGGGCGGCTGGTGGTTCGCTGGCCGGCCCTCTCTGCGCCAACGCGCAGGAGGCCGCTAACAGCAGGCAGACTGTGAAGTGTGGTCGTAGCAAGTTTTTCATGTCCTTTTGGCGTATTCTCTCACAACCCCATGCGGGCCGGTAGCGCCGGCGGTCGCTTCTTGCCGCCGGTGCTTCTGCCACAAAGTGGGACAGACGCTTTCCTCTGTCAACCGCGTCGTCCCGGGGCGATTTCTTTCACCGCTTTCGGCTGCTTCGGGAAAACCGTTCACAACTGTTTGTCTCAACGAAATCAATGACTTAGCCTCAAAACCAGCCCGCCCCACGCTACACTATGGGCGGGAGGCGAATATGGGCACTGGGCAATCGACTGAGGCTGCCGACGCTTTGAGACACATGCTGGACCGTTATCAGGAGCGCATCAAGTACTACGCCCAGGCGAGTCGACACAACAAGCGCGCGTACAAGACGGCAAGATATCTCGCCGTGGTGCTCGGCGCCCTGGTGACACTGCTGGCGTCACTCTCCTCGGCGTATTTCATCAGGGGTACGTGGCTCGAAACCGGTCTTGACATACTGACACCAATCCTGGCGGCCGGTTTGGCCATCGTGGGCGGCTTCTCCCAGAACTTTCAGTGGGGCGCCGCGTGGTCCGACATGCGAAGCGCCGCCGAACGCCTCGAAACAGAACTGGATCGCATCTCTGTCACTCCTCCCGGCCAAGTCGACGCAGTCCGGGAGCTGGCTCTTCTGGATGCGATGGTGCTCGACGAAACCAGAGGTTTCTTCCAACACCTTGTGGGGCAGATTGACAATCTGCGGCCGATTGGCAATCGGCCTTCTTCTAGTTCCCAAACCCAGATCACCGGGTAGCCCATTCCGCCTCCAACCGCTCCCGCCCCACGAAGGACTTCTGCGTCCCCACCGCCAGGGTGGAGAGAGCCGCGTACAGATTGGCGCGGGCGATGGCTTCGGCCTCCGCGTAGCCGCTCCCCAGAAAGCACGCCAGGCTCCCGATGAAAGCGTCTCCCGCCCCCGTGGTGTCCACCGGTTCCACCGTGAATGGCGGAATGTGCCGGCTTCCATCCGCTCCCGCGCACAGCGCGCCGTTGGCGCCGAGCGTCACGATGACGCGCCGCAAACCGCCGGCCAGCAGCTTCGAAGCGCAGTCTCGAGCCTCGTCCAGCGCTCGCACCGGCATTCCGCTCAGCGCCTCCGCCTCGGTCTCGTTGGGGATGACGTAATCCGCGTTGGCCACCTCCGCCAGGTCCAGCGCCTGGCCGGGGGCCGGGTTCAGAATCGCCCGGATGCCGTGCCCGCGAGCGAAGCGCAGCGTGTGATACACGGTCTCGATGGGAATCTCGAGCTGCAAGACAATCGAATCCGCGCTGCGGAGCAGATCGGATGCGCCGTCCACGTCGCTGGGCGAAAGCCGGTCGTTGGCGCCCTTCACCACCAGGATGCGGTTCTGGCCGGAACGATCGACGAAGATGGGGGCCACCCCGCTCGACACGCCGGGCGTGATCCACACGTGGCTGGCATCGATGCCGCGCGAGGTGAAGTTTTGGATGGTGGCCGGCCCGAACAGGTCGTCCCCCACCCGCGCCACCATCGACACCCGCGCGCCGCACAGCCGCGCCGCGACCGCCTGGTTGGCTCCTTTCCCTCCGAAGCCGAGATGGAATTCGCGCCCGAAAATAGTCTCGCCCGGACGCGGAAACAGATCCGTAAACGTGGTCAGATCGACGTTCGCGCTTCCAACCACGACGATGTGGGGCTGTCGGTTCATAGCTTCATCATTGTAACTGCCCGCCGATTCAGTTGGTTTATGCTCGTGACATCCTGTATACTAGCCTTAATCCCTCGATCGGAGTCTGTGGGGGATCACTATATTCGAAGGATGTACAAGGCATGAGTTTAAGCCAACTCGCAAAATCCATATCCGAGTCGCCCACCCTCAAGCTGAATGAAACCGCGGCCTTGCTCCGGGACAAGGGCGAACCCGTCATCCACCTCGGCGGCGGCGAGCCCAAAAGCAAAGCGCCCATCGACGCCATCGTGAGCTGCGCGGCTCTTCTCAGCACCGGCGACGTGAAATACACTCCGGCGGACGGCATTCCNNAACGTCATCGCCTCCAGCGGCGCCAAACAGTCCATCATGGTGCTGCTGCACGCCATCCTCGACCCCAAAGAGGAAGTCATTTTCCCCGTGCCGTATTGGGTCAGCTATCCGGAGATGGTGAAACTCGCCGGCGGCGTGCCCGTGCCGGTCGCGGCGCGCAATGGCGGCTTCGAGCCGAGTGTCGAAGAGATCGCCGAGAACGTGGGCATCTACACCAAAGCCATCATCATCAACAGCCCCAACAACCCCTCCGGCGCTGTGTACTCCGACGAATTCATCGCCGGCGTGGTCGAGTTGTGCGAAAAACGCGACCTGTATCTGATCATGGACGACACTTACAACCGGCTCATCTTCGAGAACCGCAAGCCCACCAACGTCTACGACTTCAGCCACGCTCTCAGCCTCGACAGCTCCAAGCTCGTGGTCATCAACTGCGTTTCCAAGATGTACGCCATGACGGGTTTTCGCGTCGGCTGGGCCGTCGGCAACAAACAACTGGTCCGCGCCATGACCAACATCCAGTCGCAGGAAACCTCGGGGCCGGCCGCGCCTTCGCAATGGGCGGCGGTAGGCGCGCTCAACGGCGTGCAGTCGTGCGTCGAGAGCCTGCGCCTCACGCTCGAGAACAATCGCAACGTCATGATGAGGCGCCTCGGCGCGTTCACCGGCGTCAGGGTGGTGAAACCCGGCGGCACTTTCTATTGCTTCCCCGATTTCAGCGCCTATGAGAAGGATTCGCAAAAACTCTGCCACTTGCTGCTCGATAAGGTCCGCGTGGTCACCGTCCCCGGTAAGGAGTTCGGTATGGAAGGCCATTTGCGGATCAGCTTTGCTGGAGCCGCCAGCGAGGTTGCAGATGGAATAGCTCGAATCAAGTGGGCATTAGATCCGAATTCGCCACGCGAAATCCAAATTGGAACTCGCAAAGTTGTACGCGATTGGTAAGAAACCTTTACCGAAGTATCTTTGTTCTCTTTAATAACATGAACTAATACAGGGATGAATTATGAATATTCCGACATACGTTAAAAATGAAAAAGCAATTTCCTGGATAAAAGAAATTGCTGCGCTCACAAAACCAGAAAATGTGCACTGGTGCGATGGTTCTCAAGAAGAAAATGAGACTTTATGTCAAGAACTTGTAAAGTCCGGAACGTTCATAAAACTGAATGAAGAAAAACGACCGAACAGTTTTCTTTGTCGTTCAGATCCCAGTGATGTTGCGCGTGTTGAAGATCGCACATTTATTTGCAGTGTAAATAAAAGCGATGCCGGCCCAACAAATAATTGGATCAATCCGGTGGAAATGAAAACCACGCTGAAAAATCTTTTTAACGGATGTATGCACGGGCGGACAATGTATATCATTCCGTTCAGCATGGGTCCTCTTGGTTCGCATATTGCACATATCGGTATTGAGTTAACGGATTCGGCATATGTTGTTGTCAATATGCGCATTATGACAAGGATGGGGAAATCTATATGGGACGTGCTGGGTAGCAATGGTGAATTTGTTCCATGCGTTCATTCGGTAGGAGCACCGCTTGAGCCGGGACAGAAGGATGTGCCATGGCCTTGTAACAAAGAAAAATATATTGTCCATTATCCAGAAGAACATGCAATCTGGTCCTTCGGCAGCGGGTATGGCGGTAATGCTCTGCTGGGAAAAAAANNCTCATTATGGGACTCGAATCTCCGCAGGGTGAGAAAACATATATCGCGGGTGCGTTCCCAAGCGCATGCGGCAAGACAAACCTTGCAATGCTTATTCCACCTCCTGCTTTACAAGGGTGGAAGGTTACGACTGTAGGCGATGACATTGCGTGGATCAAACCAGGTAAAGACGGTCGCCTGTATGCGATCAATCCTGAATACGGGTACTTCGGTGTTGCTCCAGGCACTTCTGAAAAAACAAATCCGAATGCGATGGCAACTGCGAGAAAGAATTCTATTTTTACCAATGTCGCACTCACGCTGGATGGCGATGTATGGTGGGAGGGAATGACCAAGACACCTCCGCCTCAACTGATTGATTGGACTGGCCAGCCATGGACACCGGACTGCGGACGCAAGGCGGCACATCCGAATGCGCGCTTTACAACTCCGGCAAATCAATGTCCTTGTATTGATCCAGAATGGGAAAATCCGGACGGTGTGCCGATTGCAGCATTTATCTTTGGTGGACGTCGCAGTAACACAACACCGCTCGTTTGTCAATCTCTCGATTGGGCGAATGGAGTGTATCTTGCTGCTACGCTCGGTTCAGAAACTACAGCGGCAGCGGCAGGAAAAGTGGGGCAGGTGCGCCGCGATCCATTTGCAATGCTGCCGTTCTGCGGTTATCACATGGCTGATTATTTTAAGCATTGGCTTGAGATGGGGAGAAAAGTTGCGCATCCGCCGCAAATATTTGGAGTCAATTGGTTCCGGGT
>PLMF01000260.1:0-7044 GCA_003142355.1 Bryobacterales bacterium
TGCGGAACGGCCGCTGGTTGAGCTGTGTGAGTAGCTCGGCGATCGCCTGATTGACCTCATCGAGGGAGAAGAACTTGCGCTTGCGCAACGCGGCTACGATCCAGCGCTGCACAACCTGAACACCCACCTCCGCCTTGGCTTTGTCCCTGGCTCGATAAGGCCGCGCCGGAATAATCGCCACGCCGTAGTGCTCGCCCAGATCGCGGTAGGTGGGGTTCAGATCCGGCTCGTAGTAGCTGGGATGCGTGACCGCGGACTTCAAGTTGTCCGGCACCACGACCTCGACCACACCACCGAAAAACTCGAAGGCCCGCGTGTGCGACCCGATCCAGTTCCGCAGGTCCTGCCCCGTCGTGGCCTCGGCGAAGGTGTAGTTGCTGGCGCCCAGCACCGCCACGAACACGGCCGCGGGTTGAACCTCACCGCTCTGCGGATCATGAATCGGTATCGTGGCCCCGACGTAATCGACGAACATCTTCTCGCCGGCGCGGTGCTCCTGCCGCAGCACCAGGTCGAGTTTCTTCAGCCATCGCCGGTAGAGATCGCAAAAGCGGCTATAGGCATAACCCTCCGGGTTGCTCTCGCGGCCTTCCTGCCAGACCAGTTGCAGGGTCAGGTCCTTGTGCGTCTGTAGCTCCTGGTGGATCTGCGACCAGTCTGGCTCCGGATGTTTCCGCCAAACGGCGAGGGCGGGCCGCTGCGGAAACAGCGTCTGCTCGATCTGCTGGTCCCCCCAACTCTCCGGCAGCGGCCACTTCACGCCCGCCGCTTGCGCGGCGGACACGTACTCGTGGACGGTGCTCTGGGAAACGGCACAACTGCGGGCGATCTGATGCTGGCTCAGTCCGAACGAATGGAGCCGCAGAACTTCCTTCAACTTGCGCATGGTCAGCCTCTTCTGGGGCAACTGGGTTCTCCACTACCAGTGGAGCCCAATCGCCCCGGCTACCCTGCGCCGTCGTTCCAATCTGATGCCGATCAGCGTTCCGAACTACAACCGTAAGACTGATCGGCTTCAGTTCGGAACACTGATCGGCATCACTTCGGAATCGTGATCGACATCAGTTCGGAACGCTGATCGGCATCCCTCGGAATCCGCAGATTACGCCCGATGATCCGCCCCGTTCTGAGGTTTCAAGGCTGCTAAAGACGTCACGGTAGAGTCGTATGGGACGCAATGAGATGTGGTCAGTCGTTTTGCTGGGCCTGCTGCTACAGGCGACACTTTGGGCGGGCAGTCCGGGTGAATCGGGAATCGCGGCAGCCAGTTCAATGCCCAATCCGGACTTAGCTCTTGCCCGATATCTTGCGGCAGCTTCACAGGCCCCGGCTTGGAGCACGGCGACCATCGATATCGAGGCGTCCATTCCCAGGCTTGCCAAACACGGCCATCTCCGGGCGATTCGCCGCGGCCCAGGGGGCTCCCCGCCGTTCGGCCGGCCGGAATACCAGGTGCTCGAAATGGATGGCGACCGCACCGTGAGGCAACAGGTAATTGCACGGTACCTTTCCGCCGAGGTGGAGGCCGCGGCGCTGCCGCCTGCCTCCGTCGCAATTGCGCCCGCGAATTACCGCTTTCGATACCGGGGGTCCATCGCCGACGGCGGAACACTCGCATACATCTTTGAGATCGCGCCGAAAAAGAAGCGAGGCGGGTTGATATGGGGCCAACTATGGATTGATGCCGGCAGCGGGTTGGTCCTGCGACAAACCGGCTACCTGGTCCGCCGTCCTTC
This sequence comes from Bryobacterales bacterium, assembly GCA_003142355.1. The sequence goes on from PLMF01000260.1 coordinate 1,737, forward strand.
GATATTTGTGCGGCGCGTCGACATTATGCGCGATACGGCTGTTCGCGACGGGGCAGCGTATGAGCGGACCACGCGCCTGTGGATCGACACGCGCCTGGTCGGACGCGCGGAGCTGACGATCACGGAGCGCCGTATTCGCCGGCCATGGGCGACGCGAAACGTATGTGCCAGCCAAGCTACACCTCCGTTTCGCGCGGGTGCGACTTGCGGATTCCGAGTCTATCCATCCGAAACTGAAGCGTGCTTCGTTTCAGACCGAGCAAGGTGGCGGCGCCCCGAGGCCCGCTCACCACCCAACTGGTAGCCTCGAGCACTTCCAGAATCTTCCGGCGTTCGACCTCGTCGAGCGTTTCCCGTTTGTTGGTGGCGGCCGCGATCGGCTGAGTGTGCAGACCGGCGAGCGGCACATTGAGGATCGGCCCGGCGGACAGAATCACCGCGCGCTCGATCAGGTTTTGCAGCTCCCGAATGTTGCCCGGCCACGGATAGCGCATCAGCGCACTCATGCTTTCCGAGGGAATCGTGTCGATGGTCTTATTCATGCGCCTGGCAAACTGCTGCACAAAATGACGAACCAGAAGGGGAATGTCTTCCTGCCGCGCGCGGAGCGATGGCACGTAGATGGGAAAAACCTCCAAACGGTAGTAGAGGTCCATCCGAAACTTCTGTTCCTTCACCATGGCGGCCAGATCCCGATTGGTGGAGGCGATTAAACGAGCGTCGGTGCGCAGCGTGCGGGAACTGCCGAGGCGCTCGAACTCCCGTTCCTGCAATACGCGGAGGAGCTTCGGCTGGAGTTCCAGCGGGATCTCTCCGATTTCGTCCAGAAAAACGGTCCCGTGGCTGGCCAGTTCGAAGCGGCCGATGCGCTGCGCTATGGCGCCCGTGAAAGCACCTCTTTCGTGTCCGAACATCTCGCTTTCCAGCAGGCCGGTCGGAATGGCGGCACAGTTGAGTTTTACAAACGCGTTCTTGCTGCGAGAGCTCAAGTTGTGGATGGCGCGGGCGACCAACTCCTTCCCCACTCCGGTTTCGCCGTATATGAGCACGGTCGAATCGGTGGGAGCCACGGTCTCGACCTGTTGAAGCAACTTCTGAAGCGCCGCACTGCGGCCAATAATGGAATCGAAATTCATCTGGCTGCGGATTTCGTCTTCCAGGTACAGCTTCTCTTGCGCCAGCTTGTCTTTGAGTTCGGCAATCTGCCGATAGGCCAAGGCATTTTCCACCGCGATCGCAACCTGCGCCGCCACCTGGCGGACGAAATCGACCTCATCCCCGGTAAAGGGGTTGTCGTGCAGCCGGCCGAGGCATAAGACGCCCAGGGTGCGATTGCGACTGACCAGTGGAACGTCGCACAGGGCTTGAAAGCCCTCAGCCACAGCCAAGTTGCTAACGTCCAATGCGGCTAATTCCCTGGCGTCCAGCGCAATGGGTTCACCGATGCGAAAGACCCGGTTGGTCGGTCCCTCGGCGGCCGGGACTTTGCCTTCTTCGCGAATGAGACCTCGCCCTTCCGGAAAATCAACCGCGTGAATGCGCAGCCGCTGGTCGTTCGGGTCCGGCAGTGCCACACCCACGGAGTCGCACTTCATCATGTGGCGGACACTCGCCGAGATGGCCCGCAGGAGATCGCGAAGCTCCAGATTCGAGACGATGGCGTTGTTCAGTTCCAGCAGGAGCTTCAGGCGCTCATTGTTGCTCCTCAATTCCTCGTGGGTGGCCTGCAACAGTTCGTGAGCGTTGGCCACATTGGCCGGCTGCGGCGGCTCCGGCGGGACTTGAGCGGATGGATGATCCATGCAATCTTACAGATGCAATTCACCGCCATCCGTGACAAACCCCGTTTGTCACCAGCCGGCGGATTTTGCATCCTGGTAGTAGGACCACCCTATGCCGATGTACGAATATCGCTGCCGACAATGCGGCAAGAGCTTTGAAATGCTGCGCCGGATGCAGGACGCCGACCGTGATCTGGAGTGCCCGGAATGCCGGTCTGAAGAAGTCGAGCGGCTGCTCTCGACGTTCGCCGCCGGCGGGTGCAAATCATCTGGGTCCGGCGGGTTCACTTGAGCGCGCTAGGGGCAGCCGGTCGGACTGCCACAACAGTTGGATCATTATGAACCAAAGGACTTTTCAACCCAGCGACGCTCACCGTTTGGACGATCCGCGGAGGCTCCTGTGGATGCCTCCGGATGAGGTGATCGGCCGTTTGGACCTCAAGCCCGGAATGGTGGTTGCCGACATCGGCGCCGGCACTGGATTCTTCGCCCTGCCCTTTGCACGTGCGGTTGCTCCAGCAGGGATGGTGTGGGCTGTCGATCTGCAGCCCGCCATGCTCAAAATCCTGGAAGAGAAGCTGCAACGGGAAGGCGCTCCGGACAACATCGGGCTTCGCGAGGGCCAGGCTGTGGATACCGGTCTTCCGGACGGCCGTTGCGATTTGGCCTTCTTGGGAAACATCTGGCATGAGCTGGACGAACCCGGTACGGTTCTGGCGGAACTGCGGCGCATATTGCGTCCCGGCGGGCGTGTGGCTATCCTCGATTGGCGCACCGATGTGCCATATCCACCTGGACCGCCGTCAGAGCACCGTGTTGCCCCCAGCGAAACGGAAGCGAGGTTGAGAGGCGATAATTGGCGCAATGTTTCCTTTCGCGACTTGGGGCAGTACAGCTACCTGTTGGTTGCCTCGGCGGCATAGGTCCACATTATGTCCCTCGGTTCGAGCCATCCTGCCGGGTCGGCAAGCGCCTTTTGCCACGCACGCTCGAGTTCGGTCCTGGCCGAGGGAGTGAGTGCCCGGGGTTTCACGCTGGGTTCGTATGCACGGCACAATTCGATGATTCGACGCAGGCTATCGGCGAACGCCTGACAAGTGCCGCACCCGCGGAGGTGTTTTTCCACTTCGACCCCGCTCTCTCCGTCCAGATCTTCATCCAGATAATCTGAAAGCCAAGCTATGACCTGTTCGCAGGTGCCCAGATATCTCATGATGCTGGCCGGCCCAGCCGCACATCAGGCGGCGGGCACACCGACGGGCGCATTCAGAACGATATCGACGACCGGCGCATTCAGCAGCGTGGCGTGGATCAGACAAGATTTTACGGCCCGGAGAATGCCCGCTTGGTCCTTCGGGTTCAACTCGGGCGTGGTCACGAAGACTTGCAAGCGTCCAATTCTGGCCGGCTGGGTCGCCTTTTCCGCCGTAACCTTGATTCTCAGTCCATCGGCGGATAGGGACCTTGCCTTGAGGTACTGCGCCGCGTAAAATCCCGCGCACGTCCCGAGAGATACCAATAGGAACTCCGGCGGCGTCATGCCGCTGTCGGAACCGCCCAGGGTGGCCGGCTGATCGCAGATCACGCGGTGGCCGCGCGCGATCGCCTCAAACTTCACGTCGCCTAGATGTAGGATTTCCACTTCCATAAAAGTTTCCTCAGCGACAAAGATGCAGTTTTTCCGGAAAAGTGACGATGTCACCAATGGCCGGAATTTGCATCTTCAGGAATGAAGCGGAGTATCGCGATCCGAATATCATGAGAAAATCACTCCTTTTGGTTCTGGCTGTACCCTTATTGGCGCAGGATTCCCTCTCGTTGCGCGAGGCGGCGCGGTTGGCCCTGCGAGAGAACAAAGCCATCTCCGCCACCAATGCCGGGATGCGCGCTTCGGCCGCACGCATCGACGAGGCCCGTGCCGGCAAACTGCCCAAATTGAACTATTCCGAATCCTTTTCGCGCAGCGACAATCCAGTCTTTGTTTTCAGCTCGCTGTTGACCCAGCACCAATTTGGTGTCGAAAACTTCAATATTGGTCCCCTGAACCGGCCGGATTCCTTGAACAATTTTCAGTCACAACTTACGGTGGACCAGGTTCTGTACGACGCCGGTCAAACTCGCAACGCGGTGAAATCGGCCGACCTCTCGCGGCAGATGACCGGAGAAGAGCAGCGCCGAACCCAGATGCAAGTGATTGCCGGTGTGGTCAGAGCATATTACGGTGCGGTCCTGGCGGCTGAAAGCCTCAAGACGGCGGAGCAAGCGCTCAAGTCCGCCGAAGCGGACCTGGCGCAGGCAGAATCGGTCCGCACGGCCGGCATGTCGACCGATGTCGATGTGCTCTCGATCCGGGTACATCTTGCCGCTGTTACCGAACAGCGTATCCAGAGGGCGGCAGATCTGGATGTAGCAAAATCCGCGCTGAACGACGCGCTCGGGCTCCCTCTGGACACTGGGCATGTCCTAAGTACCGTGCTGAGTCCATTGGATTTGCCGAACCTGACGCTGGCGTCCCTGGAAAAGGATGCCTCCACCACGCGCCCGGAGGCCCATCAAATCCACCTGGCGGCAGACCTCGCAAAGACGCAGGTCGATTCGGCCCGGAGCGCGCTGCTTCCGCAGGTCGCTTTCCACGCAGCCTTTGAGGCGGACCGCCAACAGTTCATCAATAAGGGTGGGGCCAACTGGCTGGCCTCCATCGGCTTGCGCTGGAACCTGTTCAACGGTATGGCCGACAAGGCGCGCATCGAGGAATCGAGCCACTTGCTGGAACGCGCCCATGCCGACGAGCAGCGCATGGATTCCGCCGTACGCCTCGAAGTACGCCGCGCCTGGGCCGATCTGGGAGCGGCCCAGCAACGGATCGAGGTGGCCAAAGCGGCGGTGGCTGAAGCCGAGGAAAGTCTGAGGATCACCCAGAACCGCTACGAATCCGGTATGAGCAACGTTACGGACCTTTTGCGAAACGAAACCGGGGTACTGGAAAGCCAGACCCGGTACCTGGCAGCGGTGCATGACCAACGCATCGCCGCCACCATGCTGGATTTGGCTGCGGGGCGGCTCTCGCCCGACTCGGAGGTATTGAACTAATGCGATTCATTTTTGTCCCCATATTTGCTTCGATTGCGATGTTGAGCGGCTGCGGCGGCAGTGAGCCTCAGCCTAAAGCAGCCTCTGGCCAGCCGGCTATTCCGGTCCAAACGGCACCGGTAAGCATCCAGCAGTGGCCCGATGTGTACGAGGCTACCGGAACCGTTCGTGCGCGNNGGCGATCGGGTTCAGGAGGGCCAACTGCTGGTCACGCTGGATTCACAGGATCTGGACACCAAAGTGCGCGGCGCCGAGGCCGCCGAGGCCGAAGTGATGAGCGCCATCCCCGAAGCGGACAACGGTGTGGCTTACGCCAAAGCTAACCTGGATCTGGCGCAGAGCACGTTCAAGCGGATGGAAGAGCTCGCGTCCAAGAAGTCGATTTCGAACCAGGAGTTCGATGAAGCGTCGGCGCGCCTCAAATCGGCCCAGGCCGC